>CBCOYO010000001.1:0-42577 GCA_965114465.1 uncultured Lachnospiraceae bacterium
GATATTCTAACTCTGTGCTAAGATTTATACCATATCTGGTAGCATCAAAGCTTATCGCGACAGCTCCGTGGGCGAAGGTGATAAAAATCAGAAAAATTATCCCCATCAAGATACAAATAAAACAGATAAATATTTGGGAGAGAAAATGTATAGGAGAAAATGTAATGAATAGGAAATTATATTTGTATACTGCATTACTTGCAGCATTTGCTGTTATTTCGTTTGGAGTAATCCGGCACACAGTAAACGCAAAACCAGAATTTATTGAGATAGATGAGCCTTATATCGTACAGGCAAGCTCTGAGAATGGTAAGAGAACTGCATATATTTCTGATGTTAATTCCAATATCGTATAACAGAGCAAGAAGACATTGACACAATGCAGCAATATACTGCTGCCCCATCTACGGAATTGCCTCCAGAAAGCACACAAGAGAAGCCTTCTGAAACAGAACAAATCGCTGCTTGCACGCTGGAACAGACTCCCACAAGTAATCCAGATAAAGCAACAGCCAAATCTGTTCCTGCATCGCAGCCAGAAAGCCAAATACCAGCTTCCGATTCCAAAACCGACAAACCAGAAGGGGGGAATCCGCCCGAAGATCTGTCCTCTGCCGCATTAACAACCATTACAAAAACGTTTGAACCGGCAGAAAACTGGACTTCGGATATTTCATTCCAAATGCCTGAAGACTGGAGCTATACTGCTTATGAGCCGTCTGAACCTGACTGGGGTTTTACGATTCAAGTGCAAAAAAGAGAGGATGCTTTTATCAATATTTTCGGGCAGTATGGAACATTAACATTTCAATCCAGTTCTGCTGAAAGTCCCAAAGACTTTACTACAGCCAGCGGATTAACCGGCAAGCTATATCCTGATACCTATACAGAGAACGACATCACATATATAAATTATCAAATTGTTTTTGATCTAGCTTCCTATGGTGTCAGCACCAATATGCCGGAATCTGTATACAATGAAAATAAAGAATTAATACATCAACTTTTACAAAGCATTGTAATCAAAGACAGTATTTCTGAATAAAAAATAAGGGGTTGTCACATTACGGCAACCCCTTATTTTTTATTCTTTAATAATATCTAGTTCCGTAAGATTAATACCAGATGATGTCAAAATTACTTTCAATTCAATATAGCGGCGTTTCATCTTTTTGTATGCTGCTGATTCTTTATCTGTATCTATCATATAATCTTGCAGCCTTGCAAATTCTTCTACATTTCTTTGCATCATTTCTTTTTCTGACATATGATCACCTATCTTTCTTTTATACTCAAATACGATTAGATTTTTCTTTCTACACAACACACATATTGTCCGCTTATGCAAGATGGGTCGTATAAAAATTGGAAAATCTTAACGTTTTTCAGTATATCTATACTGATTACTACAACTTAATCATAGCAGATTATGTAAAAGGTGTAAAGCCTTATTCATTACTCTAAACCTTCTTAGCAAATATGCCAAAAATCTTCCCCCAAACCCTCTATAAAAACACAGAATGACGAAGTATTACCGATTTTGTTTAAATTTGAAAAATTTATAGAATTTTCAAACATCTTTTGTTATAATATAATTCGGTGGTTTAAATCTGTTTCCACATATATCATGATTTAGGGGGACATCATGGTTTTCAGCAGCTTGACATTTATATTTATATTTTTACCAATTTTTCTTATTTTATATTATTTTGCTGCTCCTAGAAGTCGAAATATGCTGTTATTTATCGGCAGTCTTATATTTTACGGTATGGGAGAGCCTTACTATTTATTTTTAATTCTGCTGTCCATTTTTGTGAACTATGGTTTAGGACGGCTGATAGCCTTATTTTATATGAAAAAGCGGCAGAAAACCTTTTTTTTACTTCTTGCGCTGTTGTATGATTTCGGGCTTTTACTATTTTTTAAATACACAAACTTTTTTATTGAAAATATCAATGCGCTATTATTATTCCACAACGACTGGAATCCGATTGAACCATTAAAGCTTACTTTGCCGCTTGGCATCAGCTTCTATACATTTCAGATTGTATCGTATATCGTTGATGTGTACCGCGGAGATGTAAAGGCGGACAGTTCCATTGTTAGTCTTGGTGCATATTTGTGTATGTTTCCACAGTTAATAGCCGGCCCGATTGTTGTATACTCCGATATCTGTACAGAACTCAAGGCAAGGACAATTTCTATTGAAAAGCTTGACAATGGTCTAAAAACGTTTATTATTGGACTTGGATACAAAGTCATTATTGCAAACCGTATTGGTACTTTATGGAATGAAGTTTGTACCATCGGTTTTGAAAGTATTTCAACGCCGCTTGCGTGGTTGGGGGCGTTTGCATATTCGATGCAGCTTTATTTTGATTTCTGCGGATATTCGTTAATGGCAATTGGACTTGGCGAAATGCTGGGATTCCATATGCCGGAGAATTTCAAACACCCTTACATGGCTAGAAGCGTTACGGATTTCTGGCGCAGATGGCATATTACGCTGGGCGCATGGTTTCGAGAATATGTCTATATTCCTCTTGGCGGCAACCGTAAAGGATCGTTTCACACAATATGTAATTTGCTTGTTGTATGGTTTTTAACCGGCTTTTGGCACGGCGCTGCTTGGAATTTTATTCTTTGGGGGCTTTTTATCTTTGTATTGCAAATAATTGAGAAAAATATTACATTGAAATGGCTGACAGGCGATCATATTGTTTCAAAAATTGTTTCGCATATTTATATGATATTTTACATATTGATTAGCTGGACGATTTTTGCCATTAGTGATTTTACAGAACTTGGTGTTTATTTAGGACGTATGTTTCCATTTTTCGGCGTAGGCAGTACAATTAACCCTGCCGATTTTATTAAGCAGCTCACGACTTACGCGCCGTTGTTGATAACGTGCATTATTTTTGCAACGGAATATCCTGAACAGCTTTTTGACAAAATACGCCACAAAAAGCTTGGTATTGTAATTGCACTCGGTATTTTTTGGTATGCGATATACTTCTTATCCATTGGCGTAAACAACCCGTTTCTATACTTTAGATTTTAACATTGGAGGTAATTGTACTCTATGAACAAAAGCAGCAAAACGCCTTATGCCCTGCTCCTTTCCATACTTTTATCAACCTTCTTATTCTCTTTGCTGGGCAGCTATTGGAACATAAGTTATTATCACAATAAACTTACGTTATCGGCATCAAGCCTGCCATTTGCAACCGCTATGCAAGGATTGCACGACGGTTTATATAAAAAAGGCTTTCAGTTTAAAACTACTTTTAATATTTCGCAGAGTCTGTTTGCTTCCTCTCCTTTTACGAAGCACAGCGGAGATATTGCCGCTGTTATGGCACAAATTCCCGGAGAAGAAGGACAAAATTTTATTGGAAACAGCAGACTTTCCAAAGCCAATCAAGGTGAAACCTCCGATGAAGCAAATACCGTTTCCATGTCCGATTCAAACAATGCTGCGGACGGTACGCTTACATTTACGACTGCAACCGACGAATATTTTGAAGACGCCTGTTTTATTGGAGATTCCCGCACGGTCGGATTAAGTGAATTTTCGGGGATTGAGAATGCTACATTTTTATGTAAATCCTCTCTTTCCATTTATGACTACGAAAAGCCTAAAATTACTTACGAGGATAAGAAAACGTCAGTACACGATGTCCTAATGGAGAAACAATTCGGAAAAATCTACCTTATGGTAGGAATTAATGAATGTGGCACTGGTACGCCGGAATCATTTTTTGAACGTTACCGCCAAGTTCTGGAAAATATCCGTGAAATCCAGCCAGACGCTCTTATTTTTATTCAAGCGAATTTAACCGTAACGAAAGAAAAATCTGCCGAGGAGGAAGTTGTTACCAATGAAAATATCTCCGCGCGCAATACTATAATTTCCCAACTTGCAAACCAAAAAGATATTTTTTATATTGATGTGAATGAAAGCAGCCTGTGCGAAGACGGAATTTTGATTTCGGATTATACATGGGATCAAGTACATATTAAGGCGCAGTATTATACTGTATGGAAAGATTTCCTGCTACAGCACGCAATTATTGTTGAGGATGCCTCCACAGAGGAATCCAAACCTGATTCGGACAATAATTCTCCTGAAAATAACGATAACGAAAACGGCGTGCCAGAAAGCGAAACTTCTACTGAAACAGATATTCCACAAGAGAGTACAGAAAATTCAACGGAAACAGAAAGCACCGATACGCCAGAAGGCACAACGCAGGAAAACGCAACTGCACCAGAGAACGGCACGCAGCCTGTCGAGCCGCCACAAGAGGACAATCAGCAGCCTGTCAATCCGCCGCAGGAGAACAACACGCAGCCTGTAGAACCGCCACAAGAGGACAATCAGCAGCCTGTCAATCCACCGCAGGAGAACACACAACCTGCTGATTTCCCACCGGAAAACGGCGCACAGGGCGCTGAGAATACACCAAATCCCCCTTTGCCAGAAGATGGATTTTCGCAGGATATCAATCCTGCACCATAAACAATTGCCAATACTATCAGGCAGAAAAGATTTATCTTCCTCTACTCATACGCTGGGCATCAGCTTGCTGACAATATTTCCTTTGAATGGGGCTGTACATAAATCAAGGGACTTCCAACTAAGGCAGTCCCTTTTATTTTCTCAGCGGTTCTTTTCAACGCTTATTTATTTGCTTGCTTTTTTACTTTATACTTTTTTGCTTTTTACTTTTTTACTGCTGTTAATTCCTGCGCTTTTTCATCCAGATCAATCCAAATAGTATCACCTGTCTTCACTTCATCCGCAAGAATCAATTTCGCCGCCAGTGTTTCCACATATTTCTGAATAAACCGCTTTAATGGTCTTGCGCCATATACAGGATCATATCCGTTTTCCACAATAAAGTGCTGTGCCGCATCGCTGATTTCAATGGTCAGTTCTTTATCCTCCAAACGCCGGTTAATATCCTTTAATATCAGTGCTATAATGCCACTAATATTCTCTTTCGTCAACGGTTTAAACAAAATTGTTTCATCAAGACGATTTAAAAATTCTGGTCTAAAGTGTGTACGCAAATCATTCAATACCAATTCCTGTGCTGACTGGCTGATTTCTCCGTCTGCATCAATGCCTTCCAATAAATACTGTGCGCCAATATTGGAGGTCATAATTAATATCGTATTTTTAAAATCTACCGTTCGTCCCTGTGAATCAGTAATACGACCGTCATCCAGCACTTGCAGCAAAATATTAAATACATCTGGATGCGCCTTTTCCACTTCATCAAACAAAACAACGCTGTAAGGCTTTCTACGCACTGCCTCGGTAAGCTGTCCGCCCTCGTCATAGCCGACATATCCAGGAGGCGCTCCAATCAATCGTGATACAGAATGTTTCTCCATATATTCACTCATATCAATCCGCACCATATTAGACTCATCATCAAACAGCGATGCAGCAAGCGCTTTGGCAAGTTCTGTCTTGCCAACACCAGTAGGCCCTAAAAACAGAAAAGAACCGATTGGCTTTTCAGGGTCTTTAATCCCTGCTTTTGAACGGATAATCGCTTCTGTTACTTTTGTAACACCCTCCTCCTGACCGATTACACGCTTATGCAGTTGGGCGTCAAGATGCAGTGTTTTATTACGTTCACTCTCATTTAACTTTGCAACCGGAATCCCTGTCCAGCGCGAAATGATTCTCGCGATTTCCTCTTCCGAAACGCTTTCATGCACCAAGGACATTTCTCTTGCGTGAACGGTTTCCTCCTCTTTTTCAAGCTGACGTTTTAATTCTGGAAGCTTGCCGTAGCTTAGTTCCGCTGCCTTTTCCAGATTTCCTTCTCGCTGCGCAATCTGTATCTGATCGTTCATTGCCTCGATATCTTCTCTTAGCTTGGAAAGCCGCTCCACACACGCCTTCTCATTATCCCACTGCGCTTTGCGGTTGTTAAATTCTGCCTTCTGCTCCGCAAGTTCTGCCTGTAAAGCTTCCAATCGTTCCTTGCTCAAGCGGTCTTCCTCTTTTTTCAATGCAGCAACTTCTATTTCCATCTGCATCATTTTCCGTTGTAATTCATCTAACTCTGTCGGCATAGAATCCAGCTCTGTCTTAATCATTGCACAAGCTTCATCTACTAAGTCAATCGCTTTATCCGGCAAAAAACGGTCAGAAATATACCGATTGGAAAGCACTGCCGCACTAACAAGCGCATTGTCCATTATCTTAACACCATGAAATACTTCATAGCGCTCTTTTAATCCTCGTAAAATACTAATGGTATCTTCCACAGTCGGCTCGTCAACCATAACTGGCTGAAAACGCCGTTCCAGCGCAGGGTCTTTCTCAATATACTGGCGATACTCGTCCAGTGTTGTAGCGCCGATACAGTGCAGTTCACCCCTTGCAAGCATAGGCTTTAGCATATTTCCAGCATCCATTGCCCCCTCTGTCTTGCCCGCTCCGACAATGGTGTGCAGTTCATCAATAAAAAGAATAATCTGCCCATCGCTGTTTTTCACATCCTCAAGTACTGCCTTTAAACGCTCCTCAAATTCTCCGCGGTATTTCGCTCCGGCAACCAATGCGCCCATATCCAGTGAAAACACCTTTTTATCCTTTAATCCCTGCGGCACGTCCCCCCGCACAATACGCTGCGCCAATCCCTCGACTACCGCTGTTTTGCCGACACCCGGTTCGCCGATTAACACAGGGTTATTCTTTGTTTTCCTTGAAAGGATTCGGATAATATTGCGAATTTCATTGTCGCGGCCAATTACAGGGTCAAGTTTTTGATTCCTTGCTTTTTCCACTAGATCTTGCCCATATTTTTCCAATGTATCGTATGTTGCTTCGGGATTGTCGCTTGTCACTCGCTGGTTGCCACGCACTTCAGATAGCGCTTTTAAGAACCGCTCCCTTGTAATACCGTATTCACGGAAAATCTCTTTGATTTCCTTGTTTGGATTTTGCAGCATAGATAAGAATAAATGTTCGACAGATACATATTCATCCCCCATGCGCTTTGCTTCATCTTCTGCGCTAATTAGTACTTTATTGAGATACTGCCCCACATAAGGCTGTCCTCCTTGTACTTTTACACGTTTATCCAGCGCCTTCTTAACCCTATCCAGAAAATAGTCTTTGTTGATCTCCATTTTCTCTATTAATTTCAGGATCAGGCTGTCCTCAATTGCCAGCAAACCATACAGTAAATGCTCCTGCTCTAATTCCTGATTGCCATACTCCATAGCAAGTTTCTCACAGGCATTGACTGCTTCCATTGATTTTTGTGTAAATTTTTGAATATTCATAGTCAATCCTCCCGTCAATTTCTATCTTATTTCTTGTTTTGCTTCTTGTTTTATCTGTTCTATATCTAATATAACACTTTTTTTTAGATTGTCAATTTAGTTTATACGATTATTATAATTTTTATAATTTATTCATATAGAACTGCTGATATTCTTATTTACTCCTATTATGCGTTGGTTTATTGCAAGTTACGCATTTATATCTAATTTCATTTTTTATGTCTTTTGCTTCTTATAATTTCACCGTATTTTAAAATGATGTTCGCCTGCCCCAATAAACTATGGCTTTATTATTGCACATCTTAATCACCACGTTTTCTGGAAAATTTTGTAGTAAATACAAAATCCTAGACGAAACTGTGACATTTATTCAATATTTTTACTATATTTTCTATGGATTTTTTCCGATATATGTTATAATAGAGTAACAGTTTAAATTTTAACTGATACATAATAATACGAATATGTTTGAAAGATGGTGTATTAACAATGGACGCTGCTACAGCTTATTTCTTAAAAAGGTATTATCCCCATGTAATTAAATGGTGGTTGGTCGTATATATTCCAGAAGCAGTACGAATATGGCCCTCTAAAGCAGAAAAGGAGGCGGCGCTGCGCTTGGAAGCAAAAGAAGCAAAGCAAAAGCCCGCTATTGAACAGAAAAAGCCGAGTCTTACGCAAAACACAATCCCAGACGCTGCGGCTTACAATGCTGCTACAGGTTCTTACTCCGGCTTATATGGTCAAGGGCCTGTTGACGAAAGTACCAAAGCCGCGTTAGATGCAATTATGAATACTTCCAACAATCAAAATACGGTTGACTCTCTTTTATCAAGCGCACAGCCGCAAAAAGAAGTCATTCTGCCGCCAGAGCATAAAGAAATCGTTGATGAGGCAAATGCGATTTACAATCGACTGATGCGTGAAGCTGCAGAAGATGAGGCGAAGAAACAAGCAGAGATTGAAGCGGCACGGCAGAAGTATGCGTAACTTTTACGATTATTCCAATACCTAATATTTTAGGGCTGCTGCATAAATATTACATATATAAAATATTATACTCACGAGCGATTAGATTTTCCTTTCTGCACAGCACGTATTGCCCGCTTATGCAATATAGGCTGTGCAGAAATTGGAAAATCTTAACGGTTGTTAGTATAGCTTAACAGAGATTAATACTGCCAATCTTGTATATTTTTTGAATGCAGCCGCCCTTATTTTTATGCTTATTTTATGCTTTCAGAAGAATATTGCTCTTTGTCAAAAGAGATATATGCAGTCATTTCATTATAATCCTGAAACAGGATAAGCGAGTTTGATTTTTGTGTAAAGAGAAAAGAAATATCTTTTAAAATATCCATACCCAACGTATAATCTGTAATTCTGCTGTCAAATGTAATCCAAATATCTTTATCTTTTAAATTTACGTTATCTCCCAGCTTTATCAGCGCAACATGATATCTATAAAATCTTACGCTTAGTCCTTCGACAAAACCACCTAAATCAATATGCTCCTGCTTTTCAAATAACTTTTCGTCTAACCGTCTATCTAAATCTCTGTAATAACAGCATGTATACCGTGCTCCGGTATCGACAATAAAATTTATTGTTTCTATATGCGGTTTATCAAATCTTGTTCCAAGGACAAAATCACAATCTATATAAAACCGATTATCTATTAATTTAATATTTTGCAAAATTATTCCTTTCTTATCCATTTGTTTTTTGCACGATATATTGTATTCCAATTCCACCGCCGTTATTATAACTGCCAATCAGCATACAGTCAATATTTTTATCTTTTAATTCATCTTTATAATCAAATAAAGTCACGAACGAATCCGACGATGTACTTACAGCATAAACATAACCTTTTGTTACAGAACCATCTTCCCTAACAAAATCTCTAATAAGCACTTTACAATTTTTATATTGGTTATAAATATCAGCAACACTTTGCAGTTTCTGACTGTCTACCACTTGAACCATATAAAGCCCTCCATAATCCAACATCTATTGACACCGCTCCCGCAGTTCCTCCCACCGTTTATCTACTTCCGCCTGAAACAGCCCCAGTAATTCCTCATTTCCTTTTTTAAATAAATGCTTAAACCGCTTCTGCGGACGCAAAAACTCCTCAATCGGCATTTTCTCTTTGGGTTCATAGCTAAGTATCCATTTGCCGTCAACCACTTCGAACAACGGCCAGTAGCAGGTTTCTATCGCCATTTTGCAAATATTCATTAATTCACTTGGTTCATATCCCCAGCCTCTTGGGCAAGGCGACAGTACATTTAAAAACGCCGGCCCTGGTGTATAGATTGCCTTCTGTGCCTTTGTATATAAATCCTTGAAATTCGTCGTAAATGTGCTCTGCCCCACATAGGGAACATGATGCTCTGCAATAATCGCTGTTAAATCCTTGCGCACCTGAATTTTTCCGTTGGATACCTTGCCAGCGGGGGTTGTCGTCGTATCTGCATACTGTGGTGTTGCAGAAGAACGCTGTGTGCCTGTATTCATATATGCACCGTTATCGTAACATACATAGACCATATCATGACCGCGCTCCATTGCGCCAGATAAAGACTGAAAACCAATATCATAAGTGCCGCCATCGCCGCCGAAAGTAATAAATTTAAAAGTATCTTTAATTTTGCCTTTTTTCTTTAATACATTGTATGCAGTTTCTACGCCGGAAAGCGTTGCGCCTGCGTTCTCAAATGCATTGTGAATATAGCTGTCCTCATAGGCTGTGTAAGGATACATAAAGGAAGAAACCTCCAAACATCCCGTAGCGTTGCCAACGACTGCTTTATCCCCCTCCTCCAAGGCTCTAAGCACCGTGCGCACAGTCACTGTTCCGCCGCAGCCTGCACACATTCTATGTCCAGGAGCTAGACGTTCTGGCTTACTCATAACTTCTTTAAAATCATACATCTTCTAGTCCTCCTTTGTCTGCTGATCACGCAGCCCGATATATGTATACATATCCGTAACCGTATGTGTTTCTGCTAAGGTTTCAAGTTTTTCGTACACTTGTTCAAAATCAGAAACTGTAATATCCCTACCGCCTAAACCATAGAAATAATTAACGGTATCAGCAGTACAGCGCGCCTGATACATTGCTGCGCGGACTTCTGCGCCAAGCGGCCCCGATGTAGCCGAAAACATTTCGCTTCTATCCATAATTGCAACTGCCTTTGCTTTAGAGAGCGCTTTTGCAAGTTCTTCCTCCGGAAACGGACGGAATACGCGAATTTTAATCAATCCAACTTTTTTGCCGCTGGTGCTGCGGATGTGGTCAATTGCTGCCTTGCACGTACCTGCTGCCGATCCAATAAGAACCACTGCATACTCTGCATCTTCCATTTGATATTCTTCAAAAAAACCATATTTACGCCCTGTCATTTTTTCAAAGCGTGCTGCAACGTCTAAAATTACCTGACGTGCCTCAATCATTGCCTGACGCTGTCCACGTTTTGTTTCCATATAGTAGCACGAAACTGCATAAGGGCCTACTGCCAATTTCTCCTCTACATTAAGCAAGTAATGTTTTGGGTTATATTCTCCCACAAAATCCTTTACTTTCTCATCTTCTACAAGATAAATATTTTCTACACCGTGGCTGGTAATAAATCCGTCCTGACAAACCATAACAGGCAAATGCACTTTTTCATTCTCCGCAATCGGATAAGCCTGCAAAAAGTTGTCATATACCTCCTGATTGGACTCTGCATAAATCTGAATCCAGCCAGAATCCCGCGCGCCCATACTGTCAGAGTGATCAGCGTTAATATTAATCGGGCCGGAAAGTGCACGGTTTACCAGCGCCAGCACAATCGGAAGTCGGTTGGAAGCTGCCACATACAACTCCTCCCACATCAACGCCATCCCACAAGAAGACGTTGCTGTCACTGCCCGTGCTCCTGCTGCAGATGCGCCGACCGTTGCGCTCATTGCACTATGTTCACTCTCCACATGAATAAATTCCGTATCAATCTCGCCATTTGCAATATAATTTGCTACATACTGCGGAATTTCCGTTGACGGTGTAATCGGAAACGCCGGCATTACATCCGGGTTAATCTGTTTTATCGCATACGCCACCGCCTCATTCCCCGATAAACGTTCTCTAATTGCCATAATCTTTATAATTCCTTTCCTGTACCTCTATCGCTGCATATCAATTGCGCCAAACGGACATACCTTTGCGCAAATTCCACACCCTTTGCAATGATCATAATCAAAATCTGTTCGTTTTCCCTCTGCAACGGGAATCGATGAATCTGGACAGACCGGTGTACACAACAGACACTGTTTACATTTTTCCAAATGCCAGATTGGTGTTGCTGTGCGCCATTCACCTGTATTAAATGCCCGTGACGTTGCCGGCTCAAAAATCTTATTTCCTTCCGTTATCTCCTGCCAAGGACTTTGTTCATTAATTTTATACATAAAAAATCGTTTTCCCTTTCTTTATTACTAATCGTTGTTTTAGCACGCCTCATCAAACGCCATTTTCAGCGCACGCATATTTCCCTCAATCACCTCTGGCTTTTTCGCAAATTTATGTTGGAAAGACGTTTTCATTTCCTTTAAAAATTCATTTCTATCCATAACATTTGATACGGCAACCGCAGCAGCAAGCATAGGCGAATTAGGATAATTCTTGCCAAGCGCCTTTAATGAAATCTGCTTTGCATTTACCGTATAAACTGCGCCTTTATATCCATGCAGATACGGCTGTAGTTCCTCCTTGGTACGTTCCGAATTAATAATGACTGCACCGCCCTCTTTCAATCCTTTTGTAACGTCAATGCTTTCCAGCAGACTTTCATCGACCACAACCACATAATCCGGCTCATAGATATTAGAATGTACTGTAATTGGACTGCTGCTAATGCGGTTATATGCTGTAATCGGAGCTCCCATACGTTCCGGCCCATACTCTGGAAACCCCTGCACATATTTTCCTGTTTTAAATGCTACATCTGCAAGAAGAAGCGCTGCTGTTTTTGCGCCCTGTCCACCGCGTCCATGCCATCTGATTTCAATTGTGTCTTTCATAATTTTCAATCCTCCATTTTATAAATAAAAATTCATTGTTTTACGATAAGGGCATGTCTTGTTCTATCTTTACCCGAAATTCGACATCCGCCACACTTAAAATATCATGGTTTGATAACTCCATTAATTCATTTTTGGGAATCACCTGTGCATTGACAAATGTATGGTTTGTGCTGCCTAAGTCCTGTACAAAATATTTTTTGTTCCGCTCCACAATCATACAGTGACGTCTGCTTACTGCCCTTGAAATGGTTTCAGGTATTACACCCGCACACGCTTCGGAATTTGCCCCAATTGTAAAGCTGCTTTGCTCAATCCGGAAGGTTAGCTCTCCCTCTCTTCCACTGTAATACAATTGCAGACAGATATCTGGCTCTTTTGGACTTTTTCCTGCCAAAATTCCTGACATACCACTGCCGAACCGTTCTATTTCCTCTAGCACCTCATCATATGATATTTTATCATATTGTAATAAATGGATAAAATATTCCATCTGTTCCGCCTGTTCTTTTCCCAAAAATGCGCTGACTTTCGCAATCGTTTCTGCAAACCGCCCAAACCAATCCAAACCATCCGCATAGCGAAATTCTCTTGTAATCGGCAGAATTGCTGTTATAATATGCAGCGCTGCTGTATTGTAATATATATGTTCGTATTTGTACCAAATACATTCCTTTTTCAAAAATCCATTTGCTTCTACTTTCTGTGTCAAATACACTAATTGATATAAAATATCAACCACCGCATTATGATCTAACCTAGGCAGCACCTGCTGCAATTGCACAGATTCTTTTCCCTCCACATAAAAATACAGCTTATTTTTATCATTCTGTATCTTTCTTCTGCAAGGCAGCATTTCCGCGATCTTAGACTGCTCCAAAATCTTATAGCCAATATCAAAATAAGGATCGGTTTCCTGATATAAAAATGATATCTGATTTTCTTTAGCCTTCACTATCATATGCACCGCCTCCTTCTTCTGTATTATTTTTTCTTAAAATCCTGATAGAATCCGAAATAATCTCAAATATATGCAGGTGTGATTTTACATCCTTATCCATGCATTGCAAGGTCAGCACCAGTTCCCTTCCCTCCAAAGTCCCCAGCATAAAGACATTATAAAAACGGTAACCCATCATATCCGATGTATAACGCAATTCCCCGTAAGCGTGCCCATTAACGCTGCGCTTCTCAATATGCAGACACTGAAAATTTGTAATATCCTTGCAGAAACCTTTATAATACTCATTTAAACGTTCATACAGACCTTCCTCGTCCAAATCAGCACCGCCCCGCACAACATCCACCACTACTTTTTTATCCTCTGACTGCCAGTGATACTGTGCAATCGGACTGGCAGTTCCTGCGCTTAAGCTGGAGGGCACCATAATCTCCATGCAGTTATTGTACATACGATATGTTCGATATAACATTTTCCCTCCACCTTTCTTTTCTTCTGCTTCCTCTACACGAGTCTGTAATATCGAATTGGGGAATCTCCTTCTCCTCTACTCGCCGCGCGACCCGTGCGCCGCCTTCGCGGCTTTCTTCCTCTGCACGAGTCTGTAATATCGAGTAAGGGAATGTCCTTCTCCTCTACTCGCCGCGCGACCCGTGCGCCGCTTCAGCGGCTTTCTTCCTCTGCACGGGTCTATAATATCGAGTTGGGGAATGCCCTTCTCCTCTACTCGCCGCGCGACCCGTGCGCCGCTTCAGCGGCATTCTTCTTCGGCACGGGTCTGTGCATAAAAACGCTGCCACAACCAAGTGGCAGCGTCCGATTTTGTACCCGCTTATTCTTCGACGCTGTAATTCGGCGCCTCTTTTGTGATATGGATATCATGCGGATGACTCTCTCGCAGAGCAGCAGCAGAAATTTTAACAAATTTGCCGTTCTGTTTTAATTCCTCTATTGTAGCTGTGCCGCAGTATCCCATACCGGAACGCAGACCACCCATTAACTGGAATACTGTATCCTCCACGTTTCCCTTGTAAGCAACTCGTCCTTCCACACCTTCTGGTACCAATTTCTTAGCATCAGACTGGAAATAACGGTCTTTGCTGCCGTTCTCCATTGCAGCAATCGAACCCATGCCTCTATATACTTTATATTTTCTGCCTTGGAATAATTCGAATGTTCCCGGACTTTCCTCACAGCCGGCAAAAATACTGCCCATCATACAAACATTACCGCCCGCTGCAATTGCCTTTGTCATATCCCCAGAATATTTAATACCACCGTCCGCAATAATCGGAATACCGTACTCTTTCGCCACTGCATACGCATCCATAATCGCTGTAATCTGTGGAACACCGATACCGGCAACAACTCTCGTTGTACAAATAGATCCTGGGCCAATTCCTACCTTTACCGCGTCAGCGCCCGCCTCAATCAACGCTTTTGTGCCTTCTCCTGTTGCAACATTTCCAGCTATTACCTGGAGATCTGGATATGCCTCTTTTATCATTCGCAGACACTTTAATACATTTTCTGAATGGCCATGCGCACTGTCAAGGACAATTACATCCACCTTTGCTGCAACAAGCGCCTCGACACGCTCTAACACATTTGCCGTAATTCCCACACCTGCGCCACAAAGCAGCCTTCCCTGCTCGTCCTTAGCCGACAACGGATATTTAATTGTTTTTTCAATATCTTTAATGGTAATCAACCCTTTTAGGTTGAAGTCATCGTCCACAATCGGAAGCTTCTCCTTGCGTGCCTTTGCAAGAATTTTTTTGGCTTCCTCCAATGTGATACCCTCTTTTGCAGTAATCAGATTTTCTGATGTCATCGATTCCTTGATTTTTTTTGAAAAATCGGTTTCAAACTTTAAATCACGGTTTGTAATAATGCCGACCAGCTTTCTGCCCTCGGTAATGGGAACGCCGGAAATCCGAAATTTCGCCATTAATGCATCTGCGTCGCCAAGTGTATGTTCTGGAGTCAATGAAAAGGGGTCTGTAATTACACCATTTTCAGAACGTTTGACCTTGTCCACTTCCTCAGCCTGCGCCTCAATGGACATATTTTTATGGATAATGCCAATACCGCCCTGCCGCGCCATAGCAATCGCCATTCTATGTTCTGTTACAGTATCCATTCCCGCACTCATCATGGGAATGTGAAGCTTGATTTTCTTAGTCAACCAAGTTGATAAATCCACTTGATTGGGTATTACCTGTGAGTAGCTTGGAACCAAGAGCACATCGTCAAAAGTAATTCCTTCACCAATAATCTGACCCATTTTTCTTCCTCCTATTTAGTTGTTTGATAAATATGTTTCCATAAATTTATTTAATTGTTCAAAATTATACAAGAGCAGCTATTACTTGTCAAGCATTTTATTGCAGAAATACCTTCCTTGGAATAATATTCATCACAGTTTTAGCAAAATCCTCCGTGAGATTTAACAGATACTTCTTACTTCCCTCATAATAGAGTACATAAAGCTTCTGATCAGGCAAATCCTTCCCTGCGCTGTAATCGGCTGTCTTTACCTCTCTATTACGGTAGGAATCTAACTGATGCGATTTCTCTGGCGCCATAATTTCAATTTTGTCCGTTTCAATAGTAGCAATTTTCTTTCTTCTAGTTTTTGCTAAAATCTTATCAATGGAAATCTCTCGGTCAACATAGAGATACTCATACTCAATATCTGTCCACTGAAATACAAAATAGTTAAGAACACCACAAACAATCAAGAAAATAAACATTACAATTTGTCCTGTAAGCAGTGTAAAGGCGGCACAAACAACAGTCGGTATTACGCAGGCAATCCGCAGCAGCGTCTGTTTCATATCTCGTTCCTTTTTCACCAATAGTTCCTTATAGCTTTCATTCATAACCATAATCCCTTCTTTGTTATTATTTAAAATTTTAGTTCCACAATATTGTTGTATCTTATATCTTATTACAAATCAAGCAAATATTCAAGCTTTAGAAAAAATTAATACGCTGTGGAATTGACATTTTATAACCAAAAACGATATGATATAGGATATAAATTTAACGATAGACAGCCAAACAATACGATTTTTGCTGTCTAATTCTTGGAAAGGAATAGCAAAATATGGAAGTATATAATAAAAACCGTGACCAAAATAACTCCATGCACGACGAAATTCGTGAACAGAATGCAAAACTAAAGGATGCACCTTTTAAGGAGAAATTAGCTTATTTTAAGGAATATTACTTAAAAATGACACTTGTTGCTGTCGCTGCTATTGGTCTGATTGTATATATTTTAGTGACTACTCTAACTTCTCCCTCCGATACGGCATTTGCGGCTTATTTCTACAACGACACTGGTGATACATCCGATACAGCACTGATTGACGGCTTTATCGAATACGCACAAATTGATACCAAAAAGCATAATGCCTATATTGACACCACTGTAAATTACTATACAGATGGCGCGGGCTATGATATCTATATGGGACTAGAAAAAACAATGGCAGTTATCACCACACAGGAATTGGATATTATTATTGGCGACGATAAAACCATTGACTATTTTGCTGCGGGAGAATGCTACTCTGATATCACAAAACAGCTTCCAAGCGATCTGCTAGAACAATTCCAAGATCGGCTCTACTATGCGAAAGTAGGAGAAACAGACGAAGCAATCCCTGTCGGCATCTATGTCACTGACGCGCCGAAGCTGCAGGAACACCAGTATTATGTAAATATGAAACCCATTCTAACCTTTGTCACCAACTCCAATAGTATGGAAAATGCGATTCTATTTTTGCGCTATCTCTATGAAACGTAAATTTGAAGCATAACAAAAAACCTCCTTTACAGCCAAACTGCAAAAAGGAGGTTTTTATTATGTCTGCCTATACAGGCGTACCAATCCGGATTATCTTCTATGCCAAATCAACTGCTTCCAGTGCTCAATTTGTTCCTCTGTCATAAATCCATTGGAAGTTCCCACAAAACCAATTTTATAAGAAGCGAACAACAGTGCGTTCTTAATTGCTTCTTTTGCATCGCCCGTTTTTACATAATAGTGAATAAAGGAAGAAAACAGTGCATTTCCAGCCCCTATGGTATTAACGATTTCATTTGTTTTCACAGGTTTGTACTCCAAAATACTGTTATCTGCTTTCGTATAAAGAATTACACCCTTTGCACCAATACCCATAATAATAATTTCTGGATCGTATTTCTGTTTGCATTCATTAATGCACTCATACGCATCACATTCCAAATCATCATCACTAATATACAAAATATTTGCCGCTGACAAGAAATCTTCCTTATTTGCTATTTTCTCTGCACGCATGCTACGCACATTGCAGGCTATTGGTTTATTATATTTCCTAGCAAGTCCAATTAGTGGACGGCAGAAATTACAATTTGACATAACTACCATATCTTTATCCTGTATCTGTCTTTCAAACAAATCAATGTCATACTCCACGGTACGGATATCCTTTACATCTTCAAAAGTCTGCTTTTTTCCCTTACTGTACAGAATAACGGAAGTCGGCATACCATCAAGCATCGGAAGAATATAGTCAATGCGCAAATCAATCCCATTGGTAACGAGATATGCTAATATCTGTCTTCTTGACATATTCTTTGCTACCATACTCATAAAATCCACTTCATTGCCAAGCCACTTTAACGCCATTGCTTCATTTAAGCCTGCGCCGCCAATACCAGAATTAATCATCTCCGGCACACTGTCAAACTGCTTAAAGGGCAAAGGCAGCTCTTCAACTTTTACAATTGACTCCAATTGCACAAAACCTGCCACCATAAACTTACTCATACCATCACCTAACCTTTCTATTAACAGTGTAACACAATTTTTTTTATTTTTATACTGTTTTCTGAAACTTTCTTCCTATTTTACATACTTTTTGGTAACAGTTCAGATAACCCATTGAACTGTTACGTATCCAGCCATTGGAAATCGCTTCGCGATGGGCTGGATACCTCCAACCACTACATTTTATTACGGTCAGCGCAGTAAATGCGCAGACCTACCTAAACTGTTACACTTTTTAGTTACTTTTTTATAATATTGTGTTCAACAATTACGGCTTGCAGTTTCCGCACGGCACATACCCTTGTTCTATCAGCAATTCTCTGCTGCCCGTGTATTCCTCTTTATTTTCTTCTTTCATATCAATTGCACTGCCACAAGTAGGCTTATGAAACTTCTTGGTATTGGTATTCAGTACATAATGCTCCTGTACACTGCTGTCTGTAGCACCTGTTTCTGCGGCTTTGCTCTCTCCAGTCGCATAGTCAATTTCTACCCCTGGCTGCACATTGTAAACAAATACATGAAATTGAACACCCTCGCCATTGTCTTCCACCGAAAGTGCTTCCATCTGCACACCATCCGCCACAAGATTATCGCCGTCAAATATCGGCGTTACTCTGTATAAAACATGATTCTGGGTTTCCTTGACATAATCTGCCACCTCATTTTCATAGGGAAGCATTCCCTGCACATTCATATACCGCGTACCGGTAATTAAATTTTTATTATTGGCATTCTCACCTGTTAATTGAAAACCAATTAAATGACATCTGTTATATAAATTTTTGCCTTCCACAAAGTCATAGCGCACAGACTGCCAGCCAGTCGGCTTTATACGGCTGATATCCCCACGTTTTTCCGTAGGCATTAAGTCAACACCGACATTCGCATATGCGCCTTGGCATCTGCCGAGCGCATCCAACTCATCATATGTTTCAAAACTTTCTGTTGTAAGATCGCTTTCTGCAAATTGGGGCTTATTTTGATTCAGCACCACCGAGGGGCTGCCGCTGTATTCCGGAATATTCCCAATATCTATACTTTCCCCCGAAGAATCTAAATTTCCCTGCTCTGCCGGCTGCGGAACATCACGTGTTACCTCATAAGTGTCCAAGCTGCATCCGCACAGACTGAGCATTTGATAAACCGCAAATATAAGCAGCCAGAGTTTGAATTGATACTTTTTTTTCATTGAAAAGTCCTCCCTTCTAAATAAATACATAGATACAAATGCATAAAATATAATGCCCACCCCTTGTTCTATGTTTGCGTGTACGGATTCTTGCAAAATTTTAGTGGAGTATCATACTAAAATATGATACACTAAGTTTAGAACGGTAAAAGAATGAATCCAAACAGTCTATCAAACATAAAACATGGAGGAATTAACATGAAAGAACAACTCTACACCATTCCCCTAAATGACGCCATGGCAGCGAATGACGAATGTCCATTCTGCTTTATTGAACAGAAACTAGAACAAGATCTTCTGGATTTCGCGCTTGGTTCTTGCGCCTCGTATATGGAAAGCGACGTCCGCGAGCAGACCGACAAGGCAGGTTTTTGCCGCTATCATTTTTTTAAAATGTACCAGTACGGCAATACGCTTGGAAATGCCTGGATTTTAAAGACACATTACCAAAAAATCAACAGCGAACTTTCCAGCGAAATCAAAAAATTTAAACCAGCGAAAATTTCCTTTTTGGATCGCTTAAAAAAATCAAAAGAAGTCAACAATACCATGACTGCCTGGGTTTATGAAAAACAACAGTCCTGTTATATCTGCAAACAATACGAAAACACCTATCAGCGATATCTTGACACGTTTTTTTATATGTATAAAAAGGACGCCGACTTCCGCCGCAAATTAGAGGAAAGCAAAGGCTTCTGTCTTGTACATTTCGGTGATTTATGCCAAGCAGCTATTGCACAGCTTCCTGAAAAGCAGCAAGCGGAATTTTTCTCCACCATTTTCTCATTGATGGAAAAAAATATGCAGCGGCTTGAAGACGACGTAAGCTGGATGGTCGAAAAATTTGACTACCGCAACCAGGACGCTGACTGGAAAAACTCAAAAGACGCAATTCAGCGTGGTATGCAAAAGCTAAAGGGCGGATATCCTGCCGCCCCGTTTTATCAGCAAAAGAAATAATGCTGCTATCTATTTACGAAGCTGCCGGCTTGGAAGAAGCGATTGGGTCTTCTTCCTTTGCCGTTGTACTGTCCGCAATCATCTCTTTCAGCACATCAAGACATTCCTTTATCTCTTTATATGCGGCTTCCGAATCATAACCTTCATAAAGCTGTTCCTTTACGATTCCCTTAATGGTATGGTCTACCATTTTTTTAATTTTGTCACGCCGCGCCTTATCCTCTACACCTTTCATTTCAGCATTCTTCAAAAACCCTGCAATTTTCTCCTGCAAAATTCTGCCAGATTCCTGTGTCTGGGCAAGCACATCTGCCTCTGTTTCCCTTGCAGATTCCTCCAAAAATACGTTCATAAACGGATAATTTTTCCCTGCCCGACTCTTGGCAAGTTCCACCTGCCTTGTCAATTCAAAGAAATCATTCTCCCGCTCATCGACAACTGCCGAAATTTCCAGCAGCATATATTTAACACTGTACTCATACACAAAGATATATAGACCTGCCTTAGAGCCGAAATAATGAAACCAAAGTCCTTTGCTCACCCCAACAGCCTTTACCATGTCATCTGTACTGGCATGTTTAAAGCCGTTTTTCGCGAAAACCTCCAAAGCACCGTTAATCATGCGGTCTTGTTTCTCTCTTGGCAAGTCGAAAAATTTTTCGTTCATCCGCTTTTCACTCTTTTCTCCCATAAATTGACTTTTTTGGTCGATTTTATAGTATCATAATCTAAAAATAGTTTCAATAAAATAACAATAAAAAAATGTACATATTATCTTTTCATTTCCATAAAATAGTATTAAAATAGAAATAATTGATACGCTATGCGTTTGCTATGCGTTAAAATAAAAACTGCAACGTGAAAGGAGAAACCTATATGGCTAAAAAATTTGGCAAGCTAGTTTTATTCAGCGCCCTTGCTGGTGCAGCTGCAGCAGGAACTTACTATTATCTTCAAAATAAAAAGAACGATTCTTCTGATGATTTTGACGATATTGACGATTTTGACGATTTCGACGAGGACTTAGACGACGACATTGATTTAACGGCAAAAACAGCCAATGTTACAGAGAGCAAAAACCGCTCTTATATCGATCTTGAAAATGTCAAGGGTAAAATCGGCGAAAAAGTGATTGAAACCATTGACAAAACCAAAGAAACCCTTGATAAAGCAAAAGAATTTATCGAGGAACAAACCACACCGCCAACGGAAACCATTTATACGCAGGTAGATCTACCCAGCTCTGGAAGCCAAACAACAACCGACGAAAACACAACATCAGAAACGACAGCTACTACAGCGAACGCAAGTACGACTGTCGAACCTACTTTCGATGAAAACAAAAACGCAGATACACCGACCGCTCATACAACCCAAACAGTTATGACTTCTGTATCTGCAACCTATGCTACGGACGAGTCCAAAAAGTCCAATTCCGAGAATTTTTTTGACGATTCTGACGAGGAATAAAAATAGTTACAATTCACACCAACGCCAGATTTTGCACCAATTTACGAACATTCGGTGTGAATTGCAACAGTTGATGCACACAAAATGCTAAAGTAAAAAAGCAAAAGCTTTTAGCATTTTGGCGCATAATTCCCACTACTTTGGCGTGGATATGAAAAGTAACTAAAAATATTAAAATATAACAATAGCGCTGGGGCTGTCGCATTATACGACAGCCCCTATTTTTTGACAACCTTTTACACGTTCTAAGAAACGAAAAAATAACTTTAAATGATTCCTAAATATGTTATTCAAACAGGAATTGAAACAATTCTTCTACTCTTGTAAAATAGAAATCGCTGTTTTCCTGCATAAAACTTCTAATCTCTGGTATCTCGTTTGCCCAGCCGGCTCCGGCGAAAGGTACACCAAACGCTTTCGCCATATCATAACCGGGTTTTAAGTCATCTACCATTAAAAGCTGAGAGGGTTTCAAATCAAACTTATTACAAATTACTTCCAATGCATAGGGACTGGGTTTACGCTGATGCGCCGGATACTCCCAGCCAAATATTAAATCTGGCTCTGGCAGATTGTTTTCTTTGTAATCCCTGCGGATATTAAAGTCATAGGAATGCGATACCACGCATATATATCCGCCCTCCGCTTTCTGACGTTCTATCAGTTCCTTTATCCCACGATACGCTTTGGGAATATGATTTTTTACATAATTTCTCCAAATTTCAACTTCAACGTCTAAATCCTGCTGTGTCATTTGATAACGCTGTGTACAAAATTCTATAAATCCCGGAGAAAAATTCTCCCGAAAATAATCCTCTAAGGAGAGTGTTTCTCCTGGCCGCATAATTTTAAGCGCTTCCAAAAAGGCAGGATAATGAATACTTGCCGTGCTGTCCACCACTGTATCATCATGGTCTAATACCAAACATTGATATTTCATAAATTCCTCCCTTTTAAGTGTTTTATTACTTTGGTAACACAAATGAGCTTTTGAGTGATACAATTCTGTTAAACACCAGCGCGTCTGGTTTAGAATCTTTGCAGTCCACATTAAAGAACCCCTGTCTTACGAATTGGAAACTGTCAAACGGCTTTGCGTCTTTTAATGCAGGCTCTAAACGGCATTCCTTTAATACAGTTAACGAATTGGGATTCAAATTCAGTGAACCATCTTCATTGTACACCCCTTTTTCCTCATCAATAATATTTTCATACAACCGCACCTCTGCTGAAACTGCATACGACGCCGGCACCCAATGAATCGTTCCTTTTACCTTTCTGCCTGTAAAACCGCTGCCCTGCTTTGTTTCTGGATCATAAGTACAATGTACCACAGTAACCTTGCCGTTTTCATCCTTCTCAAAACCAACGCACTTCACAAAATACGCACTCATCAGGCGCACTTCATTCCCGGGAAACAAGCGGAAATATTTCTTAGGCGGTTCTTCCATAAAGTCATCACGGTCAATATACAACTCGCGGCAAAACGGAACTTGCCTAGAACCAAGTGCTTCATTTTCCAAATTATTAGGAACTTCCAGATATTCTGTTTCCCCCTCTGGATAATTGTCAATTATTAATTTTACAGGGTCAAGCGCTGCCATCATTCTAGGCTTTTTCAGTTTTAAATCCTCACGGATACAGTATTCTAACATTGCATAATCCGTTGAAGAATTTGCCTTGCTAACACCGCAAAGCTCCACAAACCGCCGCAGCGACTCCGGCGTAAAACCACGCCTGCGCAATGCTGCTATAGATACAAGCCGTGGGTCATCCCAGCCATCAACAATACCATCTTCCACCAACTTTTTAATATAGCGTTTTCCAGTAACAACATTCGTTAAATATAGCTTTGCAAATTCTATCTGCTTTGGCGGATGCGGATATTCTGCTTCTTGCACCACCCAGTCATAGAGTGGTCTATGATCTTCAAATTCCAATGTACAGATAGAATGTGTAATGCCTTCAATTGCATCCTCTATCGGATGTGCAAGGTCATACATTGGATAAATACACCATTTATCGCCGGTTCTATGGTGTGTCATATGCGCCACACGATAAATTACTGGATCTCTCATATTGATATTGGGCGACGCCATATCAATTTTGGCACGCAGCACTTTCTCCCCATCCGCAAATTTGCCGGCACGCATCTGCTCAAATAATGCTAGATTTTCCGTGACACTTCTATCACGATTCGGGTCGTTTCTTCCAGGCTCTGTCAATGTTCCACGATACTCTCGTATTTCTTCCGCAGATAAATCAGATACATATGCTTTCCCTTTGCGAATTAATTTTACTGCAACCTCGTACATCTGTTCAAAATAATCCGAAGCAAAATACAGCCTGTCCTCCCAGTCCGCACCAAGCCATTCCACATCCGCCTTAATCGACTCCACAAATTCCTCTTTTTCCTTTGTCGGATTCGTGTCGTCAAAGCGTACATTAAATTTGCCGCCGTACTTCTGCGCTAACCCATAATTCAACAAAATACTCTTAGCGTGCCCAATATGCAGATAACCATTCGGCTCCGGTGGAAAACGGGTTTTTATGGTTTCACACTTCCCCTCCGCCAAATCCTTGTCAATAATCTGTTCAATAAAATTTCTGGAGATAACTTCCTCTGTGGCAGTTCCCTCTGTACTTTTCTCTATCTCGCTCATTTTCCAATCTCCTCACTTATAAAATTTTGATGCACCTGTAAATTTTGGTACAAATCATCAAATTTATAGACCTATTTTTAACCGTCTTTAAATCTTAAACCATTGTAATATATTTACAGGTCATTTGTAAAGGAGTTTCCTGTATTATTTTCCTACACTTATAAACGCTTGATCGATATCCGTAATCATATCTATTACTGCCTGTCTTGATGCGTCTGCGAAATTGTCTGCGCCGAATTTCTTATACTTTTCGTTTTGGTATGCAGCGATAATTCCGCGGGAGGAGTTTACAATCGCGCCGAGCCTGTTATCGTCGAAGAAATAAACGAGGTCTTTGCCTGTTCCGCCCTGTGCGCCGTAGCCGGGTACTAATATAAATGTTTTCGGCATTAGCTTGCGTAATACAGCGCCCTGCTCTGGATAGGTTGCTCCCACAACCGCACCAACAGAACTGTAGCCATATTTTCCCACAAGCTGTTCCCCCCATGCAGCGACCTGTTCGCCAACAATTTCATACAATGGTCTGTCTGCAAAAGATATATTGCCTGTACCGTTATTTCCCTGTTCTGCGCCGACAGTTGTTCCGCTTTTCATCAGACGATCTTGAAGTTCCCCGCTGCTGGGGTTGGAGGTTTTTACCAGCACAAAAATACCTTTCTTTTCTGCCTTGCAAACATTTATAAACGGCTGCACACCGTCGCTGCCTAAATAAGGATTGACCGTAGCAAAATCTTCATCAAAACCTGCATAAAAATTATTACCGATCTGCACCTTTCCAAGATGCGCCGCAGCGTATGCTTCCGAAGTTGAGCCAATATCACCGCGCTTAACGTCACCGATTACCACTAACCCTTTTTCTTTACTATAATCAATCGTCTTTTTAAATGCAATCAGCCCTGCAATTCCAAACTGCTCATACATTGCTATCTGCGGCTTTACTGCTGGGATTAAATCATATGTTTTATCAATAATTTCCTTATTAAAAAGCCATATTGCTTCTGCTGCTCCCTCCAGCGTTTCTCCCTTTTCGGCAAATGCTGCCTTTTTGATATGCTCTGGTACAAATTTCATTGTTGGATCAAGCCCTACCACAATGGGAGCACCTGTTTTTTTGATTTTTTCTATTAAATAATCTATCATATTTTTCATCATTCCTTTCCAAGGCACAAACAAATTGTGAAAGTTTTGTCAAATTCCTTCACTCTTTACCTTATTTCTGTGCTGCCTTTTGCACAAAATACAATGTTTGTGTCACAGCACCAACACAAACCTATCGGGGCTGTCGCATTAAGGAAAAGATATACAAGATAATCTAACACCTTGCTTCGATTTATACGATATCCTGTATAATCAAAGCTTATAGCGATAGCCCCTTAGTTTACGCCTATACAACCCGACGCATAATCTCTGCATATTTTTTTATATTCGATGCATTCACATATTTTTTCTGCGATTGCCCGTCCACCACAACAAGCGTCGGTGCCTGCATTACACCATACTCCACTGCAAGCTCCATATTTTCCTCTGCATCTATAATCGTGTAATCAATATTTTTCAGATATTCCTTTGCCAAATAACAGTTAGGACAGGTTTTCGTTGTAAATAACAATACTTTATTTTCTGCTGTGAAAAGTTCTTTTGCGGATTCGTTATGTACTCTCCTATTACTATTTCTTACTTGCACACCTATATTTTGTATATCCTTATTACACGCAGATTCTTTTCTTGTTTCTTCCTTATATGCATCTGGCATCTGCACAGTGCTTCCTGCCTGATACTCTGTACGGTTTGCATACTCTTGAAGTTTGCCGTCGTTCCAGTTTTGCACAGGTCTGTAGTAACCTGTAATCCGGCTGTAAACTTCTGTTGTACGGTTGCATTTCGGACAGATTTTCTGTTCACCGTTTAAGTAACCATGTTCTCTACAGATAGAATACGTCGGCGACATGGTGTAATAAGGAAGTTTGTAATTCTCCGCAATCGTGCGAACCAAATTTGCCGCCGCACGCCAATCCGGCAGTTTTTCCCCTAAAAAGGCATGGAAAACAGTTCCTGATGTATACAAGGTCTGCAATTCGTCCTGAATATCAAGCGCATCAAAAATATCTGTTGTATAGTCCACTGGCAAATGGGAGGAATTGGTATAATAGGGCTTGTCCCCTTTCTTTCCCGCTGTAATAATATCGCTCCACTGCGCTCTGTCATGCTTGGCAAGGCGGTAGGTCGTACTCTCCGCTGGCGTTGCTTCCAAATTGTAAAGGTCACCATATTGCTCCTGATAATCCGAAAGCCTTTCCCGCATATGATTTAACACTTCCTTGGTAAATTCCTGTGTTTCCTTATGTGAAAGGTCTTTGCGAAGCCACTTGGCATTCAGCCCCGCCTCGTTCATGCCAATCAGCCCAATTGTAGAAAAATGACTATCAAAATTGCCCAAATATCGCTTAGTATAAGGATACAAGCCTTCTTCTAAAAGCTTTGCAATTACATTCCGCTTGATTTTCAGCGAACGCGCGCTTATATCCATCATTCTGTCCAAACGACTGTAAAACTCCGCTTTATCCGCTGAAAGATATGCAATACGCGGCATATTAATGGTTACTACGCCCACGCTGCCCGTACTCTCTCCCGAGCCAAAAAAACCACCTGTTTTTTTACGCAGTTCCCGCAGGTCAAGACGCAGGCGGCAGCACATACTGCGCACGTCCGACGGCTGCATATCCGAGTTAATATAGTTTGAAAAATAAGGCGTTCCATACTTTGCCGTCATTTCAAATAACAGGCGGTTGTTTTCGGTATCCGACCAATCAAAATCACGTGTTATGGAATAGGTCGGAATCGGATATTGAAATCCTCTGCCATCCTTATCCCCCTCGATCATGGTTTCAATAAACGCCTTATTTACCATATCCATTTCCCACTTGCAGTCTTTATAACAGAAATCCATTTCCTTCCCCCCGACAATCGCGGGCAGTTCTGCTAAATCTTCCGGCACCGTCCAATCCAATGTAATATTGCTAAAAGGTGCCTGCGTTCCCCACCGGCTTGGTGTATTTACGCCGTAAATAAAAGCTTCGATACATTTCTTCACTTCCGGATAAGATAGATTGTCTGCCTTTACAAACGGCGCAAGATAGGTGTCAAAGGAAGAAAATGCCTGTGCGCCTGCCCATTCATTCTGCATAATGCCAAGGAAATTAACCATTTGATTGCAAAGTACAGACAAATGTTTTGCCGGAGCTGACGAAATTTTTCCCGTAATGCCGCCAAGCCCTTCTTGAATTAACTGCTTCAAAGACCAGCCGGCACAGTAGCCTGTCAGCATAGATAAATCATGAATATGGATATCCGCATTTCTATGTGCCTCTGCAATCTCCTCATCATAAATTTCAGACAGCCAGTAATTCGCCGTGACCGCGCCAGAATTAGATAAAATCAAGCCGCCAACGGAATATGTAACCGTAGAATTTTCCTTTACCCGCCAATCCTCGATTTTTACATAACTGTTTACCACTTCCTTATAATCTAATATCGTGGATTTCATATTGCGCATTTTTTCCCGCTGCTTCCGATAAAGAATAAATGCTTTCGCTGTTTCTGTGTAGCCTGCCTGCTCTAACACTTTCTCCACACTGTCTTGAATGTCCTCAACGTGTATTGTTCCATCTTTTATCTTGCTCTGGATGTCCGCCGTTACCCGCAGCGCAAGTAAATCGACAATCTCCTGATTAAACTGCACCTGCGTCGCTTCAAATGCCTTAATAATAGCCCCGCCAATCTTGCCAAGATAAAACTCCGCCTTGCTGCCATCCCTTTTGACTACCTGAAACATACAATTCTGCTCCTTCCTGTGCCCTAAGAAACTGTAAAAATACAGAAATAACGCAATTAAACTGCTTCTTTTTGTTCCTTACAGACATTAAAATAATAACCGGCACCTCTGCCGAAGCAAAAATGTGCCATTAGATAAATGATATCAGATCGCTTTTTCCAAGTCAATCGAACACACAAAATATCATATGTTGTTTATTATAGTAATACAATATATAGTGTTTTTAACCACGCACTGGGCATTTGTTTGATATGTTGGCAATCTTCATTTAAGCGCGTGTGTAATCAGGTGGGAAAGAGTTATCTTCCCCTACTCACGCATCGGACGTGGGCAGCTTTAGCTATATATTTTCTTTCCACGTCCGTGTGCATAATAATAGGAGCAAGCCAATCAGCCTGCTCCTATTATTTATTGTGGTGTTTCAGCTATTTATAAAACTTCGCACTCCTACCGTGTACTTAAAAAATTACTTTCCCGTTTCGCCTTTGCGTCATCTGGATATAATTGAAGATATTCCTGCATAAGCGTCTTTGCCTGTGAAAAATTGCCCATATATTCGGTTGCAACAATTAGGTTAAATTTTAGTTCTTGCATATATCCCGCATCCCCAATATCAATCCCTGACTGAAAAGCGGCTATGGCATCTTCGTAATTTCCTTGCCGCATTAGGCATGTCCCAAGTCCGTTGTAAATTGCCGCATTGGGGGGATTACTGTTAAGGTAAGTTTCATAGACATCTACTGCATACTTCATATCATTAAGTTTCTCATAAGTCTGTCCCAATAACAGCGACAATTCTGCATCTTTTCCTTCTACAAAAGCATCCAGATTAATGCGGGCATTTTCATAATCTTCCAAATAAAAGTAAATCCTCCCTTTATCTTCGTTTTTCATAGACTTTTCTTTTTTCTTCATCAGGTCGTTTAGGTAGGCTCTGCCCTCCTCCTCAAAACCTGCCGCACGCATTTCTACATATGCATCCGTTACCAATTTGATATTATTGGGGGCAAGAGAAAATGCTTTTTCAAAATCCTTTATTGCCGCTTGATAATTATTTTGCTTTAAATAGACACATCCTCTTAAATAATAGGCATCTAAATCCTTTTTTCGAAGGGATATTATCGCTGTATAAATTTCCTCTGCCTCTGCATATTTCTTCTGTTTGATATATGCGGATGCCAAATAATAGTTTGTATCATAATCAAGATCTGTTAATTGTCCTACCGCAAACGAAGACGATGTTAGAAACGCTGTTTCCGCTTCGGCGTAATTGCCAAGCCCCATATAAGCAATTCCCATTCCACGGTAGGTTAACTGGCTGTCCTCTTTATTCAGCAGCGCCTTTTCAAAATTCTCCATTGCCGCCGTATAATCGTTTTGATCTAAGGCTTCCATTGCTTTTGCAAGATTCCCACCGTCTTTTTTCTTTGCACAACCGCCCAGCAAGAAAACTGCCATTAGCAAAATACTACAATATCTTATAATCCGTTGACTGTTTTTCATATTCAATGACTCACACCTCTAACCCGTGTCTATTACACTACTTCTCTATATTTTAAATATAGCTGTTTTTATGATATATGAAATATGAAATACTGTCAATCCATTTCCCGCTTTTCTCTGGAATAAAGGTAACAAGCGTTACTTTTCACACCTTAGTAACCTATAAGCTGATAAAGACTGGCATGGGTGGAAATTGTAACAACAAGCCGTTACTTTTCACACCCGCGCCAAAGTAGTGAGAATTATGCGCCAAAATGCTAAAAGCTTTCGCTTTTTTACTTTAGCATTTGTGTGCAAAACCACTTCGTATTCAATAACCCTTATTTTCTCTTGTTTGGCTACTAAGATATTTAACCACCTGATTATACAGTGTTGTTAAATCCTCTTTTGTTTGAGAAGCTGGATACAGTGCACCAAAAAGTGCCTCCATTTCTTCCCTATTATAATTGTAAGTTTCTCCGTTGTATCCATTTTTCATTTCACACTCTGCAAACCCGTCAATGGTGGCAAAGAGCAGTACAGCGTCTGCAAAGAAAATATCTTCATTGATCTGCCCGCTGGTATTATCTATTTTTGCATAGTGGCACGAAATTTTACTATCCGTACAAAACACAAATTCCGGATTAGAGGAATCACTTATATAATAAGAATTATCTTGTTTTATCTCCGATTTCTTCTCAACAGACAATCCAAAAGAAGCAAGCTGGCAGATATATCCCTCTGGATCGGGAAGCGCTCTTAAAATATTGCCTATTTTATGATACTGATCCAAATGTCCCCTATTTGCAACAAGGGTATCTATCGCAGATTCCATAGACTGGGTACTGATTGTCAATATGGTAACCTTCTCCGCCAATGCTGCTAAATCTCTGCTTGCTGCTTCTAAATCCTTTTGCAGTGATTTCTCTGCTTTGCTGTAGTCCGCAGGAATATATAGGTAGCATTTTGGTGCTGCTAAAATTAAACTATTATCTTCTGCACTTTTAGTGTCTGATTTTTCATCTAATGAAATCTGTATATCATTTTGGCGCTGTATATTATTTCGATACTGCACATCATCATCCACTTGAATTGTAAGATAACAACCTGAAAGTGTTTCAATATCGCCTCCACCTATTGTTACAACCGTTTTGCCATCCTCGTCCAGCAGCGTTGTCATTGTTTCATTTGGAGTATAGGTATGTTTACTATTGCTATTGTCTGGTATAAATACAGGAACGAAATCTTCTTTTTGATCATATTCTATTTCTTTATCTGGGCTATTGTTTGGCATATAAGTATGTTTACTATTGCTTTCGTCTGGTAAAAATACAGGAACGAAATCTTCTTTTTGATCATATTCTATTTCTTCATTATTAATAGTGCTTTCCATCTTTATAGATTTTTCAGAAATATCCGTATTATCACTTTTATTATTTTTATTGGAGTTATTGTTTGTTGTGTAATTATGTTGCGTACTTTCTCCTTTGATATGTGCATTTAACGCACCATTAGATCCATACTCTCCTAATGTAACAATCTCCTTTTGATCTGCAAGCTGTACGGCCTCCTCCCAAGGTATAACGCAGAAACGCCCAATTTCCTGTTTTGACTGCTTATCAAATATTAAAATATCCGTTTGATTTTCTATTGTATATACCATTTTTTCTGTCAATTTCTCTGGAAATGTTATCTGCAGGCTGTCTGTTGTTATTATGCCATCAGACGGAATTTCGCTGATCACCTTCTTGTTTGCCGTTGTTGCAGATGCTTTAGCGCCTGTAAATGTTACAATAACCGCAATCCCCATTGCAATCACTGTAAATAATACTGCTGCCATAAGCATTCTGGGCTTTTGTGCAATCTGCTGTACCCGCTGTGTAATTCCTTTTTTTCCTGATGCAGCGTTTGTGGCTGTACAAAATAGGTTGGAAACACGCGAATTTCGTTCCACTAATGCAACCAGTGTTCTTCCATAAGGTATCCGCTCCTCCTCGCCCAATTCTTGGATGGCTGCCTCATCACAGGCAAGTTCACAATCCCTCTGTGATACTACTGCGGCAATCCATACGAACGGGTGAAACCAATAAACTGCCAAAAGCACACACCGCAGCAGCGACCAAAAGATATCGCCGTGTTTCAGATGACAGTATTCATGTGCTAAAATATGACGGCATTTTTTCTCATCCGCTGCTATATCCTTCGTTAAATAAACGGCATTTTTCTCAAAAAATCCATACAGACATGGCGATTCTAGCGGGCTGACAAGATAAACTGGTAACTTTTGCCCCTCTGCCGGATATGGTTTGCGGTTTTGGTGCAGATGGCGCGTAAATACAAGATTTACATACAGCATCCACAACATAGCAGTGCCCATTCCGATAAACCAGATTTTATGTAATAGATTATCCCACTTTCCACTCTGTAAATTGTCCAATAAGGTGCAAAACGCATCAAATATATTTGTATTTTTGTCTGTTTCTGGTTCTTTTAGCAAAGGGAGTCCAGACAGCGGAAGTGCTTGAGATACCGCAATATCTGGTTCTGTTAAATAGGTATCAACTGCGGTTTCCATTTTTTGTGCCATATTCATAATACTGAAATTGCTTTTAGGAATCATATCTGCTTCCGGAAATACTACCGCCGCTGCTGGAAGTATTAAACGCAATGCTACTAGCAGCCACAAAGCATACTGCAAACGGGCACTGATTTTGCCCCGCAGCACCCTGCGCAGCAATAGTATACCGATTACTAACACTGAAGATGTTATCACTGCTTCTTTCATTGAATCCTCCTTTTTTCAATCTTTTTGTGCCTTTTCTGCCTGATTTAAAATATCATATAATTCTTGAATGTCCTGCGCAGACAATTGCTGATTTTTTACCATTGCATTTACCATCATACCGATACTGCCACGGTAAACCTTGTTTAAAAATCCCTTTGTTTCTTGTATGCATACTTCATTTTTAGATACCAACGGATAAAACTGCTTTGTGCGCCCTTGTGTTTCATAGGAAACAGCACCTTTCTTTTCCATGCGCCCAAGCATTGTAATAACTGTGTGTTTGTCCCAGCCTGTTTCCTCCTGCAAACCGGCAGTTAACTCCATAATCGTCCGCGGTGCTTTATCCCATAAATGATTCATAATTTTCCACTCACCGTCGGATAAACTAATTGGATTCATAATTAATATGTACCTCCTTTTTGTTTTGTAAAAACAGCCTGCAAATTCCTAATATATACTGGTAAACGCTAACATTTGCCAATTATGTCGACTCACGAGCATTATATACTAGTACAGCGCTATACTAGGTATACTTTTGTTTACCTATTTATTATAAGCTTTTGGTATACATATGTCAACCTATTTTTATAATTTATTATACCCACAGCTTATTGACCCAAATAATGCAGAGTCTGGAATGAATTATACATTGAATGAAAATGAAATTTCTTATGAGGAATATACAGAATTATGCAGCAAAATTTTCGCTACAGAAGTAAATCAATGTCATTAACTTAAGGCATTTCTGACCGAAACTGGGTTGTGCAAAACCTTGAATTGCCAGACATTTTCTAATGCTGATCAGGGGGCAGAAGATTCTTAAAAAATTGAGAAAAAAAGAGCAGAGGATTTTATTTCCCCTGCCCTTTCTGCGCTGCATTTATTATGCGGTCTTTGTTATTTATCGGACTTATTCATCGGACGTGCTGTAATTTTAAAGCTTACGGTCTTTGTTCCGCCACAGTTTTCGCTGATGCCGCGGATTGTAATTTTTGCACTGCCTTTCTTGATGTTTTTCGTGCATTCTACAATTTCAAATTCCTCTGGCTTTAATTCTTCTGTACTACCTTTCAATGTAATATGAATCTTCTCTTTCGCTGGTACTACTGGATTTCCTGTGTACTGCTGCTCGTCTATTCTAATAGTCGCTTTTGCTAGGTTCATTTCATTTGTAATAATACGGAATATTGCGGAAACTTTGCCCTGATAATTGCCCACGCCTTCTACGGTAACTTTAATCCTGCTGTTGACTGTCAGCGTATCCGAAAGCGTTTTATCATTTTCATCAGTATATGGATTTTCCGCAGCAATTACAAAATCGGTTTTATTCTTCAGTTTCTTTCCATCCAAGTCTGTAATCACTGGAATCACTTTATTGTATTTACTAGCATTCTTTTCCAGAATATCTGCTGCAATCGTTGTCTTTTCTAAGGCAGAAAGGTTCTGTGCAACAATTGTAAGTGGAATATTTTTCATTGTTCCTTTATAATTGCCCTTGCCTTTGATTGTAACGCTTGCAGAAGCGCCGACTTTCTTGTTATTCTTATAAGATAACGTGTAGTCTATTCCCTGTTTTAAGACAATGGATGTAGTATTGTCTACTTTAAAATATGCGCCTAATTGATCGTCTGTCAGTTTGCTGCCGCCTTTTGCATATGGTATCTCGCCATTGACTGCGTTGCTGTCTGCTTTCATATTGTAGATAAATTTGCCGTCTACATTCGTAGATATATCAAAAGCAGTTATCTTAAAGGTCTTTTTGACCGTTCCGGTATAACCGTTTTTGCCTGTTACAATCACGGTTGCAGTTCCAACATTCGTGTTGTTTTGGTAGGTTACTTGATAATTCTTTTTCTCAGCGCCTGAAGCGGTTACTTCTACCTCCGGCGTTTGCGGTTTTCCTGTGTATACAAGACCCGTTTTTGGTACATCTTTTAAGATTACTTGATTTGCTTTTAATGGCGTGCCTGTAATCTTAAAGGAAGTTGTCTTTTCGCCGAAATAGGTAGTTCCGTTTCCTCGAACAGTAATCGTTGCTGTTTCGCCAGCTTCGGTGTGTACCTCGTCGTAGATAATTGTATATTCTGTCCCCTCTGTTAGTAAATTTTTACCATATTTTACAGTTATCTGCGGTTTCAGAACCTTACCTTTACCGGGGATTTCACTGGGTTGATATACCATTTCTGCTTTTGCAATTTTGCTAATGCTTGCCTTGCTCATTAAGAATGCATTATCTTTATTGACCAGTGTTATATTAATTGTTTTCTTCCCTATGAAATTTTTATTCGTACCATCGGTAATATTTACCTTATATACTGTAGAATGCTCTCCTGGTGTTACTCCATCGGTTCCAGGATTCTCATAAGCTACTGTATAGTCCTTCTTCGCTTTCAGTGTTTTACCATTAAATTTCACTATAGGCTTTAGTGCTATTTGCTTTGTATTATTTGATGCCACTGCTGCATACAAGTCTGCAATTTCAAGTGTTGCAATATCAATTGCATCAATCATAAATTCTACTGGAATAGACTCCGAATAATTGCCCTTTCCTTTAATCGTGACAGATGCTGAACCTGCGTTTGTGTTATTCTGGTAAGCTACAGTATAATCTGTTTTTTCCTTGAGCAAGGTCTTTCCATCATATACAAGTATTGTAGGTTTGAGTGCTTTTCCAGTGTATGCAATGTGATATTTTTTATCACTGCCAAGTGTTAATCCAGAATTTGGCGCCCATGCTGTCCATAGACCTTCTTTCACAGTTGCTAATGCATCTACCGCCTTTTGCAGATCGCTTGCTGCTTTTTGGATTTCATCTAATGATGCATTAGGATTTCCTGCTACTATTTTTGCTGCACGAAGTGCCTCCTCAAACGTTGCCCAGCTTTCGTCTGTATAATTACCTTTTTCTAAGTTCTCATACTTTTCTATCAATACTTTCAGCGCTTTTGCTTCTTCCTCTACACTGACTAGTTGATTGTATGCTTTGTCTAATTGGTTTCTTGCATTATCCACCTCTGTTTGCGTCGCCTTATCATTTGCCAAAACTGCTTTTGCTTCTTCTAATGCAACAGTAAACGCTTTCCAGCTTTCTGCAGTATAGCTGCCCTGACCTTTATTCAATATCTCGTCACAGGTCACAATCAGCGCTTTTAGCTTTCCTTTATCTACAGTTCCCTCTGGTACTTTCAATGCATCGTATGCATCTATTAAATCTTGTTCTGCCTTGTCAATTTCTGCTTGGGTCGCATCGGATTTGTCTACAATTACTTTTGCTGCATTTAACGCATCCTCAAATACTTTCCAGCTTTCATCTGTATAATCGCCCTTTTCAATATTGATATATTTATCAATTAATAACTTTAAAGAACCCGTATCTGGTTTTTCCGTAGCAAGCCCTTTTTGTGCCACCTCTAATTTGCTCTTGGCATTGTCAACATCTTCTTGTGTCGCTTCTTTATTGTCACGCACGTCTTTTGCTTTGTTTAATGCATCTGTAAACGCTTTCCAACTCTCTTCTGTATAGTTGCCCTGCCCTTTGTTGAATATTTCATCACAAGTTACAATCAACGCTTTTAACTTGCCCTTGTCTACAACGCCTTCTGGTACTTTCAAACCATCTAATGCCTTTTGCAAATCTTCAACTGCTTTATTTACTTCCTCCTGTGTTGCATCTGTCTTTTGCAAAACAGCATTCGCCAAATCTAATTCTGCTATAAATGCCTGCCAGCTCTCATCCGTGTAACTGTCTTGTCCCTGATCCTGTATTATCTCACATTTGTCAATTAACGCTTGCAGATTCTGTTTATCCACAGATTCACTGCCTGATTTTAACGCATTATGCGCATTCTCTAATTTTACTCTGGCATTGCTTAATTCTACTGCTGTAACTTCTGGATTCTTCAAGATTACTTTTGCGTCTTCCAAAGCCGTTGTAAATGCTGTCCAGCTTTCATCAGAATAATCGTCTATTTTTCCTTGATCGAATGTGATTTGGCATTGATCAATTAAACTTAGAAGTTTCTGTTTTTCAACAGCAACATCATCACTTTCTGATTCTCCCTTTACCAGTATCATCGCGGATATCGGCGCAACTTTTACCTTGCCGTCTGTTATGGATTCCAATATTTCTGTACCTGCTTTTTCAGCATTTACGCAGATATTCCATGTACCTTCGGCAATGCCGTACATACTATTGTTTTCATCGGTTTTCTGGTATAAATCAACTTCCTTCTCTGCATTGGTTGCATTAAAGATAATTACAATACCATCCGAAACTTCTCCTGCAATTTGTTCTTTTCCATTGATAACAAACATAATTACTTCATAGGTAATCCAATGGTACTTCACATTTTGTTTTACTGCCTCCGCAGTTGTCAAGCGCAGTGCAGCGTGATTTTTACGAAATGCAATTAAACCTTTATAGTAATCTCTTGTCTTTTGGTATTCTTCTTTATTAAGATTTGACCATTTTATACTGTTAATCGAATCGGGAGATTTATAACTGTTATGGTCAATATTTCCGTTCTCATCTTTCTTCTCTCTTAATAGTTCCTCACCTGCATGAATCAGTGGGATTCCTTGCGCAGTCAGGTAAATTGCTGCTGCGAGGTTATTCATCTTAATCACGTCTTCTGGCGAATTTGTCTTGCCTGCCGTCGCATCCAGCTTATCCTTCAAGGTATAATTGTCATGACAGGAAGCATAATTTACGATCTGTGTCGGGGTCGAACTCCATCCTGCCAGCGCACGGAAGCAGTTTGCCATTGGTTCTTCCTGTCCTGTCAAACCTGATACAAAGCCTAAATCGGTTTCATTATTTCCGCCTTTTAATAAATCACGGATACCATCACTAAAGTAAGCAAATAGTGGTGTTTTTGAAGCGTTTGCTTGTGTTGCCATTGTATAACCATCTTTGCTTACCTCGGTAGGAAGTGTCCAGCCTTCACCATAAAATACTACATTGGGGTGCTTTTCATGCACTGTATTAACCACTTCGTTAATTGTTTCGGTATCCAGCAGCCCCACCAAATCAAAGCGGAAACCGTCGATATGATACTCATCTGCCCAGTAATTTACAGAATCCACAATGTACTTCTTTACCATTGCACGCTCGGATGCTGTATCGTTGCCACACCCAGAACCGTTGGAATACGTACCATCCTCTTTTGTTCTGGAAAAATATTGCGGAACAATCTGGTTAAAGCAGAATTTATCGGCATCGTAGACATGATTGTATACAACATCCATAATGACATTGATTTTGTTGTCATGCAGTGTCTTTACCATCTGCTTCATCTCTTTTACGCGGACTTCACCGTCGTATGGGTCTGTTGAATACGATCCTTCCGGTACGTTGTAATTCTTGGGATCATAGCCCCAATTGTACTGCGGCGTATCCAGCTTTGTTTCGTCCACTGTTGCATAATCGTAAGACGGGAGCAAATGAATATGTGTCACGCCCAAATCTTTTAGATAATCTAGTCCTGTCGCCTGCCCTGTTTTATTGGTTGTGCCTTCCTGGGTCAATCCTAAGAATTTTCCCTGCCATTCTGGTTTAATACCAGATGATTCATCAATCGAAAAATCCCTTACATGCAGTTCATAGATCACCGAATCCGTATAAGACATTCCTGCATTCGGGCTGACATCCTCCGCCCAGCCTTCGGGATCGGCATAACTCAAATTGGTAATCATTGCGCGGTCGCCGTTTACGCCGGTGGTTCTGGCATATGGGTCACAGGCTTCTGTTGTTTTTCCATTGATTGTCACCGAATAGGTATAATAAACAGCATAATAATTTCCCATGGCTTCTGCTGACCAGACACCTTTATCCCCTTCCGTCATGGAAATGGTCTGCTGTAAAACGCCTTTTCCAACTTCTCCATTAGTATATAATTTCACTTTCACGTTATCTGCCGTTGGCGCCCATACCTTAAATGTGGTCTTTTGTGGTGTCCAGGTTGCACCAAGATCATTTCCTGTATAAGTAAATGCGTCTTCAAATTCCGGAGAAGAATATAACGTACGCAATGGTTCCAGAACAAATCTATAATCATATCCGTCAAAAGAAATCAAATAGCTTTTTACCATTGCTTTAATACTTGACAGGTTTTCTTCTGGCTCAATCGTATATTCTTTTTGACTAGAGGATGCTGTCACGCTATTTATGGCAATTTCTGCATTATCCGAACGTTTGATTGCAAATACAGTGTCTGCATCTTCATCTATCGGATTCCCAGTGACCACCTTGATACTGTTTATTTTCTTATCATAATCTATGGAACAAATTTTAACGCCTTTAAGAATATCATCTCCTAATTCTTCATGAACCTCATCTTTACCAGACTCCACATAACAGTCAATTGTGCCGGATAAGATTTGCGACAGGTCTATATAACGGTTCAACTCTTTATTGGGATCTTTTTCTACCCAATCGTTGTCACCCTCACTTTTACGGATTATATAGCCAAATCTGCTATTCTTACGTCCATTTAAGGAAATCGTGGCTACCATTTCACTGCTTTCTTCTTTAAAATCATATCTTGCACCATTTTGTCCTTCTGTGCCTTCCGTCCATACCCAGACATTCCAGTTCTGATAATTTCCGTCAGGTCTGGAATAATGCAGTCTTATTGTGATTTCATTTTTGTCTTCTACGACTTTGATTTCAAATGTTATAGTTGCTATTCCATCTGTTTCTGTTGCTGTTAATTCAATCGTCTTTTCTGCAAAGTCTTTTGCTACTGTAATTTGTTTGTTGTCATCATCTAATGTTACACCAGTAACCTCTGCCATTGTATAGGTAACATCGACTTCAACCGCAGTTCCGTCTTCTGTTCCTTTTGTCAGCTTTGCCGGAAGGGTTGTGGTTGTTCCTTTTGCAATGGTCAGTTCTGGCGGATTTAAGCCTTCTTGAACGGGGAAAGGATTTGCTGTGTGAACACCATTATTCTCTCCTGTTCCATGAACATACCATAATTCTACTTCATTACCAGTTTCGATTTTGTATTCTCTATCTTTATCATCTTGTCCGTCCGTATATAAGCCTGCATTTACCCTTCCCATAAAACCTAGGTGCTGATATGGAACTGTAAAGGTAGCTGTCCACCACTTTCTACCCTCGGCATCGTTCTTTGAACTGTCAAAGCTAAAATCCTTGCTTGCGGCTGGATATGCGCCAGCATTTTGTATGCTCTTATCCCATACATGTAAATCTGGCGTTTTGTTTTCTTCTGCATCAGGATTATAGTAGTGAATTGTATATTGATATGTTTCTGTACTTGGTACATAGAGTCCACTATTATAATTACTTGATGTTTCATTTTCTCGAATAGAGATTAAATTATTGGGATCAAGAATCCAATCATTGCCCACAACGAACTTATATGTATATTCGCCGGGATCTAATGTCATTTCACAGAAAAATACTCCATTTGAATCCTTCTGCATTTCTACTGCATTAGTACCCCAATCCGTCATAGTTCCTGCAACTTTTACACTCGTTGCAAAATCGTTCTTATAGCGAAATGTTACTTTTCTATTTTCTCCTATCTCTGGACTGATTATTTCCGTTTTAGAGAGTATAGCTTTCTTTTTATATTCTCCGTTTTCTTGAATCTCACCATCTATCCAGACCCAAAGTTCATATATACTTTCTGTAAATTCATCTGATGGAATAATAATATCTTGTGTTTTTCCCCCCTGATCATTATGAAAAAGAAAAGCAAAACCACTGTCTTTCGATTTTTCCAGTTTCAGGGTATAATATCCATTTTCATCCTTTTCTTGTTCTATACCTGGCCAATTTGTACCATCAGTTGCCCAGTTAGTTCCATCATGATTAGCATAATGTGCTAAAACGCTTCCCCATCCCAGAGAATTCTTAAAATGTATAATAACCTCTACCTGTTCGCCGACTTTATTATCGTCTGCATCATTCTCGTCTGCTTCTTCGGTAGTTTCTACTTCTGTCTTTGTTTCAACAGCTTCCGTTGTTTCCTCAATTTTGCTGTTTTCTTCTAACTTTTCATTTTCATCTGATTCTATTGTTGATTCTTGAGTCTTATTTTCATCCGATTCTGTTGTTCCTTCTGTATTCTTATCCTCGTCGGATTCTGTTGTTTCTGTTGATTCCTGTGTCTTTACGCTGTCATCTGATTCAGTGCTTTCTGTTTCCTTGCTTTCACTCGTCTTTGAAGTTTCTTCTGTGTCCTCTTCTGATTTGCTGTCTTCTTTATCGCTGTTTACAGTACTTTCATTATCTTCGCCTTTATCTGCGGTTCGTTCTGTTTTGTCAGAACTATCTGTAGACTTTTCTATTGACTGCTCCGTAGATTCATCCATAGAATTTTCTGCCGCCCATACAGTAGACTGCATACCTTGCGTGACTTGTATATTGGAAATAACCATGACAAATACCAGCATAAGGCTGAATATGCTGTTTCCTAAGTTGCGCTTCCTTCTACCTTTTCGTCCCATAGTTTTCTCCTTTCTAAAAAAACTCCTGTTCCAAAACCCCATACTAGAAAACATGTCTTTCCAGTACGGGGCCTTTTGTTTTAGCTGTTCATAGGTTGTGCCGTAATTTTAAATGTAACTGTTTTTGTTCCGCCGTATTCACCAAGTCCATGAATCGTCAGTTTTGCAGTACCCTTTTTAATATTGTTAGAATATTCTACGATTTCATAATCATCATTGCTCAACGTTCCGTTTAAGGTAACACGAATCGCATTTTTATCTGGTCGAATCGCGCTGCCTGTATAAATATATGGATTGCCATTATTTATTGTTACAGACGCCTTTGCAATATTCTTTTCTTTTGCAATTACTCTAAACTCTGTTGTTATACTTCCTGTATAATTGTTACCATACGCTTTTGCTGTAAGCTTCACTATTGTGTTTACACTTGGAATTCCAGAAGTCTGGTTATCCCCATAAACGCATGCACATTTAAAATCAATATTATTTTTCAGCTTTTTGCCATCCAAATCGGTAATAACAGGAACTACCTTATAAAAGTTCTTCGCTTTAGCTTCAACAATATCCGCTGCTGTAATCTGTAATTTGCTTAAATTCTGCGGCGTTATTGTAAAAGCGATATCTTTGATTGTTCCTTTGAAATTACCCTTTCCTTTGATGCTAAACATTGCTGATGCGCCTGCTGCCTTGTTATTCTTATATGTCAGAGTAAAGTCTTTTCCTTGCTGTAATTGCTCTGCCTTAATAAATGTTCCCTTGTCGTCTTTTAGGTTAAAGCGTGCACTGAAGTCTTTGTCAGAAAGTTTCGCGCCACCCTTTGCATATGGTACTGAAATGTTTGATGCATATATAAAATTCTTGTTCGTATTTGTAGAAATATCAAACGGTGTTATCTTAAATGTCTTCTTAACCGTTCCGGAATAACCCTTTCTGCCTGTTACAATTACAGTTGCTTTACCAGCATTGATGTTATTTAGATATTCCACTTTATACTGTTCATTTTTAGCATCTTGAACATTGATCTTGGGCTCTTGTGCAGTTCCTGTATAAACTACACCTGCCTTGCCAATATTTGCATCCTCAAAGGATACCATATTTGCTTTTAACGGCGTTCCATTAATCTTAAAGGAAGCTGTCTTTTCTCCTGCGTATCCGCTGTCAAAATTCTCACCAATAATTCCTTTTACAACAATTGTTGCTGTTTCTCCGGCTTCCGTATGAACCTTATCATATTCTACTGTATAATGTTCGTTTTCACGCAATGTCTGCCCTTTATAGATCACAGTAATTGGTGGCTCTAATACTTTACCTTCATTATACTGTTGTGCCGGAATCTTCTTAATGGTTGCTTTACTCATTAAAGGAACTTTTGCCTTATCCACAAGAATCATCCGAATGGTTGTTTCCCCTTTGAAGTTCTTGCTGTCTGATTTTGCGGTTAATTTTACTGTATATACCCCTAATTTCATACCATCACTGGCGCTATCATACGCTGCTGTATAGTCTTTATTCAGCTTCAACGCTTTGCCATTATACTTCACG
>CBCOYO010000001.1:42587-81232 GCA_965114465.1 uncultured Lachnospiraceae bacterium
CTTCACGACTGGCTTTAGCGCTACCTGCTTAGTATTATTGGCTGCTACAGCCGCATACAAATCTGCTATTGGAATATTTTTAATGTCTATTTTATCAATTTCAAAGTTTACAGTACGTGTCAAGTTGTAGTTTCCTTTGCCCTTGATAATTAGACTTGCTGATCCAGCATTTGTATTATTCTTATAACTTACTGTATAATCTACCTTTTCCTTTAATTGTGTTTCCCCGTCAAATACCTGTATCGCCGGTTTTAATGCCTTACCCGTATAAGCGATATGATATTTTCCGTCTTCGCCAAGCTTTATTCCAGCATTCTTATCCCACTTTGTCCAAAGGCCTTTGTGTACTTCTGAAAGTTCTCCGCGTGCCTGATTCAGATTCGTGTATGCCGCATCTACTGCTTTTTGATCTGCATCTGGTTTTTTCAAAACTGCTTCTGCTTCTTTCAGTGCACTTGTAAATGCTGACCAGCTTTCATCTGTATAACTGCCTTGTCCTTTTGCCCGAATCTCTTTGCATCTGGAAATCAATGCCTTTAATTTACCAGTGTCCACAGTACCCTCTGGTACTTCCAATCCGTCAAATGCCTTCTTTAATGCATCTACTGCATTGTCGATCTCATCCTGTCCAACATCTGGTTCTACAATAATTGCCTTTGCCGCTTCTAGTGCATCTGTAAATACTTTCCAGCTTTCGTCTGTATAATTGCCTTTTTCAATATTTTCATATTCTGCTATCAATTCTTTTAATGTACTTAAATCTGGTTTCTGCTTGGTTAACCCATTATAAGCTGTATCCAACTGGTTGTATGCTACATCCACGTCAGCCTGCACTGCATCCTGTTTTCCTAAAACCTTCTTTGCTACATCCAATGCTGTTGTAAATACCTTCCAGCTTCCAGCAGTATAGTATCCCTGTCCCTGTTCTCTTAATTCGTCACATACTTCTACCAATACTCTTAGCTTTTCTGTGTCTACTTTGCCTTCTGGTACTGCGAGTGCATTATAAGCTAACAACAGGTCTTCTTTTGCTTTATTCAGAGAATTTAATGTTGCTGCTTTGTCTTCTGCTGCTTTCTTTGCTGCTTCCAAAGCACTTGTAAATGCATTCCAGCTTTCGTCTGTATAGTCTGCTTTTTGCAGTTTCTCATAAATTGCAATCATATCCTGCAATTCTTTCCGCAAATGTTCTACTTTCTGCTGTTCATTATCTCCATAAATAGAATCGTTATCTGCGCCTTCTCCCTTAACCAGAACCATTGCTGATATTGGCGCTACGGTCACTTTACCATCTTTGATTGTATCTAATGCTTCAATACCTGCATACTTATCATTGATGCAAACTTTCCAATCACCTTTAACAACACCATATTTGTAGAGATCTATCTCTTTTTCAGACTTCGCCGCATTAAAGATTACCACGATGCCATCCGATACTTCATTCTTGATTCTGTCCTTACCATTGATTACAAACATCATTACTTGCTTGCTAACTTCCTTATATTTTACATTAGCATTAATATCACGTGCAGAAGTTAAACGCAATGCTGCATGGTTTTTGCGGAACTGAATCAATCCCTTGTAATAATCTCGAACTGCCCGATATTCTTCTTTATCTAAATCTGACCACTTAATGCTGTTTACAAAATCAGAAGAATTGTAACTGTTATGAATTACTTCTCCTTTTTCGTCCACTTTTGTTCTTAATAATTCTTCCGCCGCATGAATCAAAGGAATTCCCTCTGATGTCATATAGATTGCCGCTGACAGATTATTCATCTTAATGCGATCTGCCACTGGAGTATCTGGCTGGGAAACGGAAATCTTATCCCACAGTGTGTAATTATCATGACAAGATGCATAATTTATCGTCTGTGTCGGACTCTTACACCAATTCGTAGCTGCAACAAAGCACCCTGCAAGAATGGATTCTTTGCCATCTGCGCCTTGAACAAATCCTGTATTACCAGCATTAAAGTTATCACCCTTAATTGCATCACGGATCGTGTCACTAAAATACGCAAATTTCGGAGTCTTTGTAGAATTTGCCTGTGTTGCCATTGTAATATTATCTTTGCTAAGAGCCGTATCCATAGTCCAGCCTTCACCATAAAATACAACATCTGGATGACTCTCATGCACTGTATTTACAACTTCATTAATCGTTTCTGTATCCAACAAACCTACTAAGTCAAAGCGGAAACCATCAATATGATACTCGTCTGCCCAGTAATTTACAGAATCGACAATGTATTTTCTTACCATTGCACGCTCTGATGCTGTATCATTGCCGCATCCAGAACCGCTGGAATAAGTACCATCTGCATTTGTTCTTGAGAAATACTTTGGTACAATCTTGTTAAAGCTAAAGTCATCTGCACTGTATACATGGTTATATACTACATCCATAATTACATTGATATTATTGTCATGCAGTGTCTTTACCATCTGCTTCATTTCTTTTACGCGGACTGCTCCATTATAAGGATCTGTTGAGTAAGAGCCTTCCGGCACATTGTAGTTCTTCGGATCATAACCCCAATTGAACTGTGGCGTATCCAACTTTGTTTCATCTACTGTCGCATAGTCATACGAAGGAAGAAGATGAATATGTGTAATACCTAAATCTGTTAGATAATCCAAACCTGTTGTCTGTCCGCTCTTATTTTTTGTTCCTTTTTCTGTAAGCCCTAAGAATTTTCCTTTGTTTTTCTCCGAAATTCCTGAAGATTCATCAATAGAGAAATCCCTAACATGCAGCTCGTAAATAATAGAATCTGTATAGCTCATTCCTGCGTTTGGCCCACGGTCACTTGCCCATCCTGCTGGATTGGTAGCATTCATATTAATAACCATTGCCCTGTCGCCGTTCACGCCGGTTGTCTTTGCGTATGGATCACACGCTTCTTTTTCTTCTCCGTTTACAGTAACACTGTATGTATAATAAGTACCGTTTAAATCTTCTTCTACTGATACAAACCAAACGCCTTTTTCGCCTTTTGTCATATCTATTGACCTAATTAAGTCGTCTGTTCCTTCTGTTCCAGATTTATATAAGTTAACTTGTACTTTCTCTGCTGTAGGTGCCCACACCTTGAATGTCGTTTTGCTGCTGCTCCACGTTGCACCAAGATCATCTCCGGTATAGGTGTACTGACTTTCAAATGTATCAGAAGAATACAAACTTGGCATAGATACTTTGTAATCCTGCCCGTCATAAACAAGAACATACTCTTTCGCCATTGCCTCTGCGCTTGATAAATCCACTCCAAGGCTTAACTCGTATATATTCTCGTCTGCATTTGCAAGTTTTATCGCTGTAACAGGTATCATTGTTTCTGGTTCATTTTCACCGGTCTTCTTTGTCTTTAATGCAAATATGCCGTCAAGAGCGCCTGTAATTGGTATTCCTGTCTGCACTTTAATTACGTTCTTGCTGCTGTTATATACAGCCGACCGTATTTTAACACCGATTAAAACATCATCCCCTAATACTCTCGTTCCAGGGAATTGACCAGATGCGACATAGTAATCTACCGTACCAGAAAGAATGTCGGAAAGGTCAATATAGCAGTCCATTCCGGGATCTTTCTCTGCCCAATCATTGCCTTCAATACTCTTACGGATAATATAGTTCATAACACTGGCTGTACGTCCAACCAGTTTCACTTCTGCTACTTTTCCGCCTGCTTCATCGTCAGAAGTAAACTGAACCACTGCACTCGTTCCGTCGCCCCACGTCCAGACATTCCAGCCTGTATAATCGCGGTCAGGTCTGTTATAATGCAGTCTTACAGTTATCTCATTTTTATCCTCTACAACTTTAATAGAAAACGTCACGGAATCGCTGCCTGCCGTTGCTGTCAGCTCAATGCTCTTTCCTGCAAACGTTTCTGCTACGGTTATCTTTTTGCTCTTATCGTCAAGCGTTACGCCTTCCTGTGTTGTAGTAGAATAGGTTACGTCAACAAATGTCTTAATTCCATCTTCTGACAATTTTGTCAACTGTGCTGGAAGCGCTGATTCCTTTCCTTTTGCAATCGTCAGTTCTGGTGCAATCAATCCTGCCTTATAAGTATCTGCTACCAATACAACTGTACCGCCGCCTGCTGCTGCTGGAATCACTACTTCAATCGTACCATCCGCCGCAACCGGATACGACTTGCCACTGTACAAATCCTTGTATCCTGTCACGCCATTGCTGTCTACAGTTATCTTTAATGTACGTGCATCAGACTTGATATTCATTCCAACATAAAGTGTTGTATCATTATAACTTCTGGAAATTACATCATAACCATCCGCATTTGACTGTGCTACAACCTGCCTGTTACCTTTTGCAAATACATCTGCATATTCGCTTCGAATTGCAAGCATCTTCTTATAGTGATTGTAAATGCTGCCATTCTGCGACTGCTGCTTTTCTAACTCTTTCCAATTAAAATCATAGCGGTTTGTCTGATAAGGATAATCATTGTTTCCTGACAAGCCGATTTCTTCACCATAGTAAATCACTGGCTGACCTTTTGCTGTAATCTGCAAAGTTGCTGCTACGTAGGAAGCTGCAATTGCTGCATCTGCACTCCAGCCCTTGTTTTTCAATTCCTGTTGAAAACCATTCTCATCATGGCTGCTTAAAAACTGCCCTGTCAAATAGGTATTATTCAGTGCCTTGTTGCGGTTAATCAGATTATTTTCTATAGAAGAAATATCTCCGTTCACAAATGAGGTTGCCCACTCGTTAAAGTTAAAGTCTAACAGAGAATCCATCTGTCCGCTGCCCAGTCTGCCGCCGTTTGCACTATTATATCCTGCACCGAAATACTCACCAATCATTTTAAAATTCGGATTGGCTTCGGTCAGTGCATTTTTAAATGCCATCCATGTCGTATCATCTACGTGCTGTACTGTATCTACACGGAAATAATCAACACCCTTCTTTGCCCAATTTACCTGCCACTCAATAATCTGATCTCTAACTTCAGGTATTTCTGTCAGGAAATCTGGAAGACCTGCCTGGTATCCGCCAAGTTCATGGTCATCTTCTACTACATCTTTGCTGTCCCTTAGCATACCAGCAAACTTATCGGTATTTTCCATACCATATCCTGCATGGTTTACTACAACGTCTACCATAATCTTCATGCCTTTTTCATGTGCAGTGTTGATTAAGGTTTCAAATTCTTCCTCTGTACCAAGCGCGGGATTTAATTTCGTAAAATCACTTGCCCAGTAACCATGATATCCAGCATAGTATGGTACTTTATCTTTGCCTTCTCCGCCAACCGTAACACCTTTTACATTCTCTACAATTGGCGTAATCCATATCGTATTCACGCCCAAATCTTTTAAATAATCCAGTTTTGCTGTTACACCGGCAAAATCGCCGCCATGATACAAGCCTTGATTGTCTTTTCCATAGGTATTATAATCACCATCTTTGCCGTTTGCTTCATTATTGCCTTCGTTGCCGTCAAAAAATCGGTCTGTTACCATAAAGTAAATTACAGATTCATCCCAATTAAAATCGTTTTCGCTGTCCGCCTTCTGTGTAACGTTCACAGTTGCTTTTGTCTGTAATTGATTGCCGCGGGCATCTTCTACTGTAACTGGCAATTCATATGTTCCAGCAGCAATATTATCTCTTACCGAAAGAGAAACTGCCATCAGCTCTGGTGAAATAACCAGCTTGTTGCTAATGCCTAATTCTGAAGCATCCACATATGCGCTTTTCACCAGCACATCCGAATTTTTATCCCCATTTGCAATAATGGTTAACACATTGTTTTGTGTATAATCCATAGAATCCAACTGCAAAGAAGCTTCAATTGACTCCAAGTTCAAATTGGGTTTTCCTTCATAAATGCCTACGCCGTGAACATACCAAAGTTCTGCTTCTTTCGCTTCGCCCTTTAACTGATACGTTCTGTCACTATCTTTGTCGTCCCAGTTTTCTTCACCGGCATAAGGTTTTCCAATTACGCCGATGCTTGCATAAGGAACGCCAACTTCTGCTGTAAGCCATGTAATATCATTATCAAAATCGTCATAAACTAAGCTTTCATCAAATGCAAATACTCCGCCCGGATTGCTCGTACCAGGTTCCCAGATATACAAATCGGATTGATCGCTTGCCTGATCTGGCGCATCGGGATTAAAATAATGAATCGTATACTCAAATGCTGCAAGGAACGGATTTTTGTCATAAATTCCTTTTCCGTATACATACCAAAGTTCCGCTTTTTCTTCGCTCGTTATCTCATATTTGTATTCTTTATCCTGCTCGTCCCAATTTCCTTGTGGTCTAGCAATTACAGTAATATGCGGATATGGAAGTTTTACTTTCATAGTCAGCCATGTCTTTCCTTCTTCTTCCGCATCTTTTGTAATCTCTGTAAATTTATAATCTCCTACCATATCTTCCGGAGAACATTCATCCCAAATATGTAAATCTGGCCCTGCTGCTGATGTCGGAACATCTGCTTCGGGATTGTAGTAATGAATGGTGTATTCATATTCTTTGCTGCCGGATACAAAAACATAGCTGTTTCCATCACCTCCAACAACCTGTTCATTATTGGGGTCTGCTAACCATTGTTCTGCACCGTTGCTATCTTTATACCAGAATTTGTATTCATATCCGCCATGCGGCAGTTCAATTTCAACACTATGTATACCCGTTTCCTCATCCTTTGTCATTTTATAGTCATCGGTTACTGCCCAGTCGGATATTTGCAGCCCGCGTACATATACGTTTTCTGCTTCGCTGTTTTTGTAGCGGAATGTTACTTTGTTTCCGTTGACTTCGGGGCTGATGATTTTATTGGGGTCTTCTCCCTCTATCGTTACAATACTGTTGTTACTTTTTACGATATCATTATTCGGATCACATATCCATTTATCATCTACGATAAATTTATACTGATGTTCCCCCGGTGTTAATGCTTCTTCCATTGTATAAGTAAAGATACCATTTGTATCTTTCGTCATTTCAATTGGGTTTTTCTCCCAAGTTGTCATCTCGCCTGCTAATTTTACAGACTTTGCAGATTTGTTTTTATAACGAAATGTTACAATTCCATCATTAACTTCCGGACTAATTACAGGCGTTGTTGAAAGAAAATATTGTGGTTCAGCATTATCATATCTCTCTATCCAAACCCAACGTTCATATGTAGTAACATCTGTAAATTCCGTTGATGGAATAATAATATCTTGTGCTTGTTCATTATTTTCACTGTTGTTATTGTTAAAAATTATAATAAAGCCACTGCTTTTTGGTATTTCACATGATAATGTATAATATCCATTTGCATCTTTTTGCAGATTGTCACCGGTTATTCCCGGCCAGCTTCCGCTTAGTGCATCTCCATCCCAACCTTCACCATTATGTTTTCCAAAGTACGCCGCAACATCGCTCCATCCATACGAATTCTTATAATGCAGAATCACATTTACCTGATCTTCTGCTGGAGTTGTGTCGCCTTCATTATTATCTTTGCTTGATTCTTCTGTAGTTTCTTCCGTTTCTGCGTTTTCGGTCGACTCAGAAATTTCGGTGCTTTCGGTTATACTTTCTGTTTCTGTATTTGTCGTTTCTGTTGTTTTTGTTTCATCTTCCGCTGTTGTTTTTTCTTCTGTTGTTTCCTCTGTCTTATTTTCTTCATCTGTTTTCTTATTATTTTCTGTTTCTTCTGTCTTTTTATCTTCGTCTGTCTTCTGATTGCTTTCTGTTTCCTCTGTCTTTTCGTCTGTTTTTTGAACGTTTTCTGTTTCTGCCGCTTCTTCAGACTTTACAGATTCTTTTTCACTTGATTTGTCTATTGTTTCGGTTTTTTCCGTTCCAGTATTTTTATCATCTCCACTCGATTCGCTCGCGGGGTCAGCTTGTTTTTCATCTTGGGCGGCTTCCGTATTCTGCCCGCTACCTTCACTGACTTCGCTTGCTTCAGCCGTTTCACCGGATATTGATGTTTCGCTTTCCGCTGCCCATACAGTCGCAAATGCTTCCGGTGCTATCTGTACATTGGAAATGACCATAGCAAATACTAACATTAAACTAAAAATGCTTTTTGCTAATTTGCGTTTCTTTTTACAGAGTTTTTTTGCTTCTTCCATGCCTTTTCCTTCCTTCCTTTTTTTGTCCGTGAAATAGGATTTTATGGGAAATCCGCTTTCACATATTTTGATCGAGTAGAAATTTCTACTCGCGCGCACAGGCATTTTTCTGCTATGCTGACAAGCTTTATTTGCGTGCCCGTGTGCATTCATAACGAAAGCATCCAAAAATTTAGATGCTTTTAATAGTTGTATATTAATATTATTTTACATTCACAAATTTGTCAATACTTTTACGAATTTTCTCGAAAGAAATATAAATATTTCACCCATTCCTAGCAGCTTATCGGTATTTATGTATACAAAACACAAAAAATGAAGCATTTTTATGCAAAATATGCTTACATATTGCACATATTAACGTAGTACATTTTAATATCCTTATCCGCCATTAACGGACTACCAATCCATCCTTTGAAAGTGCTTTTAAACAAAAAAACAGCATCTTTTCCATAGTTTTCCACTATTTCCAAGATGCTACCTCAAAAAATATTTTGTTTTACTTTTAATTGATGCCAGCGCCGCAAATAAAGATTTGGGCAAGCAAACTGTTGTGATATTTAACTGTCGAAGCAACGTAATACACTTTACTATACTTTCCTAAGCTGCACTGTAAAAACTGTTCTCACATTCGGCTCACTTTCCAGAGTAATATCACCACCTAACTGGTTTGCAAGGTTTTTGGCTATGGTTAGTCCCAGCCCGTTTCCATGAATATTGCGGTTGCGGGAATCCTCCATTGTATAGAGCCGTTCAAAAACGCTGGCAGCAAATGCACGCTCTATTCCCTTACCTTTATCCACAATATCCACAAATGCATAGGTTTCATCGTCGCGCAGCGTCAGTCCGATATAGCCGCCTGCACTTCCGTAACGCACAGCATTTGATATTAAATTCGACAAAATCCGGTGAATCGCATCCTCACTGCCCAGCACAGAAATGTCTTGTTCTGGAATAGAAATTTCCGCATCAAAATCCTTTTGCTGTAAAATATCATAAAACCCCAATATATTTTCACGGCAAAGTTCACTTAAATTCACTTGGGTCAGTTCAATCTGCGTATCGCCGGCTTCCAGCTTCGCAAGTGTGAAAAATTGGTTTATCAACTCCATTACCTGCTGCGCTTTCGCTTCCACTTTTTGCAATGACACATTTTCCTTATCACTTAGGCGCATAATTTCCAGATAACCAAGGATAACCGTCAGGGGCGTTTTAATATCATGAGAAATATTGGAAAGCATTTTTTTGGATGATTCCTCCTGCCGCTTAAAATCTATTTTGATTTTTTGACGGTCAAGCAACAGACGGTTTAACTGTTCGCACAATGCAATTAACGCTTTATTATCTGTAAAAACCATAATCTGTTCTGCGCTGTCCTGCTCCAAAATATCCGCAATTTTTTGGCTAATTTCCCTTAAATGTTTCCCCATTCCCTTATGAAACGCAAAATGCTGGTGTAATATTACGCATAACAGTACCACAACTATAGCCATCAGGAATATTACTAATGTGCTTTCATTCATTATATATCCCCCATCTTATATCCAATGCCCCAAACTGTCACAATATATTTGGGATCACGTGGATTATCCTCTATTTTGCTGCGCAGGCGGCTGATATGAACATTTACTGCATTTTCATCTCCAAGGTATGCGTCGTCCCATATTTGAGAATAAATTTGCTCTTTTGTGTAAACTTTTTTGGGATTTTTCATAAGAAGCTTTAATATTTCAAATTCTTTTGCTGTTAATTCAATCGCTTTGCCGCTTTTTTCAAGAGAATAGTTATCGGTATTCATCGTAAGGCAGCCTTTTTTTATTATATTTTCCCCCATAAAGCCATCTGCCAGTTGGCTGCCGCCGGCAACAGTATTCGCTGCAATCATACTATTGGCTGTAGCTGATAGATTCGACACAGGGGAATTTGCTGTTGACACATACTGCGTACTCCTGCGGATATTAGCTTTAATCCTTGCAAGCACTTCCGTTACAGAAAATGGTTTGGTAATATAATCGTCCGCCCCCAGCCCTAATCCTAGTGCTTTATCCGAATCGGATTCTTTTGCGGATAAAATAATTATTGGCACAATGCTGGTTTCCCGAATTACTTTCATAACCTCCATTCCATTGCGCTTTGGTATCATAAGATCTAACAGCACCAAACTATAACTGTCTGCAAAAAATTTTTCAATAGCTTCCTCCCCGTCATATGCTGGTATCACCTCAAAATTTTCTGTATACAAAAAATTCTTCAGCATGTCGCTGATTTCCACATCATCTTCCACCAATAAAATTTTCATTTCCATACTCCCCGCTTTGCACGGATACCAATCAATCGTTTTAACTTTTCCCTCTATCCATTATTGAGGGAGTATTAGTTATCCAAACAATTCCCGTCATCCGCCATTGATAGACTATCTGTTGCCCTTTCTTTTTGTTATTCAAGCAGCTTCCCTTTCAACTGCATAATCTCCTTATTCGTTATTCCAATTGCCTGCAAATATGCTTCTGCGCTACCATATTTTTCTCGAAACAGCCGCAAAAACTGCACCATATAGTCCTCGCATGGTATTACAATATTGATATCAGTTTCTGGAAATTTCTCCCGCAATACGGCAAAACGTTTTTGATTACATTCTTTTGTCAGCATATAGTTATCAATAATGTCTTTATCGCATACGCCTGCAAGCAATAGCAAAATTGCCGATACCACGCCAGTGCGGTCTTTTCCTGCCGCACAATGAAACAGCACCCCCTCCGGTGCATTGGCAATATACCGAAAAACTTGATATATATTTGCTGCCTGCGCAATTTTTAAATAGCTTAAAGGAACTGCTGCAACTGATTCTGGTATACTACCGCCCTCCTCAATCGGAACATGGTAATACTGAAATCGTTCCATCTGCGCAAAAGGACTTGGAGCGGTCTGCACAGCGTCAGCGCCACGCATATCAATGATGGTTGTAATTTTATTTTCTTTTAAATATGTAATGTCACGTTCATTGGGATTTCTAATAAAATCACTCCGAAATAGTACGCCATTTCGTGTGTACAGTCCATTTTCTGCCAAATATCCGCCAAGTTCTCTAGTATTTAATGTTGTTTCTAATAGGCTTTTCTGCTGGGACGAAGAAATACCATACAAATATCCTTTTCCATTTTTTTGGCTTCCATAATATGGGATTGGCGTAAGACCGCTTTGATCGTCCAATGCGCATCGAATTAATTTTTTTGTTAAATCCGCAACGTCTTCCCTTGACAATGCTTCCTCAACGGCAAGCCACACCACCTCGCTGTTTTCATCATTATCTGAAACTGCCTCGCCCGAAATATACTCCGCCCGAAATGCAACATACCAGTCATGCGTATTAAACCTAACAGCAATAATATTTTTCGGCTCTATTACGGTATTTGTTTCCTCAAGATATTCCCTCTTTAACGCCTGCTGCGGCAGTTCTCCATATTCAACATAACCGCCTGGCACAATAAGCAGACCTTTTCCTGCGCCGTAAGTGTGCCTTGCCAGTAATACTTTTCCATTATTTATCACAACGCCCGTTACAGACTGACTCCAGTTTGTATGATTATTTTCCATATTGTTATCCTGCTTTCTTTGTTCACTTAATAAAATATATTTATTTTACCAAACCCCATCAAAATTGTAAACCATAAGATAATTTTATAAATACAGAAAAAAATATCTGTTCGTCTTTAATACAACGTTTCAATTCACACACATGCCAATCTTTATCAGCTTATAGGTTACTGAGGTGTGAATTGCAACAATTGATGCACACAAAACGCTAAAGTGTAAGCATTTTGGCGCATAATTCCCACTACTTTGGCATGGGTGTGAAAAGTAACAATTGTAACACATTCTCCACCCAATCTCCCACAAAATATTGACACAAATACCATTTGACAGTATTATTAGTATAGAGGGCGGAAGAGAATAACACAGTTCCTTCACCCCAAAGAGAGGAGCTATTTTATGAAGAAAAAAGCACTTACATTTATTCTAATCTCTGCGGTTACAGCACATCTTATTGGTGGCTGCGCAGCGCCTAATTCGGCGACAAATCAAACACAGCGCCCCGCCACAACGCAAAGCGAAGAAATTCCCTCCGCATCACAGATAGAAGAAAATATAGGCAACACCGATGAATCTGCCACCACTTTACCCACCCAGCAAGGTATCGGCAATCGTCCTTTGCTTATCCAGACATCTTCCAACAATGCAGCTCCCAGCGTCACGCCGCAGGTTGCGCCATACACCATTAAATCCGATTTAAGCAATATTGAGAATTTATGGCAGTTTTACTATAATGAAACAAAAACAGCGCTATTGGTAAAAAATGGATTTGTTGTCAGCGAAAACGGCGGACATGAATTTTTCGAAGGTTATGAACAAAACCGTTATAACCTTATCCCCAATTTTATAACAGTCGATTCTCTTATGCATACCTATCACCTGTATTTTAGCCATTTATTAAAAAATATCGAAAAAGAAGCACTTTCGCAGCGTGTACTTGCGCTTAGCAATGAAATGCTGCAAGAAAGTATTGCGCAGTATCAAATATTAAAGAACAGCGAATGGGAAAGCGCCGCAAAGTGCAATGTGGCATTTTTTACTGTCGGCGCTATGCTGCTTGACGAAAATACAGTGCCAATTGATGATGTAAAAGATATTGTACAAACCGAATACGCAAATATTCGTGAAGCAGGTGGAATTGCGCTGTCAGAAATTACAGGAGATGCCGAAGACTATTCTCAATATATCCCCCGCGGATATTATGAAGGTTCTGAACAACTTGAAAAATATTTTCAAGCCATGATGTGGTATGGCAGAATCCATTTTCGGCAAGATAATGAGGCGTTAACCCGCAGCGCGCTTCTTATTACAAAAGCACTTACTGATAATACAACAGCGTATGAATTATGGCAGGCAATTTACGCTGTAACCTCTTTTTTTGCAGGCGCCAGTGACGATTTAGGTGTGTGTGAATATGCACCGATTCTGAAAGAAATATACGGCGATTCCTTTACCGTAGATGCGCTTATCGGTAATACTGACGCATTTGCACAGTTTTGCATGATGACAGCACAGCTTCCGACTCCTTTAATTAATTCCATTCCCATTGCAGACGGTGAGAACAATGTAATAAAAGGCTTCCGCTTTATGGGACAGCGGTTTAGTATCGACGCAGCGATTATGCAGCAGCTTATTTACAGCAATGTACAAGAAAACAGCCAAGGCTTAAAGCGTATGCTTCCGGATGTGCTCGACGTACCGGCAGCGCTTGGCAGTGATTTAGCATTACAGCTTTTGCAGGAAAACGGTGTCGCAGACTATGCAAACTACACAGAAAATATGGAACGTCTGCGAAATGCATTCTCAAAAAATAACCAGACACTGTGGTCTGCAAGTCTTTACGCAAACTGGCTGAACACATTGCGCCCACTGCTGGAACGTAAAGGGGAAGGCTATCCTATGTTTATGCAAAATGAGGAATGGGCTAAGAAAAATCTGGAATGTTTCGCAGGAAGTTTTACAGAATTAAAACACGATACAGTATTGTATTCCAAGCAGGTTATGGCAGAAATGGGCGGCGGATATGACGAAGAGCCCGACGACAGAGGCTATGTTGAACCCGAACCCGTTGTCTATACGCGATTTGCCACACTTGCCGATCAGGCAGCACAGGGACTGAAAACATATGGTATGTTAAATGCTGCTGACGAAGAAAACCTATCGCGTCTATCACAGATAGCAAACCAACTGTTCACGATTTCCAACAAAGAACTGCAAGAAGAGGCACTGACAGACGAGGAATATGAATTTATCCGCACCTACGGAGGACTTTTGGAACATTTTTGGTATGACGCTATCAAAGATGAAGCAGATTCGGAACATATATTTGCCGAAGAATATCCAGCGGCAGTTGTTGTAGATGTTGCGACAGACCCCAACGGCACGGTTTTGGAAATGGCTACCGGCGGGCCGGCTGCTATTGAAGTCGTTGTAAAAGTGGACGGCAAACTCAAAATCGCACGTGGCAGCGTATACTCTTTCTACCAATTCCCATGGCCGCTTGACGACAGGCTAACTGACAGCAAATGGCGTCACTATATTGGTATGCAGGCGGACGACGAGGGAAATTATAATTATGAAATTCCAGAACAAATCCAGAAACCCGATTGGACAGAAACTTACCGCTATCATTGGGAATAAATTTTTCAAGAAAATATTGTTCATCGTGCCGGCGCTTCTTGGCGTCGGTGCTGTTTTCTATGCCCTATGGCTGCACGGCGTCTTTCTTCCGCACTGGATTACATGGAATCATAAAACATTTTGGGATCAATCCGGTGCATATGAAATCCAGCTTAACCATAAATCTGTACAAATTCTGTATTTCAACAATCTTCTCTGGACTTCACCGGATACGATAAAAGTACAAGAGGCGCTATGCTGTGATATTGACAATGACAATAACGACGAACTCATACTGCTTTGCTGGAAAATTGGCCGCTTTGGCAGGCATAAGCCCTTTTGGATCGAAAAAGATGAGTCAAACTGGTCACAGCATCTTTTCGTATATGAATTACAGGGTACGAAAGTCCAGCCAAAATGGATGTCCTCCTATATCGGTTTTCAAGCCCGCACCATGCGCACAAACGGCAAAACTGCCCCTGCCGTCCGTCTATGGCTAACTGATTTAGACAGAATTGTCAGCAGTTGGTTTTGGGATTCTTGGGGCTTTACAAAAGAAAAAACAGATGTGTCTTTTACTATATTTGGCGATAATCTTATCCATGAACCAATTTACTGTTATGGATTGCAGCAAGAACCCACATTTGACTTTTTATTTGAAAATATACAAGATGTTATCAAAAATAGTGATATTGCAGTTCTTAATCAGGAAACACCCTTAACTGACAATCCGCAGCAGTACAGCGATTATCCACGTTTTGGCACACCCGTCAATGTCGGGCAGGCAATTGTTGATGCCGGATTTGATGTGGTTACCTGCGCAACGAACCATATTTTGGATAAAGGAAGCAGCGGCGTTGATTTTACAAAGGAATTTTTTTCCTCTAACAATATAAAATGCCTTGGTATACAGACAACCGACGAAACGGACTATTGCCCTTATGAAATGATTACCCGCAATGGCATCCGCTTTGCGCTGCTCAACTACACCTACGGCACTAACGGATTCAAACTTCCGGAAAATGCGCCCTATATAGTTCATCGCTTCAACAGCGAAACACAAATCCGCAGTGATATTGCACTGGCAAAACAGAACGCTGACTTTGTGATTGTTTTTGCCCATTGGGGTACAGAAAATACACAGCAGATAGATGATTTTCAAAGAAAATGGACACAAATTTTCCTAGACTGCGAAGTGGATGTGGTCGTCGGCACACATCCTCATGTGTTGCAGCCCTATAAAATATTAAAAAGCGACAGCGGGCATCCAATGCTGATCTACTATTCTATCGGAAACTATATCAGCGCTCAGCCAAAAGCTTCCTGCGTCAAAGGCGGCATGGCGACATTTACAGTTTCATTAACTGATTCAGGATATGTCATAACCGATTATTCCCTGCAGCCCCTGACGATCCGTTGGCATAAAGGCGGGAAATACAGCACGAGCCTTAATTAATCCAATAGCAATTTATACTGCACACCGATTAAATTTACAGTACAACCAGACTGCGAACCGCCAGTCATGTACTTTCCTGACGGCATCACTGTAAATTCTGGCGGTTTGCAGTATATAATGTGTCCCTTAATGAATATCCAATTCCGGCGGCACGTCTATTTCATCTGAAACATATTTTCCGTTCTTCTTACGTTGTCGTACACATTCTGTCAGCAGGTACTCTATTTGTCCATTTACGGAGCGGAAATCGTCTTCCGCCCAAGCTGCAATTGCATCATACAATTTCGTGGAAAGCCTAAGAGGTACCTGCTTTTTTCCCGATTCTCCCATCCCGATAAGGCACTCCTTTCTTTCTTTGATTGGGGCACTTTTTTATCTAGCATAGTAAGGAACTGTTAATAAATTACTTGTCACAAGTAATTTCTGAACAGTTCCTAATATATTAATACAAACTGCCAGAATTGACAATCGGCTGTGCATCGCGGTTTCCGCAAAGAACCACCAGCAGATTTGACACCATTGCCGCTTTTCGCTCCTCGTCGAGTTCCACAATATGTTTCTCGCCCAAGCGCTCCAATGCCATTTCTACCATTCCGACAGCACCATCCACAATCATTTTTCTTGCGTCAATCACTGCTGATGCCTGCTGTCTTTGCAGCATTGCCGCCGCAATCTCTGTTGCATAGGCAAGATATGTAATCCTCGCTTCTACAATTTCAATTCCTGCTTCTTCTACTCTTTTCTGAATCTCACCACGTATCCGCTCCGCAACAATTTCACTAGAACCACGAAGACTTCCCTCGTCTGCAATACCATCGCCGGTCGTATCCACATTCGGCGCAACATCATAAGGATAAATCCGCACAATATCCCGCAGCGCACTGTCACACTGTAATGATAAAAATTCTTTGTAATTATCGACATTAAATACTGCTTTTGCCGTATCGACAACCCGCCAAGTTACTGCAATGCCAATCTCAATCGGTGTACCAAGACAATCATTAATTTTTTGCTTGCTGTTATTTAATGTCATAATTTTAAGAGAGATTTTTTTGCTCGTTGCTTCTGCTGATACATTTGCTGCACTGTTTACTGCTCCCCCATTATTCACATCCCCGCTTTGGCTTAACTTCGTCTTTGCCGCCGGATTGATACTGGAACAAAATGGATTGACAAAATAAAATCCATCTTCCTTTAACGTTCCCACATATTTTCCGAACAAGGTTAACACAAGTGCTTCCTGTGGTTTTAATACCTTTAAACCTCCACATAAAATAATCGCCGCTCCCAAACCAAGAATTGCTAGGATAAATAACACAGGATTTCCGCTGCTGTCAATCATCATTCCCCCAGCAATCAACGCTGCAATTGACAATACAAACAGCAAAAGAATTCCAAACAAAGCCGCCATACCATGTTTTTTCCCTGTAATCATTTTTTCTTCCATATCCCTTACCCTCCTAAATACTATGCATAAAAAATATAGTGTTTTAATATGTTAAATATTTTTTGCATATTTATTTGATATCATTATGATATCATTATGCAATGATATTGTCAAGACAATATTTTAATAATTTCAGAAAGTATGTCATTTTTGTGGGTATTTCTCAACGGTTCTTTTTTCAGATTCACTAATACCTGCTTTAAGATTGCAAAGTCCTTTGTTTTTCATGCTATTTTACTTCATACATTATGAGATTCTCCGAAAGGTTTTCTATTGTCTTATCTCTGTCGGGGAAATGTTCCGAAATAATAATAATTATGAAAAGTTAAAATTTCTTAAAATAAATTGTACTTAATCAGAAATAGTGTATACGAAATATAGTAGGTGATGCACAGCCTTATAAGTGAGCAAGTTATGAGTGGGTGATGCACAGCCCTTAAGTGAGCGAGTTAACAGATGGCAGGGACTACTTAAGTCTCTGCCTTTTCTGTAGATAGACAAATGGGTATTATGAAAAACAATATTAAAATATATGGTGTGAAAGATGCATACATAAAATACTTGAGTCAATATCAGAAACATTTATTTTTGCATGAAGGCGGATTGTTTGGACAAAAATATATAGGAACTGTTTTGGATATTAACGGATTTTATTATTTTGCACCATTATCTTCGTTTAAGTCCAAACACAAAAAAATGAAAGAAAGTGTAGATTTTATCAAATTAAAAGACTATGCGGTTATCAATATAAATAATATGATTCCGATTCTCTAAGAACAATTCTGGCTGCCATTTATCATGAAGGTAAGAGAACAGCTTTTAATAATTGCATCACCTGTATATACTGATGTATCCAGTCCATTTACTACAGCTTTGTTTATGGATTGTCCCGTTATGCATTGCTCCAAATACCGGACTTTGGATTGTCGGCTTTATCTGCCCGCTGCGGCGAAAAAACGCTGTAATCCGCAAATATTCTATATCCTGACAACAGGCATATAGGCATAACCCGACTTATGATCCAAAGTATCAAACACTTCCAACTCCTGCGCTCCATTTTGAGCCATTCCAAAACCATGCGCTGGCATAAAATAGTCCCTGATATATGCGAAAAGTTCCCATATCTCGCAGTGTTCCTTACAAACCAGTTGTGATGTTTCCTTATTCGTATATGCCCTTATATATAATGAAGCAGGCATTTTGTATACCTCTACATCGTCGGGCTGTTCTTCCGTCGTAACCTCCCGCACAAATCCATATGCGCGCTGGCTCATATCACGCCAAAAATTGACACTTAGATTGACATCATAAATTGGCAGTACCGTTTCCTTCAATTTGCTAAATGCCGTTTGTTTTTCTTCTTCTGACGATGCGTCGATTGCTGTGTTAAAGCTGTCTTCACTCTGAAAATCCTTTGCATATATTATTTTTCCGGCAAATATTGTTTCCGGCTTCTCAACAATCTCAAAGCGCGCTCCGTTTATCGTTATTGTATCTACGATTTTCTCCGCATTTTGTATTTCGGTATCCAGCAAGTCGTCAACAGAAATATGAAAAATTTGTGCCAGCAATTTTAAATTATATACGTCTGGTAGACAATCTCCGTTCTCCCACTTCGACACAGCCTGTTCCGATACACCAATCTTAAACGCTACCTCTTTCTGAGAGTATTCATTCTTCAACCGAAATGATTTCACCCGTTTTCCAAAGTCAACCTGATTAAACATACGTGTTCTCCTTCTTTTATACAATTTTAAATACAACAAGTTTCTATGTTTTTATTCTAACTTACATCTAAACAGGAAACAACTTTATATCTTTTTATGAAAACGGCGAAGAACTCAACCGTAGGTTGTCTTTATCTATTGCAAGCATTCCGGATCTCCTATCTCCTCATTTCCAAGATATTTTATATATTCTTTTCCTTCATAAAAATTCATTATCGGACGCCGGAGTTTTGACGGGAACAATGGTAATTTATTCAGTATAGATAAATCCAGCCAGTCAAACCCAACTTGATTCGTATCACCATGAAGTATTGCATTTGGATCATTTCCCAAGTAATCACATAAAAATACGAAATCCACTCTGTGAAAACTTTCACCGTGAACTCCCTCAATAACAAAAAGCAAATCTTTACATTTAACCTTTATGCCTGCTTCTTCTCTAACTTCTCGTTCAACCGTCTGAGGAAGCATTTCTTCGCAGTCTTGACCTCCGCCGGGTAAAATATACCATTCCTCCCTGCCGTCATTCAACTTAATTGCAAGCAGTCTACCATTTTGAATTATAACTGCTTTCGCAGAAGTTCGTATTTGCCTTGACATATTTTTCACCATTCCTTTCCAGTCACAAACAAAACCTAAAAGAAACTTTCACACTTCACAGTGCGAATTTTCTTTCACTCTTTAATCCTTTCACTACTTCTAAAGAATACATTCTTAGGAACTGAAAAAATAACATAACAATATGGTGCAGGATATAGCTTCGAGAGTGCAAGTCAAAAGCATAAGCATAGAAGGCTATGTTTTTGACCTGTACAATCGGAAACACAGACTAGTACCCCGTTTTTTAATTCCTCATATACCCAGCACTCGCTATTTGCATCATTGCTGCGTTGTCGTCAGTCAACGATGCCACCGCATCGCTTCCTTCCTCCGCCTTGCACTGATGCAAATATTAAGCACTTTGTATATAAGGATTAAGAAAACGGCGTACTAGCAAAATTGTTATAATACATAACGCCAGAATTTACCATTCTGCACTGGTTAAACGTATATGGCTGGCATTATGTAGTCAGGTTACTCGGAAATTTTAACTGTTAAGCAGTATAAGTAATTTATTTACAGTTCCTTATATCTGTATCTTCATATATCACAATTGACCCTTCGATTATACCACTTCCAATTTCCATTTGCCACATAAATTATAGAGGCTGTCGCAATAAGCCTTGATTATACAAAATATCGTGTTAAACGCAACACGTTATTATAATATCTTGTATAGATCTTCCTTAATGCGACAGCCCCTCATATTTCTTATTGTTATCAACCTTGCTATACTCACGAACGATTCGATTTTCCTTTCTGCACAGCATTATTGCCCGCTTATGCAATATGAGTTGTGCAGAAATTGGAAAATCTTAACGGTCGTCAGTATACCTTATACGCTTTTATAAAACCCTCTTATTTCCCGTTTAATCCTTCATTCAGCATCTATCGCCTCTACAACGTTCATCCGTGCAATTGTCCGAAGCGGCACAGCGGTTGCTGCAAGGCAGGCGATTACGGACACGCACGCTGCTTCCAAAATAGGCACAATTGGCACTGGCGCAAGCTTCAGACTGTCGGTTGCTGCCGCCTGAATAAAAATCGTACAAATATATCCGCTCACAGCACCAATCCCCGACGCAATCAGTCCGTAATAAGCGCCTTCCCATAAAAATGTTCGATACAGGCTTGCGGCGCTCATTCCAATTGCACGCTGCATTCCAATTTCATTGACACGGGTATGGATATTCGTGTAAACAGTGTTAATAATATTCAGCACGCCAATCAGCCCGATAAACAATATCAGTCCCCAACTTAACAGCCGAATCTGTGCGAAGCTTTCTGCCAGTTCCTTATCTGTGACACGGTATGACAGCCAATGTGTTCCTGCATTTCCCTCGCACCATTGATCCAGCCATTCTTCAAATATTTGTTCGTCTGCATCCGGTTTTAAAATAGGATACATTTCTGCATACAACGTTTTTCCTGTTATTTTATTGTATACAGACTCTGCCACTATAGCTTGCACACCATTGATAAAACCGCTGTTATTTATCATAATCGCTGCATCTGTTATGCCTGCAACACGCAGTTCCACCCCGTTTATTGTAATCCGATCGCCTGACTGCAATTCTGTAGTCGTTACGTTCTGTCCTTCAAAGGAAAAAGGGATTGGATTTTTTATAATACAAGCTTTGCCGTTTTTTAAATCTTCTAAATCCTGTGCGCTTAACCCTGATACATAATTTTCCAGCCATGCTTCATTTAATGATGCAATTTGCAGCGTTTCCCATGACTGTAGTGCAAGGTTGTTTTCTATAGGTACATTGCCATCTTGATTGGATTCATAGATTGTTAGTTTTGCAGCACGCATATTTGCAACCATTTCATTTTCTGCCAACTGCTGCATTGCCTCCGGCGAAATACCAGTTTTCTCATTGGTTACGGCATAATCGCCCAAATGCATATTTTTTACAGAGCTGCTGCTGTCTAAAAGCCCGCTGAAACCCTGCAAAGCAACAAACACCGTAATGCTCATTACCATTGATAATATTGTAATCGCTGTACGCCCTTTATTGCGCTTTAAATTCAAACGTGCATAAAATGCTTCAAAGTTGTGTATGTTTTTTGTCTTTCGGCTGTGGCGTTTGATACGAAGTGCCTGACCGCCCATTGCAACTGTTGGAGAAACCTTAGACGCATACCGTGCTGCCGGAAATGCCGCAAGCACTGCAAATAATACCGTTACGCCAACGCTGATTAGCAGCGGAATCCCTTTCCATGTGCTGTTCTGGGCTACCATAGCATTTAATTCCTGCATATTTTCTGCCATAAAAATATCAGGGTTTCCCAATCCGCCCAGCGCTGCCGTTAAAATCCACTTTGTGGAAGCGCCTCCTAAAAGCACCCCAAAAGGAAGTCCTGCGCCACATAGTATTAATAATTGAATCGTCACTAATAAATAAAGCTGATTTTTTTCACATCCAATGGCACGGAGTGTTCCGTATCCACAAATACGCTTTGCAACGGCAACTTTAAGGATATTGTAAATAACCAGCCCCGCTGCCAACAAAATCAAGATGCCAACCAGCACACAAGCTGCCATCATAAATGGAAACCCTCCGGCATCGCTTGCTGTGTCTTTTTCACCGTAATCTATGCCCAGTGCGTCCAAAAGCACCCAATTATATTGGATATAGGCATCTTCTATCTTTAACTGTTTTGCCAAATCTGTGACCACTTGCTGAAACGTATTTTTGTTGATTGTTTTAAAGTCTGTTGAGTACAGCAGATACCATTCCGGTAGCAGATGCGCCGCAGTTCCTTCCCCGACAATGCCTCCCATAACGCCGCTGATACGCCCCATATACCAATTCTCCAAAATACCTGTCAAAACAAAATCCGCTGTATATTGATAGGGCGCTCCGCCGTCTACCTGCCTGCTCACTTCCAGAGGAAGCGAAATTTTATCACCAACCGTTCCCTGAAATCCAAGATACTGCAGCGCCTCCTGAGAAAGCGCAATCTCTCCTTTTGTTTGGGGAAGGCGTCCCTCTTTCAGCTTCTTCACCTCAGGATATAGATCTAACGCTGTGCCTTGGTATTCCCTTATCTGTAAACGAAGCCCACTGTTTCCCAATACAGTGCTTCCCAAATAAATCCAGCTTCCCAGTTCTTTCAGCCGTGCATCTGCCAAAAGCGCTGCATTCTGCTCAGCCGTTAATTGATGAAATGTTGCGTAGCGGTTTCCATTCAGCCCCTCTGCCTGATGAATCCGCATTGCCTGCAAAATACCAACCGACTGCCCCATAACGGTTGTTGCGATGGTCGAAAGCACTACTGCAATCCAGATTAATACAGAAGTCACTTTCTGCGCCCAAAGTTCTTTGACTGCTAACATTTGATATGATTTTATTCCCTTTAACATTTCAATTTCTCCCTATCTTGCCAAGCCTTCCGTCTGCCACTTTACGATAAAATCCCGTCTACAATGGTAAACTGTCTTTTTGCCATCTGTGCGACACGGTTGTCATGTGTAATAATTACCAGCGTTTTCCCTAGTTTTTTCCAAATATCCCTCAACATCTCCATAACTTCCCCACCACTTTTGCTGTCGAGGTTTCCGGTTGGCTCATCGGCAAAAATAATGTCCGGCTGCGCAATTAACGCCCTTGCAATAGCAACACGCTGCTGCTGCCCGCCAGATAATTCATGCGGCAAATGCGTCAACCGCCCACTAATACCCAGCAATTGTGTAAGCTGTGCCAGATATGCTTCGTCAGGTTTCTTTTTATCCAATAGCAGCGGCATAATAATATTTTCTCTTGCGGTTAAAACCGGAAGCAGGTTAAACTGCTGAAACACAAACCCAATACGCTGGCGGCGAAATGCCGAAAGTTCCTTATCATGATAGGAATAAATTTCCTTGCCATCATATGTTAAACTTCCCGAAGTCGGTTTATCCAGCCCCGACAACAAATGCAGCAGCGTACTTTTCCCACTGCCTGACGGCCCCATAATTGAGATAAAATCATTTGCCCCAATTTCCATATTCACTTTGTCAAGCGCCACAATCTGATTCTCACCACTGCCATAAATTTTGGATAATTCTTTAACTTTGATATTCATAAGATTCTTTTCCTGCCTTTCCAAATAAATGTGCAAACAACTGTTTATTCTATTGTTTCCCACAATTTTAACTGCAGCAAAACATTCCTGTTTTTCTACAGTTCCTTACTATTGATTGATACAAGAAAAGTTTAATTAGAAAATCTCAAGAAATGCTCAAGATTTGTTACTTTTTTAATTAATTGTTGTTGGCAAATCTCCATTATAGAACGGCGCAACTCCATTTTCAACCAAAATACACTCTGTTCCAGCCTAAGCCCTTTTATAAGTGAACGAACGTTTCTTAACTATTTTCACTTTAAACAGCCTGCTGACATAAAATTTAGAAAATGACAATCGCCGCAACCGCTTCTATAGAAAGCCGTTCTTATTGGAAAGAAAAATCTAATTGTTTTTGAATATATACTACATAACGCCAGAATTTACCGTTCTGCATTAGTTAAACGTATATGGCTGACGTTATGTAATCAGGTTACTCGGAAATTTTAACTATTAAGCAGTATAAATTATAATGTTGATAATTTTTAAACAACCGCCTCCACGATCGTTTTATCTCCCAGTGTTATCACTCGAACCCCCGTTTCTTTCTTTTGATTAAAATTAAAACTTAACAGATAACCTTTTTTCTGCTGAAAATAATCAAGATATTCCGTCAACTGTTGTTCGCCGCGTTCATTATATTCATTTCCATGCCAAATTTTCAATTCAACAATAAACTGCTCGCCACAATAATCTACAATTAAGTCTGTCCGCCTTGCATCTCTTGTCTGTGCTTCCATATAATAATTGCCTGTGCCATTAATAATCGGTTTTAAATACAGCAGGAAAAATTTACGCCCATAATTTTCAACAAACTTCTGATCATTATCACCATAAATCTCATGAAAATATTCGACAAACTTCTGTAGTATCAACTCCATATCCAGCCGATTATTTTTAACAAACTGTGGACTGTCACTCTGCCCCTGCCAGAAGACATCACTGTTTATAGATTCCTTGGCAATAAACATATTTAATAACCGCATTTCAAAAATACGATTCGCCATAACTACCTGACCATTGCACTCTTTTAAAAAACCGAACATAATCCCTATATTAATAGATTTCACATCTGGGCTAAAAGTAACCCGCATTCCTTGATATAGAATTTGCTCTATTATTTTGCTTAAATCCTTATAAGTATCCAATTGCTTCGTCATACTATCAAATAATGGCGTATTTTCATTTAATAACATCTTTACTGCTTCCGCAACACCTTCTTTTGTCCACACATCTGCTAAATCCTCAAATCCCTTTCTATCAGGAACTTCTTCATCAAGCAACTTACAAATCGCAGAAACAAGATAGGGATAACCAGAAGTATACTGATATATCTCCTGCGCAACCGATTGAATATCCATTCCTATATGATTGTCTGCTTCATATTCCTGTAACATTCTCGCAATTTGTTCTGCCGAAAAATTCATATTCAAATTAAATTTCGCGGCAATATTCCACGGGCTATTATATTGGTGTTGATCGTCAGGACGGATTTTCAGCTTTAAATTTTTAATATCATACACCCCTGCAAGAATCACGGAACGGAAAATTGGTGTATTTTCTCGATTGAGATAATATCCCCTAAGCTGTGCAAGGAAATCAATAAAAACCTGATGATTTGACGCACTGTCCACTTCGTCGATAATTAAAACAATCGGTCTTTTTGACGTTTCGCACATTCTGCTAAGTTCGCAAAACAAAACATCCATTGAATTGTTTTCACTGCCTTTTAAAGCATGAAGGCGCTGAAATACTTCTGCCTCTAAATCATCCGTTAACTGTTCTTGTTTCAACAGCAAATTTTCCATATAGCTAGCAAACTTTGCAACAAATGTCTGCTCATCTACAAAATTTGCCGTACTCATCAACTGAAAATCCATTGCCACTACAATATAATCTTCTTTTAAATATTCCGCAAGCGCCATTAACGTGGTTGTTTTGCCATACTGCCTGCCCCTGTTCATCACAAAATACTTTCCTCTGTCCACGAAAAGCTTTTTTATCCGATCCAGCCTATCCTCCAACCCTACCATATAATGCTCATCGGGCTTACAGCGTCCCTCTGTATTAAAATAACGCAATTCGTTCGCTCCCTCCTTATTTCTCCCTGCCATTCCAGCAATATGTGCACAGTCTACTCTTGTCAATGCCAACGGCATCTAACATATCATCTAACCGGTTAAACCGCAGCGACGTAAAATTTAATTCCTTACGGATTTCCTCCACCATTTGCTCATATTTCGGGGATTCGGGGTCTGCATATTCCTGAAGGACTTCCTCTGTTACATTCCCATCTTCCAACCGATCAATTACACGCCTTGTGATTAAATCCATCTCCGATGTCGAGCGCGAAAAATTCAAATATTTACAGCCATACATTAACGGCGGACAAGCCGGACGAATATGCACTTCTTTCGCACCGCTCTGATATAAAAACTCCGTTGTTTCCCGCATCTGCGTACCGCGCACTATAGAATCATCAATTAATAACAAGCTTTTGTCACGAATTAACTCGTCCACTGCCAAAAGCTTCATTCTTGCAATTAAATTCCGCTTGCTTTGCACTGTCGGCATAAAAGATCGCGGCCATGTTGGCGTATACTTTATAAACGGTCTGGAAAACGGCACGCCCGATTCATTCGCATAACCGATTGCATGGGCAATACCAGAATCTGGCACACCTGCAACAATATCCGGCTTAACATGATCGCGCTGCGCCATTCTCTTACCGCATTCATATCGCATATTTTCCACGCTCCGACCTTCATAAGAACTTGAAGGATATCCATAATACACCCATAAAAATGTACAAATCTTCATCTCTGCATTGGGATGCACCAGCGTTACACAGCCTTTTTCTGTGATTACAGCAATTTCACCAGCCCCTAACTCCCGTTCATCTGTGTAACCCAAATTTTTATATGCAAAGTTTTCAAAGGAAACACAACAGGCGTCCTCTTTTTTGCCAACTGCAATCGGTGTCCTTCCATACTTATCACGCGCTGCATAAATACCTGCCTCATTCATTAATAACAAGGACACAGATCCATCCACTGCTTCCAATGCGTAGTGAATCCCTTCTATTAAATTTTCTTTCTGGTTAATCAAAGCCGCAATCATTTCCGTCGCATTGATATCCCCGCCGCTCATCTCCAAAAAATGAGAGCATCCGCTCTGAAACAGACTGTCGGAAAGCGCCTCAATATTGTTAATTTTACCTACTGTCGTTAAAGCATATGTTCCATGATGCGAACGCACAATTAACGGCTGCGGTTCAAAATCCGAAATACATCCAATCCCCAAATGACCTTTCATGGTCTGCACATCTTTATCAAACTTTGTACGAAACGGTGCATTTTCAATATTATGGATTGCGCGGTTAAAGCCGTCCTCTCCATACACTGCCATACCGCCGCGCCGCGTACCTAAATGCGAATGATAGTCAATACCAAAAAATAAGTCAAATACACAATCCTGTTTTGCTGCTACACCAAAAAATCCACCCATTATTTTTTCCTCTTTCATTTCTTTATTCTATTATCAATAAACTTATTTACCAAATTCCTAACAAGTATTATAAATAAAAAACATATGTTACGTCAATAAAAAATACTCTTTTATTAACAGCAAATTCCTGTTTTTCCAAAGATTGCAGGTTTACAACTGTGAGTTGAGTTATAACGAAAAAAACAACCTGTCATATATGGATTTTACATTATATGATAGCTATAATAATTTCGTATCATATAACTGTTATTGTAAAGTCAAAGGAGATAAAAAATATGTTTGATGTCAAAAAAATGGGGGAGCAGATCGCACATCTGCGCATGGAACGCAACTACACGCAGGAACAGCTCGCAGAAAAATTAAAGATTTCTCCTCAAGCGGTCAGCAAATGGGAAAATGGAAAGGCTGTGCCTGAAGTATCAATGCTTTATGAAATTTCCAGATTTTTTAATTATTCTATAGATAGGATTCTAGATCCCACGTCATGTTTTTTGCGCAATATAGACTTTAATTATGAATTTCTTGTTAAACCGAGGATCTCTGTAGCTGATTACTCAGGGCCCGAGTGGCCTAAAAGCATCTCATCTGCTTCTTTTTTAACTGCTGTAAAATTGTTTTTTGGATTGGAGCAACGCAAGGATGCCAAAGGCCGTCAGATCAATGACGATAATGAATATATTTTGCAGTCAGCAATCACGAATATATGTTTTGGATATTCATATTCACCCGATCAATTTATTCATGACAGCTTTTTGATATATGGTTTAGATTATGAGATACATGCAAAAGCAGATTATTCAGAAGACGAATTAATTACTCTTGTCTGCGAACAGATTGAACATGGTTATCCTGTTATTATCATGCCTAAAGACTATACGGATATTATTTTTGCTATTGGGTTTTCCGACCATGGACAGATTTTAAAAGGATTGGGTTTTTTAGAGGGAGATGATCAAAAAAACGCAAGGATAAACTTTGACCAGCTTAATCAATATGCCGGCTGGTACAAGATTAACTGCGATATAATGCTCCTTAAGTCTTCCGATGAAATAATGCCGCTGGCAAAAGCATGTATTCATGCGCTCTTTAGAGGGATAACACTGCTATCAAATAACAAGCACAGTGGAGCAGATAAAATGCAGGGCTATGGTGTAGTTATTTACCGAAACTGGTGTGAACTGTTAAGAGAAGAAAACCAAAAAGATGCCGATCAAATCGAATGTGTTTTTCCGCATGCGTTTATTCACTATGAGAATAAATTAAGAACGAAACAGTTTTTTGAACTATGCATTAATCTAATTCCCAATATAGATAAGGAATTAATGACTTTAGCAATAAATCAATATCATGACATTATATCCTCTGCAGCAGAAATAGCAACAATTGCCCACCAGCGTGATTCATTTCCAAAAGACTCTCTAAAAGAAAAAAGAAATAATATCATTGAAATGCTGCGCAGAAGTTGTGAACAGGAAGAACTTGCCTTATGTTATTTACAAAAGGCAATAGCACCTTTTCAGGGATAAAATTTAATGGAAACAGCGGGCTGGATTTCCGGTACTCCCCGAAACCTGCCCGCCACCTTCAAATCTTTGTGCTGACTTCCGCCCCGTTGCTTTCCTCCCTTATAAGCAGATATCAACATGCGTATAAACTGCTTCCTGTGCTGTTGCTGCTTTTGGAACATCTGTTTCAACTGGCTGCACGTTTTCCGCCTGTGTGCTGTCATCCCGCTGTGCATTCTCCGCATTTCCAGTTTGTAATACAATGTTCGATACACCATCTTGTGCTTTTTCTCCGTTTGTACCACTTTCCCCTGCCTTTTCGGTTGTGCTTTCTGCCTGATCTGTTTTTTCTTCTTTTGCCTCAGATGTCTTATTGTCATTGTGCTCTGACGCAGCAGCTTCTTCTACAGCCTTATTTGCCTCTGCGAGCGTACTCATTTGTGAGGCTGTTACATTCTCCGCTTTCTGCTCTAGTTCAGCAATTTTCTCTTTCTTGGCTTCCACATTTCCTCCGCCCTGCTTAACCTCTGCTTTCAGGACATTCGCCCCATCTTGCATCCTTGTTGCCACGCTGCCCTGTACTTTTGCCTGCTTAATAGACGTGTCCGCAGAAAGCATTGCTGTTGTGCTGGCCTGTGACAGTCCTGTATTTGTTTCGCCTGCTGTTGTTTTCATTCCGTCGAGCTTATCGTCCATTGAGGAAGCTTTCGCCTGCTGTTTTTCTTTTCGCTGATCTATCTGATGCTGCCTTAACTGCATATTCAGATCAGCAATCTGCTGCTGTATCTCCTGCCTTTTTTTCATCTTTTCCTCTAATGTCATATCCTCATTAGAAGAAAGTTCCTGCATCTGCTTCTGTGCATTGGCAATTTGGTTCTGGATATTCCGGCTGTAAGAATCTGCTGCCTGATTCATTCCCATCTGCGCCATCTGTGTGTTCGCTCCATTGGTACTGTTAATTTTCATTGTAGTGTCCTCCTTGAAAAAATTTTGAAAGCCGTTTTACATATAATAAAAATAAAATCCTGCTTTCTATCAATTTTATCGGGACATTATTTGTACAGATAAAGCGCGATGTTGTGAACCGCCCTCATTCTGTTGTAAACCCATTACGCAACCTGAAGCATAATCCCTACCGTAACCTCATTCCCATTTTGTTCAAAGGACAGATCCCCCATATACTTTTTAGCCATCCTAAGCATATTCTTTAAGCCGATTCCATGCCCGCCGCCTTTTTTCGTTGTATACGGAAGTCCGTCTGCCGGATTAATAGAAATTTTACCTTCAAAGCTGTTGCTGATAATCAGCATAAAAATACTGTTCTTACGGAATGCCTGAATCCTGATATATGGTTTTTCCCCATTTACTGACTCCATGCAGTTATTCAGCGCATTATACAAAATCACGCTGACATCAAAGGCATCCAGTTTTGTATTTTCTGGGTAACGGAAGTCGCTTTCAAATCGGATTCCACGCATCCTAGCTTCTTTTTTCTTTTCTAAAAGAATCATATCCGTAACTGGATTTCCTGTCCTAATCTCAGGCGCAAGCTCCTGCCATTCTATTTTCAGGCTCTCCAGATATGCCGAAGCTTCGACAGTGTTTTCCGTTCCCATCAGGCGTTCTATCATCTGGATATGGTTTCCCATGTCATGGCGCAAGGAACGGATATCCTCATACAGCTTTTCAATCCCCTTAATATGCGTTTTTATCGTATTTATCTGACTTTCCAAAAGTTCATGTCCGGACTGTTCCTCTTGTGACGTTTTCCAGTTCTGAAAGATAATGATTATCACAAGGACTGCCATTACGGATATCAGATAGTATAAAAAACAAAGTACGTCATAAAATCCTGTCGTTTCGGATTTACTCTGATAAAAATGAAAGACTGCATAACCGGCTGCTCCTGACAGGGACGGCACGGTCAGCATCACAAGTTCTCTTCTTTCCATATAACCGCCCTTACTTTCATATGCCCTGTTGACTGCTCTGACAGACAATAACAGAAACAGGAAACTAAACAGGAGGCACAGAACCCTTACTGCCACATACAGCCCGTAATGCAGCCATACCCTCGCTGCCAGTTGTGGATTGAAAAGGACAATATCAAACAAGCGGTCTATAATCCCCGCCATAGAAGCGGACAACCAGCGCAGTGAAAAGAACGTAACGGACAAAAATATCTTTTGGTTCATATTTCGCCTATCCACTACGCACATCATGGCAAATGCCGCTAATGTACCTATGAAATATGCAAGAATATTGTCTATCCGCAACGGCATAATGTATAAAACCGTCATTACCACACTATACGCTGCACCTGCCTTAACCGCATTGTTTCTGCACGGCATATAAGGTGATATAAATATTCCAAGGCATATGCCCGCAGCGATAAGCTGCACAATAATTGATACATAAGACGTAATATTCCAACATAATTCTACCGGGTTCACCTAATTTCCCTTCCTTTCCTCTGGTTATATTTCAGATACTGTTTCACAAATTTCGGATAATTCTGCTTTGCAACCAGCACTGTCCCATTTTCCATAACAACAGACACGGCATCGTATCTTAGCACATACTTGAAATGGATCAGGTATGATCGATGCGTCCTAAAAAAGTCCTCGCCTGTCTTTTTCTCCAAATCGGACAGTTTTCCGTAATATTCCGTATCGCCGTTTACCGTGTGAATAATGACTTTACGGTTGAACACTTCCGCATAAACAATATCTTGAAACAATATTTTTGTATGAACTCCCCCAGCCTGTACCATCATGTATTCCCCATTATTTCCATCGCCGCCTTTCTTTCTGCATCCGATTTCCCGCAGCGCATTTCCAAAGACCTCATTGAATTTATCATCGGATAAAGGTTTAACCAGATAATGGAACGCCCCAACGTCAAACGCCTGAAAAACATACTCCGGCGCTGCTGTAACAAAAATAATAAGTGCATCCCTCTGCCGACTGCGGAAAAGCCTTGCCGTTTCCATGCCATCCAGCTCTGGCATCTGTATGTCCAAAAATAAAATATCCACTTTCGTACTGCCCTCTAACAGCTCTTTGCCGGAAGAAAACCGTTCCGTTACCGCAGAAGGGAGCATTTTCTTTACTTTTTTCTCCAGCAAGTCAAGCATAAACGCCTCGTCATCACAAATTGCCACGCAAATGGCATCTCTAGCGGTTTGTGCGCTGACATCTATCCTGCCAATAAAGTCCTCCATAAAATCACATCTCCTTTATGTAATAAGCTAATAAAAACTGGCATGAGTGTGAATTGTAACTGTAGATTTCCTGCTATCCATACCAGATGGTCAAAACAACATTTCTTAATATTATATCACAAAAGTTGTTTTAACCTGATATGGTAAGTTGTAAACAGACCTTGTTTTGTTGTGAAAATATTTCTATACTCACAAACGATTACGGAAATTTGTGTACAGCAGTTTACAAGATTTTATAAAAGTTATATTTTCATAATTTCTTCCTTGAAAGGCAACTCACTATGTTTTTTGCAAAAAACACTTCGTGACAGCCCCTAGGCAGAACTGTTGTAACAGTTCAGATAACCCATTGAACTGTTACATATCCAGCCATTCGAAATCGCTTCGCGATGGGCTGGATACCTCCAATCACTACATTTTATTACGGTCAGCGCAGTAAATGCGCAGACCTACCTGAACTGTTACCCATATTTTCCACAATTTTTCTGAAATAGTTGATAAATTCGTCATCTTCTACTATAATAAAGAGTAAGTAATACATAAATTGTCACAAGAACAATATCCACAAAAGACAGCCAGCGAACTGATTTATCGGCACAGCCGTTGCGTGGACAGGTAAAAAACTCCACTGCAAAAATTACTGTATCGAAAAATATATGTTTGCTATATGGGTTTGTGTCTGCGCTGCATCCACAAACTCCACAACGGGCAAAAAGCAGCGCGGAAATGAGGTAAAACATGAGATTAATAACACGTTCTGATTTTGATGGTCTTGCATGCGGTGCACTGTTAAAGGAAGCTGGCATTATTGATCATTGGAAATTTGCGCATCCAAAGGATTTACAAGACGGCTTAGTAGAAGTAACCGAAGACGACTGCCTTGCTAACGTTCCCTATGTCGAAGGCTGCGGACTATGGTTTGACCACCATTCCAGCGAGCACGAACGACTCCAACTGGAGGGAAAATATAAAGGCGAAAGTCGTATTACCCCCTCCTGTGCCCGCATTATCTATGAGTATTACGGCGGAAGAGAGCGATTTCCACAATTTGATGACATGATGGAAGCGGTAGATAAAGTAGATTCCGGAAATCTGACCATTGATGAAATTCAAAATCCAACTGGTTGGATATTAGTCGGTTTCTTAATGGATCCAAGAACAGGGCTTGGCAGATGGCGCAATTTTACAATTTCCAATTATCAGTTAATGGAAAAGCTCATTGACGCTTGCCGCACAATGACTACTGAGCAAATTCTTTCTTTGCCCGATGTAAAGGAACGCATTGAAATCTATTTTGAGCAGAATGAAAAATTTATGGAAATGGTTCGACAATATACGCGCATTGACGGAAATCTAATTATTTCTGATTTAAGAGGTGTTAATCCGATTTACTCTGGTAACCGATTCCTAATTTACAGCATGTATCCAGAGCAAAATATCTCAGCGTGGATTGTCAGCGGACGCGGCGGTGCAGGCTGCAGCGCCGCATGCGGCTACAGTATTCTCAATAAAACATCAAATGTTGATGTCGGAAGCCTTATGCTCAAATATGGCGGCGGCGGGCATAAAAAAGTCGGCACCTGTCAGTTCACCGATGAAAATATGGACACGGAACTTCCTAAAATGCTGGCGGAATTAAGTGCTATGGCAAATCAATAAATACAATTTGCGTGTCTGTGCCGAAAAAGGGGCTATCGCATTAAGAAAAACTTATTGCGACAGCCCCTTTTTGTATTTACTTTTTTCTATTACGTTTCTTTGGCGCTGTTAAATCATAGCTTTCACATATCATGCGCTTAATTTCTTCCTCTGGCACTGTGCCATCCAATATAATGGAATTCCAATGCTCCTTATTCAAATGATATGCCGGCAAAATCGACGGATATGTCTGCCGCCAGAAATCACGCCACTCTGGTGAACACTTTACATTAATCCAGACAGCGTCCTCTCTGTCAAAAATCCATGCAAATACTTTTTGATTCTTTTGATGGCGCATTACACACCAGTTTGCATCATGAAACGGATAATCTTCATAAACATTTTCTAACGTCAGGCAAAAAGAAATTGCCTCGCTCCTTTGCAGCATTTTTCCTTGTTCCATATCCTATTTTCCTGCAAAAATCCGATAGCTGCACTCCCATGTTTTTCCAGCTTCTGCTTGATTGGTATAGGGACGCTGCTGCAATGTTCCTTGATATCCTTTATGATCACAGATACCCCACCATGGTTCAATACATACATAACCCGCATTGCTGTCAGGCATTGACCAAATTCCCCATACAGGACAGTCTGCTTCCAACCGGATATATTCTCTGCCATTTTCATCTAAAAGTGCAACCGCCTTAACTTGCTGCTGCGCAAGACACAACGCATCCTGATCAAATATACCATCTGTAATTGGAAATACACCATTTTCTAACTTAATTTCTATATTCTTTCCCGTTAAGAGTCCGTCAGGCACACCGATTTCTGTCGAAACAACATTCTCCTTTCCCTCTACGCCATAAAGTTTTACTGCATATTCGGTTCGATTCTTTGCTGTCCCTGTTTTAACAGGGCAGGCAAATGCTGGATGACCGCCAAAGGAAAAATACATCGTTTTCTCATCCTGATTGATAACCCGCAGACTCTCAATAATTCCATTCTCTGTAAGTTGATACTCCACTTCAAGCGCAAACGCAAATGGATACTTTTGCAGCGTATTTTCGTTACTCTTAATTGTAAAAACTACCTGATCTGCCTCCTGCTTTAACACGGTGAAATCCATATCTCGAGCAAAACCATGCTTATCCATAACAAACTCTGTATCGTGATATTGATATTTTCCACCCTCTAGCTTACCAATAAAAGGAAATAAAATCGGCGAGGTTTTTCCCCAAAAAGCCGGATCAGCTTCCCACATATATTCCATATTTTCTTCTTTTCTCACCAATGATTTCAGCTCTGCGCCAAAACTTTCAATTTCTGCCGTAAATACAGCATTTTCCAATAAAATCCGCATCGTTTATACCACCTTCCCTGCCGCTGCTTAAATCCATCTCCGTTTTGCTTTATCGTATTGATTCAGGCAGCTTAAATTTTGTCATTTCCTGTTCCATTTCTTTTGACACCATTGTCAGTTTTTCAACCCGTTCAGATACATTCCGTATATCCTCTAACTCTACATCCAAAGAACCTGTCACCTCAACAGATAAATCTTCCGCTTTCTGAGAAATATCGCGGATTCGCGTTACTGCATGAACAATTGAACGATCAATCTTGTACATTTCTGCGATAAGTTCATCAATTTCATTGACAGAATCGCTTGTTTGATCTGCTAGATTACTAAAACCGCGGAAAATATCCTCCACCTGCTGCACCGCTGCCACTTGATTGTTCACTGCCTTCTTAACATCTTCAATATTGGAAACTGTCAGCCCAATATCTCCGCAAAGTTCCTGAATAATCCGTTCTATATGTTCTGTCGCAGTTGCGGAATCTGCCGCAAGTTTCCGAATTGATTCTGCTACCACCGCAAACCCTTTGCCATGCTCTCCTGCACGCGCCGCTTCAATGCTGGCATTTAGTGACAGCAGTTCTGTTTCTGAGGAGATATCATTAATTGTATTTACAATATCCGCAATCTTCATAGAATGCGTTTCCAGTGTCTTAATACGATCATAAGATAGATTAACATTGCGCTCTACATCACTGTTTTGCTGCTCTAGCTCCTTAACACTCTTGACGCCCTCCTGCCCAGAAAGCATGGTATTTTCCGCCTCACTTAACAGATTTCCGCTCTTTTCTTTTAATTCCTTAAATTTTGCCTCCATCTGCTCTGTTCGTATTACAACTTTATTGACATCTGCCGTCTGCGCTGCTGTGCCCTCTGTAATTTCCTTAAAAGCACTGTTAATCGTATCAACATTTTCCTCAATATCCTTTAATTTGCCGGAACTTTGAATTACATCGGCAGCAAAAGTGGCAATGCGCACAAGAATATTGGAGATTTTATCGGTCATTTTATTAAAGCTGCGCGCAAGCATTCCGATTTCATTTTGATAATTTTCCTCGGCTTTTACTGAGAAATCACCGTCAGATGCATTGGTAATCAATTCTGTTATCGAAACAATCGGCATTGTCAGTTTCCGTGCAAGATATACCATCACCAAAATCGCCAAAGAAATCGCAATCAATGTAACAATTACAGCAACCAAAATCATCCTGCGCACCATTGCCATTGCGGTACTTTGCTTCTGTAATGTTACCAAAGACCAGGAATCCGAATTCCCCTTTAACGGAATATTTGTATAATTAACATAATACTGTTCACCATTATACTGAATTTTGGCACTGCCAGTGCGCTCTGCCATTACCTGTGCAATCACTTCTTTAAAATCGTTTGACGCTTCCAGCGGATGCACTTCTGTAATAATGCTTCCACTCTCGTCCGTTGCAATTTTCCCTGAAGCATCCTTCACCGAAACCGTTTTGGTCATATCCCTGTAATTATATTGTTCTTCTATCTGCACAAGGTCAGGATGCGCAACCACAGCACCCTCGCCGTCAATAACAAAGGATACTCTTCCGTCTTTCTCGTGGGAATACTCTCCAATCAAACTTTGCAGAAAATCCAGCTTTAAATCTGCTGCGTAAATTCCCACCAGCTTCCCCTCACGATACATAGGAAAGAAAATAGATGTACACGGCATCCCCGTTGCAACAGAATAATAGGACTTAGAAACAAATGCTTGCTGATCTGCCATTGCCTGTACAAACCACCATCTAGTTGACCGATCTGCAAGCTCCCCTGCGGAACGCCCTGTCTGCATTCCATCCGTTCCTTGTATGTATATCTGCTCCAAAAACGCATTTCGTTTCACACAGCTTTCTAAAATCGGGGTCTGAACATCCGTTTTCATTGTTAAAATATTCGGATTCACCGCCAATTCTTCATTAATACTGTACGCTCCGTCCATAAAAGTGGAAATTTCACTCGCCAAAAGCTTCGAAATATCTTGATTTTTGGAATAAATATCTTTCTCATATGAGGAAGAAAAAATTACAAGAATTACCACAACCAACGCCGCCGCAAGCGCGCAGACAATCGTCATCATCGGCATTAACAATTGTTTAAAAATACTTTTACCTCTCATTTGTGCTCCCCTTTACCCATATGTCTTTCTATTATTTCTATAATTAATAAGCTCAATGAACAAACTATCCAAAAATGCGGCTGCATCTAAACTGATAGACGCAGCCATAAATACAGCCTTGTTATTTTCTTATCCCAATACTTTCTGCTTCATAGAATCCATACTAAACTCTTTAATATATCCTACCAATTCCTCAGATATCTTAACCACATTTTCAGTTGCTTCGTTGCATTCATTGACAATCTGGCGGAACTCCTCCATATTTTCTGTCGTTATCTGTGCACTGTCTGCATTCTGCTGTGCGCAGTCAGTCAGACTGACAATACCATTACCAATCACCTGCCTGTGCGTATCCAGCCCCTCCACTTCGCTGACAATTACATGAATTGAACTGTTTACTTTGCCGATTTCTTGATTTAAGGAATTAAAGATAACCTCTGTATCCTGAATTTTTTCATTTTGCTTTAAAAATGCCTCCGAAACTTCCTTTGTAATCTCCACGCTTACATCCGAATTGTCAAGAAGATTCTTCACTACCTTTCCAATCTGCTCCGTAGATTCTTTAGACTGATCCGCAAGTGCACGGATTTCCTCTGCCACCACCGCAAAGCCTTTACCATGCTCGCCTGCACGCGCCGCCTCAATGCTTGCATTCAACGCAAGAAGGTTTGTCTGGCTGGAAATGCCTGCAATAATCTCTGTCGCTGCGCGGATTTGCTGTGCCGACTGGTTCGTCAAATCCGTCTGCTTACGAACGTTTTCAATCGCCTGACTGCTTTTCTCACTGATATGAATTAATTCTTTCATAATCTCCTCAACAGAGCCATTATATTTCTTCATTAAATCAGCACTCTCTGTAAGCAGTTCGACATTTTGAATAATATTTCCAATGGATACGCTGATCGCATCAATTTTTTCCTTCATATCATTGGTCTGCCCTGCCTGCGAAACCGTATTCGTTGTAATAGTCCCAACTTCCTCGCCGGTCTGTTCTACCGCAGCGGTCATATTAGAGAATATCGTACGAAAATTATTGGATATCTCTGTAAGTCGATCGGATGTCTGGCTAATATTTAAAACAAGTTTAGCAAGTGAAGTCACTGTATTATGTACGCTGCGAAACATCGCGCCGATCTCATCATCTCTCTCGGACATTCTCCGAATCTTTTCCTCAACAACGCCGCCCTTTGAAGTCTGCCCTACATCACTGATTACTTGCTGGAATACATCATACGCAAACTTAATAATCGCACCGATCAGCCCTGCTGCCACCAAAATACCTGCTTCTATTAGTATCATTGCAATTAATGTACTAATTACGCCTTTTTCCAATAATTTCAGCACGACAATCTGCCATACGCAAAGAACAACAAAAAGAGTGCCTGCCGCAATCACTAACTTATTGCGGAAATCCTTTTTATTCATGTCTTCCATGTTCTTCCCTCCCAATTTTTTAACGATTCCTGTCAATTTTTACGTCTGTTTCCATTATAACACAACTTTTCTATATCACACAATACTGTTTCTGTAGAAAATTAATAAAATGGTAACAGTTCGTTACTTTTCACACCCACGCCAAAGTAGTGGGAATCATGCGCCAAAATGCT
>CBCOYO010000002.1:0-9864 GCA_965114465.1 uncultured Lachnospiraceae bacterium
AACTTCTAGCACCTGAAATCGTTGAATTTAAAATACGTCTGGCAGAACAAGATGCCAAACTGGCAGATAATGCCACCAAGCTTGCCGATAGTGCTGCCAAGCTGGCAGATAAAGATGCTAAGTTGGCAGATAAAGACGCTAAGTTGGCAGACAGTGTTGCGCAGCTTAGTGAAAAAAATGCTGAAATTGCAAAACTTAAAAAAATGCTTGCAGACGCAGGTATTACTGTAGAAGCATAAGGGAAGCTGCATTAAGGAATTATTTTATATGGGGCTGTCGCAATAAGCTTTGAAAACACAAGATATAGTGTATATTTTAACACTGTATTAAACTATCTTGTATCTGTTTGCCTTCGTGCGACAGCCCCCAAATGTTATAATTACATTATTAGAAATTCTTTGGATTTTTTTATGCAAAGGCTTCAAAGAATTGTAATTTTGACGGTTTTTCTTCTGCCTCACGTTTCTCATCAATACGTTCTTTCTGTTTTTCCATCATGGTTTTATCGTTTTGGTACATATAATCTTTCATTAGATTTTTAACAAGTTGTGCGGAAAGTTTTTGCTTTCCTTCACCAGTAATGGCTTCTTCAATCGGTGTACTTTGCTCTTTAGACTGTGCATTATTGTCGTTGGGTTTTGGACTTATAATGCTTTCTGCATTTTCAAAGTTCCCATAAATCTGTTCTCTTCTGCCCGTTAAATCTACTGCTATCTTGGCATTACACAAAGTAGGATCTTTAGAATTTCTTCTTTTTTCATCCTTAAACAATACCATAGTACAGTATTCCTCTCCATCTAAGGTGAAAGCCTCTACTGCGTGGTCTACCTTGTACATTTTTCGTAAGTCTTCTTGCATATTTTGGCGATCGTCCTCTGTAATTTCACCGTTCTTAAATTGTTCTTCAATTTCTTGTGCTTTTTTTAGATATTCTTCAGCTAATTGTTCCTGTTCTTCTTTTCCCATATCAGCGATATATCTGTCAACACGTGATGTTGTAGCGTTTGGATCTGCATTTGTATTTATTTTCCCGCTAAATTCAAATGTATCCTTATCTGCGTTCATTTGAATTGAAAGCCCTGATTTTTGTTCTTCTTTTAGTTCTGCTCCGCCGGATATTGTTCCTTTAGGCATTCCGTTTTTCTTTGTGCGTTCTGACTGATTGAAGGAAACGGTTTGGTTTCCTATTAATGTGTTTTGATAGATGTTACTGATTCCATTCATACTAATTCCAACCTTTTTTTAAAATATTTTGGTTTTTACGGCTTCCTTGCCATACATCTATATTATATTTTGGTAATATAGACCTGTATCTTTAAAATAAAATGAAGAAATTTAAGCGTTTCAAATCGTTTCTGTTTAGCTTTTGTTTTTTACATAATATTTTGTTGTCTTTTTTAAAAAATATTGTTATGCTTTAGCATCAAACCCCGCTGTTTTATTTTGATGTAATTCTATAACGACATCTGTAAGTGGTTTTGCACTACCATCACGTAGCATTTTTGTAAGTATTTCTGATACTTCCTTGCGGAATTTTTCATCCATTTCAACAGGATTTAATATAGATACAGATTTTTGATAACTTTGCAAAAGTTCGGCTAACCGTTCGCGGTTTGAGCGTTGTTCTTCTTCCTCAAAGGATATAGTGGAAGGGGTGGAAACAGAAGATTGACTTTCAATTTCAATTTTGCGTTCTCTTTGATAATTTTCCCATTCTTTTTGCATTTGTTCTTTTTTATTATTAAGCCATTGTGTTTGCCCTGGACCATATCCATATTCCGTATCAAGGTCATAGAGTGAACCATTTTTATAACCAATAGCGAGTCCAATTTCTGTTTCCATATCCCAGCCATATCCAATAAATCGCTGGTATTCATCAAAGATAGTCCATATAGAAATATCTTCCATTGTACCTTCAGCAGTTTTCTTTTCATAGTTTTCTTTGATTATTTCCCATAGATTACGTCCCTCTGGTGTATAGAGAATGCCATCTTTACATTCTAATTCTCTCATATCATAGCCAGTAAGGTCATTGACCACAGTCCATAAAAATGCCCTATCTTGATAGGCGACATCAGCCATATATTGTCTTGGTGTATCAAAACCATTTTTTTCAGGGTTACATGATTTAATATGCATATATAGAAAAAGTCCATTTTTCCCCCGATTTAAGACTTGTTCTATTTTTTTTGCTAAAGCATCATCAACGCCGCTTGCATGGATTTCATATTTGAATGGGTCAGCAAGAAGTTTTAAATCTGTATCTTCTGGGATAACAATTCCATTTTCTTCAAAAAGTTGATTAATGGTATTGTTAAGATCATTGCGGACTTCTTCGTTCCATAACACTTCCGAGGCTTCATGACCGAAAGTTTTTTGAATAACAGGGTCATAGGGACTTATGCAAGCGTGACCTCCACCTAAAACATAAGTTTCTTGATTATAGCATAAAGTACGTTCTTTTTCGGTCAAATCTTTAATATAATAAGGCGAATTTTTGTTATAATATTTATCTTTAATATGTTGTGCTGGATTAGGGAAGCGTTTATTTTTTTCATTTTCTTTTTCATAATGTTCATCAACAACTTTAACATATTTATATGCACATACGACAAAGTATGGTGTGGGGAAAGTAGTACCATCACTGGCAGTGACTGTATTTTTTAATGATTCATTTTTAGAGGTACATGATGGTATACTTTTATCAGTGGCATTAACTTTTTCTGTTGTAGATGTTGATTTAGTTCTAGTTGAATGATTTGTGTAATAGATGTAGTTATTTGTATTAGTTGTAGAATTAATATTCACTGTAATATCTCCTCCTCTGCTTATTGAGAATACGATTAATAAAATGATTTGTGATACAAATGTTTTATAAGGAGTAGCCACTTTGAGATTTTTTGCTCAAAAGAAGCTACTCCATTATAAATTAAGCTAGAAAGAATTTATTGAAGCATTTCATAATTGGTATATTGAATATCATAATTGAAGTCAATAGTCATTTGTACATTTCTCATTGTAGTACTCATATAAGCAGATTGTGTATATCGAAATCCCCATTGTTGTTTTACTGCTATATTATCTGTTGCGCCAATATCGAAAGTACCATGTTCTGCGTTTGTAGTTTTTGTTGTAATCCAACCGAATCCGCCGGGATTTAATTGATGATGTACGCCACCTACGCTGTTCGAAATATCACTGTTTGTATAAACATTTTTTACAATTGAATTATCAGGAATACTTGAATTATTGGTTAGATTTAATGTTAGAACAGATGAAGTTCCATTTCCTGAATTTTGTGCAGTTCCCGGGAATGTATATGTGCCATGTGCTGATTGTATTCTGTTATCAATAAATGGAGCTCCAGATGCTGATATTCTTTTGGGATTTAAGCGGACAACTTGTATATATGCAACTTTGTTTGTCATAGTTCCGTCAACATTAACAACTAAAGATTTAACGCTGGAATTATTACGTGTTATCAATCCTCTTATTGGAAGATCCGTTATAGATTCACTACCAGTAAAACCATAGTCCATAAGTTTTCCATTATTATCATAAAACATTAATATTGTTTCTGCTCCTTCCGCCAATGGGAAAATATTCGCATAAACTTTATCTTCTGCATCAAGCGAAAATTTATAAAAAGCATCTACCTGTCCTCTAGGTAGAGCGGTTGGCTTTTTGTATTTTGCTTTTTCCCAGTCACCGAAATCAAATGCTGTTTCCATTGTAGAATAGATAGACTTATCTGTCAATTGCAATGTATAATTTCCATATGTAAAATTCTCGCCTTTAGTATCAGAGTATACTTTAATATAGTAAACAATATTTTCACTTAAAAGATAATTACCATCTAAGAAGTCCGCCATTGCCAATTGATTGTCACCAACTACATAATAAACTTCCGCTTTATAATTTCCAGCAGTAACATTATGTGGACCTTTGTGTCCGCTTGTAACATACCAATCTTGATCATTTTCAACGTGTAGTGTACCATCAGCACTTAGACCAGACATTTCTACTGCCTCAAATGCGTTATCGTTTGGTTCATTATTATCATAGGAACCAGCAGCATCGAGGCTTAATGTTAGTGTAAAACTGTCTGTGGAGCTTCCGCCATTAACTGATATTACAAAAACAGCATAAGTTCCAATAGCAGCTTCGTTATGAATATAAGAGATACTTTCATCCAATGTCTTATTGGTATTTGGATCAATATATGTTGTCAATGGGCAGTCCTGAAAAAGAGTGACATTTCCTTCATCATCTACTCTACCCAATACTAAATTATAATCTAAATTAGACTTATTAGGACTTTGTAGGGTTGCATTCACAATCATTCCTTCGCCCATGGAAAATACAACATACTTTGAATCGTTTGTTTCGGATAAATAGTCTGTGAAATAATTTGTAGCACTTGATGCGCTGCGGTTATTCCCAAACGATGATAAATCTGCTATCATTGCGGAAGAATCCAGATTGTTAATTTCTAATCCGATATCAGATGAATCATTTAAGGACGTGCTTTTGGTATTATCCAAGTATGTTGTAATATTTGATAACATTTCAGGAATTTCAACGGAAGTGTTATTAGTTGCAGTATCACTTTGTGCTGTCAAATTCCTTAATTCTTCAAGTGATATCTCATCTTCGGCAATATATTCTGTTTCAGAATCCGATACATTATCAGAAATTTCAACTTCGCTGGATAATTCTGAAACAGATAAATCTGTTGTGGATAGTTCTGCTGCATATACGAATGCTCCGTTGTTGAAAAAGAAAACAGAAGCACATATAATACTGAGTATTTTTTTGAATTTCATTTTAATTACCTCCATATTTGTAAATTTGGTTTATAATATTTTTATTTTACTCATCAGTAATTTACGTACTATTAATATTGAAAAACTCTTTTAAAATAATGTATTATATAGTATGTTTGCGAATTCGTTGTATTTTAGTATTCGTTTGTTTTTTAGTAATATTTATCTGAATGCATTATAAACCTCCTTTCCACTACTTTTGTAGTTAGAATAAATTTATTCAAAGGGGGAAAGATATATTTATCCCCCTTCAAACCTTAATTAAAATAGTATGCAAAACCATCTACAGTAATCGATGAACTACTGCAATTTTCTACATAGGCAGAATAAGTTCCGTTTTCTGTAATTTCAAAATTATGAGTAAGTTTTCCTGTACCTGTAATATAATCAGTCTTTTCCGTATTTTTATTGATAATGCCTATTCGATATTTTGCATTGCTGGGACTGCATATTACTGTAATAGTAATTGAGTTGTCCTCCGTCATGTCATGGTATTCATATACAACTCTTGTATTACTATTAATTGTTCGCCCAAGCTCGACGCTTGAAGAATATTTCATAATTGCATCATCACCAACATAAATTTCTATTACTCCGTCATCATCATTTGCATAAGAATGTTCTTCAATTGTTGGATCTGAAAGGTTTTGCGGCTCTGCCTCTATTTCAATGCCTTCTGCCCGAATCCATGCTTCCTGCAATTTTGCAGTACCCTCCGCAAATGCGGTTGAGGGTATTATGGTTAGTGCCGTTAAACAAGAGCAGCCTAATCCAATTACCCATTTCTTTGGTTTTGTCCATTTGTTTTGATTTGTCATTGCTTCAATCCTCCTTGTTAATTGACTTTTGTTTTCCGAGAATGCGGTAGTTCCTGTATAGAAAATATGATTATTGCTAAGCTCTACCATAAAGACAGCATATTCTTTCGGCGTAAAATATGTATTGTAAGGTAATAAATTATTTGCCAATAAATCTTCTGATATGGATTCTTTTCGCTGCTGATTGGATAGAACAGTATAGTCACATACCATTTCCTGTAAACAATGCATTTCCCGAAGCTGTAAGAAAATCAGAGGATTAAACCAATGAATCCATGATGTTGCCAAAGCAAACAGCCGCCAATGGATATCCTTGTGCTGGATATGGACAAATTCATGTTCATATATCATAGAAAGCTGTTTTTCAGTAAAATTTTTATATGGTAAAATAATACGCTGTCGGATAAATCCAGCCGTAATTGGTGACAAAAGCAAATCATTTTGGCAAAGAGTTACTTTTTTTATATGAAATTGTTTTTGGTACTTCTCAAAAATACGAATATCAGTTAAATTTTCCACAGGAATATTGCCACGCTCTATAGTATATAATCGGATAAATTCAACGATATATTTAGTTATATTGTATAAAAAACCTGCAAACCATACCATAGTGAGTATATTAAAAAACTTTGTCACTGGCAGTGCAGATGTACAGGCAAACTCTCCAATATATGCTTTCCGTCCTTTGTAATAGTCTATTCTTGAGAAATAGATGCACAGAAACGGTATTGGTATCCAATATATAATCAGTATTAATTTCTGCAAAATTAGTATTGAAGATGGATTTTCAATAGTTTCTGTGTGAAGGGAACGCATATATTTCCGAAATAATACAGTAAGCCCATAGGATAAACTGCCTGCGACAGATAAAAATAGAATATAGGTGATGCATAATCTAGTCCATACCATCGATAACCCTCCTTATCTGTGTTTTTTCCTGTTCTGATAGTTTGTTTGTTTCTGCAAAGGAAGCAATAAGATTTTCTAACTTGCCCTCACTCCAAACCTCGACACATTTAGCAATCTCACGTTTTCCATACTCTTGTTCCGTTACAAGCGGATAGTAGTCAAAGCTTCTTCCATTGCGCTTCATTTCCAAATAGCCCTTTTTCACAGCACGGCTAAGGAAAGTTGAAATGGTTTGTATTTTCCAATCTTTATGAAATGTATGATTGATTTTGGAAGTAATTTCTTGGATAGACATAATTTCGGCACTGTTCCAGATTACCCGCATTACTAAAACTTCGCAGTCTGTTAATTCCTCCTCTGGCAAGGAAAATATTTGTTTACTTGAATTGGTTGTATTCATAGGCATCCTCCTTTATATTATTTCTGCTATTAAAATCGCAAGCACGGTCTGGTTAATTTACTTATATTTGTAGTTAATTAAAGATATAATTATAATATCATATTTTGTTGTCGAATACAATAGCAGTGTTTTTCTTATAGATTATTTCATTACATAGCAGTTTGCGAGTTTGGCAGGGTTGAACAGTAATGTGTTTTCTATTAATTTGATGTGATTGCAGGCTTGATAATAAAGTTGATAAAAAGTTGAAATATGTACAATAAAATCTTCATAGTAACAATAGTTCCTAGTATAAGGTGATAAGTGAGGAGAATGGATATGCCAATTTTAGAAACGGTCGATTTAAAAAAATATTATAATCAAGGCGGCAATGTAACAAAGGCACTTGATGGAGTTAGTCTTACAATTTATAAGGGGGATTTTGCTGCGGTTGTGGGGACATCTGGATCGGGGAAATCGACACTTTTGCACATTATGGGAGGGTTGGATATGCCAACCTCCGGAAAAGTATTGATTGCTGGAAAAGAACTTTCTTATCAAAAAGAAGAAAAGCTTGCGGTATTCCGTCGTCGCCATATTGGTTTTGTGTTTCAGAACTATAATCTTATTCCTGTTCTTAATGTATATGAGAATATTGTGCTCCCTTTAGCGTTGGATGGCAAAAGAGCGGATAAGAAATTTATGGAACAAATTATTTATGCGTTGGGGTTGGAAGATAAGATGGAAAATCTTGCAAATAATTTATCCGGCGGGCAGCAGCAGCGTGTTTCGATTGCCCGTGCGCTTCTTACCAAACCAGAGATTATTCTTGCGGATGAGCCGACGGGAAACCTTGACAGCAAAACCAGTGCAGATGTAATTTCTTTGCTAAAAGAAACGAGTAGAGAATTTCATCAAACAATTGTAATGATTACACATGACAATACAATTGCAAAACTTGCTGACAGAGTGATTCATATAGAGGATGGAAAAATTGCAAATCAAGGAGGCGGCGTATATGTTCAATAAAAATCAAAACAGCAGAAAAAACATCTCTAAAACAGCATTGCAAATAATTGCAAAACGAACTTATGCATCGAATCACACGCAAAATTTTATGATATCTATTGCAGCTATTTTTGTAATTATTTTAATTACTGCTGCCTGCAGTGTGTTTTATAATTTCCAAAGATTTAGCGCAATGCAGGAACGAAAAGAGAAGGGTACTATTGCGGATATTGTGCTGACTGATCCGCAGGAAAGCCAGCTTGTACTTCTGGAAAAAAGTGACATGGTACAGGCACCGCTGCATATTTCATATAAGTTAGGGCGGCTGGCAGGCAATATTGGGCAATCGGGTTTAAGCCTTTCCCTTTATACAGAAAAAAACTGGGATATTTATAGCGAGCCGCTTTTTTCTGATATACAGGGACATTATCCGTTAGAAGATAAGGAAATTATGATGTCAACATGGCTTTTAAAAAGGCTTGGCATTGAACCAGTAATCGGTGCGGAAATTACATTGTATACAGCTTGGGAGGATCGGGATTTGGTACAGCAGGAAAAATTTATTCTTTCTGGCTATTATACAGATACCTCTTATATTGATACGGCTTCCAAGCAAAAGGTTTTTTTATCAGAAAAAGCGCTTACACAACATCAAGCACCGGTGGAGTTTGTCGGTTTTTCCTTAACTGCTGGACAATTTCAGAAAAAACTTGCCTTGATACGTAAACAAATTCTGTTAAATGAACAGCAGATATTTCTTATTTTGGGTGGACAGGAAATACAATTTTTATCTAAAAATACAGGATTTGCATTGGTAGTAATTCTCTTTTTTATGCTGGATGGATTCCTGATAATTTATAATATTAATACGATTTCTGCGGCGAAAGAAATTGCCTTTTATGGTCTATTAAAAACGATTGGATTAACACCAAAACAGTTAAAGCGGATAATATATTGCCAGATGAAAAGAATACTTTTCAATGTTATGCCAATTGGGTTATTTTTGGGATGTTTTATCACCCAATGGATTGTTCCGCTGATTCTTGGCAGTATGCTGGAGGGATTTTCAAAAGCGCAGTTCCACTGGATAATTCCGATTGCGTCGGCATTTTTCTCCGGTGTTATGATTTATGCAAGTTATTGTACAACTGCGAAAAAAGTAATGGAAATTTCGCCGATTGATACGCAAAGGTATGTCCAAAGCGGCTGGAAATGGAAAACAAAAAGTAAAGGAGTTCATACGAAACTGTGTTGGATGGGATTAAGAAATGTTTTTCGAAAGCCGCAGAAAGCGTGTCTGGTTATTGGTACTTTTTTCTTAAGCAGTACAGCTTTTTTATTATGTATGACAATACTGAGGGGAATGTCGCTTGATGAGTTTATCAATTATAATACAGCGCACGATATCGCACTTTATAATAGCATGAGCAGGGCATCTTTTTCACCGGTTGAGGAGCAAAGCTTTACGCCGGAAATATTAGAAAAAATGCAATATATTGAGGGGATAGAATCGCTTGGAATTACGACAGTTGTGTCAATTTATGAACATTATTCGGATGCAGTTTATGGTGACTGGCTGGAAATTAAAAACGAATTTGAACGGTCAAGTGGAATGGAAGTTACAGAACCGAATATATGGATAGACAATCCTAAGGCGGCATTTTGGGGGCTGTTAATTGGGATAGACAGTGATATTATTGCAGAATACAACCAGTCTTCACAGACGCCGATTAATATAGAAGGCTTTGAAAAGGGGGATTTTCTGTTAACGACAGATATGAACGGCAATGGTCTGCATCTAGGAAGCACAATAACGTTTTCCGTTATGGAATCAGATAAACAGTTTGCACTGCCTATCGGCGGACAGATTCCGCTTGCAAGAGATGGCATGAACAGCGGTGCAGCGCCGTGGCTTGTTGTTTCC
>CBCOYO010000002.1:9874-40078 GCA_965114465.1 uncultured Lachnospiraceae bacterium
GTTGTTTCCAATAAAGTGATAGACCGATATAGCGATAAGGCAATTATCTATTCCGTAAAGATTGACAATTATTCAGAATATGAGGAAAGTGTATTGGAGCAGGTAATCGAATTAACAGATAATATCCCTGCAATAACAAGAACTTCTAAAATAGAACTTGCAAAGTCGCTGGAGAAAGCCAAAAGTGCTTTGTCTAAATTATCGGCATTTCTTACAATCGTGCTGTTTACAGTGGGATGTTTGAATTTTGTAAATACAATCAGTGTAAATATATTGGGCAGGCAACGGGAGTTTGCCACAATGGAGGCGATCGGTGCTTCTCGAAGGCAGATGCGGCATTTGCTTTCATGGGAAGGAGCATGGTACTTTATATTTACACTGGGATTATCTGCTACAATAGGAACTGGGATTGATTTTTTAATATTTCGAGTAATTCGGGAAAATTTAGGGTTTGGTATATTTTATTATCCAGCATTGCCTATGATAATTTATATGATGTTGTCCTTTTTGCTGTGTATATGTATTCCAACAGTGATTTATACTGCTTAACAGTTAAATTTTCCGAGTAACCTGACTACATAACGCCAGTCATATACGTTTAACCAGTGCAATACGGTAAATTCTGGCGTTATGTAGTATATAAGAGGATTCATTAGTAAGCTGATTTCAGCAATGATGTATAAGAGGATATATTAGCAGGCTTCCATATTTTTGTGAGATTATGTGTATAGATAGCGGGGAAAGCATTATATTTTTTTGCTGTTTTGATGCGGGAGCGATTATGAAATATAATACACTCCCGCCAGCAATCCATGCAGACTTACTGTTGTAATTCGTTGGATATTCATTTGATTTTCTGCTGCTGCCTGCACAATTTCCTCATGATCCGTTAACAAAACCATTCGTCCCTTTTCGGATAATACTCTTTTCGCTTCCCGCAAAAAGGATGTATATAAGTTTAAAATATTGTCAACCGGAATCTGTTTTCCCCAAGGAATATTGGATACAATCACATCAATACTGTGATCGGCAGCGTGTAATTTCTGTGCGTCGCAGCAGAATAATTTTACTTGACTTGGCAGATTATTCCGTGTACTTGCAATAATTTCGGCATTAATATCACTTGCAATAATCCGCCGTGCTTTGTAGAATGTCCGCTCTCTTGGAATAGTGCCGGAACCGCAGAAAGGGTCATAAAATACGTCTTCTGGCGCTGGGCGGCTGATCCAAATTAACGCAGCCGCTACTGTTGGGCGGATACCGCCTGCCTGAAATGCATAATAGCTTCCACGGAATCGGAATGCTGCTTCTGTAAGCTGCGCCGAAACCATGCATTCCCCGTTTTCTAAATCCAAACGTATCGCAAGATTAAAATTTTGGCTGTCGCCTTCTATATAATGATATTTTTGCACTAATATCTGTGAGAAGCGAGCAGATAAGTCAAACCGTGAATACGTATGTTTGCCTTTTTTGCTTGCGCTGACAAGGATGCGGGGGGTTTCCTGCAATGCAGTAAATGTAATGGCTTTGTGCAGATCAATCTGCGCAGTCGCTTGATCAAGGCAAGCTAAATCGTTTTTATGTGTTCCAATATGCATTGTGCCAAGCACTAGATAAATATTGTCAACACACCGTAGACGGCGCAGAGGTTCGAGCGATTCGCTGCTCTCAAAAAAGATTTTGCCACGTTTGGTGTCTTTCATTGTTATTTTAGGGGAACAGGTAGATAATTCCTCAGCCGCAATCCCCTCTAAACCGGCTGCCATTGTACACATAAACAAATGCATTATTGGTGACTCCCTTCTGTTAGGATTTGTGCGTTTGTATTATATATTATCTGTTATTTGTGTAGAAAAAGCAACTATTATAGTAGAATGAACTGCTCTTTTCATTAAATTTATTTTCCGTTTATCCGCTCAACAACACTTTGTCTGCACACTCTGTAAAATTGATACTCTGGTATCGCAAATGCAATTGCGGTAAGTACGGGAATCAGTGCAATACTTGGCAGTGCTGTAACAGATATTTGAAAGTAAAATGCCTGCCCTAAAACCACTGACAGCAGTTTTCCGCCGTATAAATATGTTATTGCAATTGCCAAAATAACAGCACCGCCAAGATACAGGCATCCTTCGGCAGTAAGCATTTTTTGAATCTGTTTTTTGGTCATGCCGACAACTTCCAAAAGTGCCAGTTCCCGTTTGCGGTTGAGTACAGATGCCGCTGTTGTGTTAAAAAAGTTTATAATACCAATAAAAGCTAATACCACAGCAAGCGCACCACCGACAATATAATATTTCTTTAAAAAGCGTCCAAAAGAATTTTGCAGGTCAAGAATGGAATGCAGTAGGAGCGTACTATCGTTTGACAATATGGTTTCTTTTAGGTATTGATCCACTTTTTTCTCCGAATCAGTATCGGCTTCTATTGCGGCGCGCATTGCTGTGGTATTTCCGGTGCAGGCAATAAATTCATTTTCCGGCAATATTATGGTGACAGATACGTGTTTGGTATATGGATAACCCAAAGAATAAGGAAGCATGGCTTCGCCTAATACAGTATAATCTTTTTTGACACCGCTTTGATAGGAAAAGGCGATGTTATCTCCCACTTGATAATTGCTTGCGCCATCTATGGAAAACAGAGGATAATCAACAATTGCATAATTACCGCTTTGAAATTCTTCCCAAGTTGGTGCGTCACTGCGCCACTGCAGTTTCTCAAATATAGATTGGCTGACACCTATTAAAATTATTTCCATTTGGTTTTCGGCTTTCATTTGTACCCAAACCTCCTGCCAATAATCATTAAGCATTTCTGGAACAAGTAAGTCCCACGTTGCGAGAAGATGCGGTTCCATTTCGTGATATTCCTGCGAATAGCGTACATATCCAACTTGTTGAGCAAAAGGGCAGGCATTAAGAAGCGTCTGCATTTCTTTCGTGATGCCATGAAAGTTCGCATATTCAGCAGAGTCTGGCAGTTTGTCTAATTCAAAATCAGAGGAAAGATAGATGTCTTTGTAGGTGTTAATATTGTATCCTCGTACCATTATAAAAACAGCGTTTAGCGTTATCAATGAGATTGCAATGGATAGCATTACAATGCTGCCTTTTTTCCAATTTTGACGAAAATGATACAGTGCCATTCCCCACCAAGAAACATTGGTGTTTTGCTTGGTTTTATAAGAGGATTTCCCGCCTTGTGCGATACGTAGCGCCTCCACGGGAGAAACGCGTGCGACAATGCGGCAGGCTTGCATTGCGGAAAGATAAACAGTTATCAGCGCGAAAAATACCGAAGCAATGAAAATCAGCGGATGTGCAGAAATAATTGTTTGCGGTACTTGTTCGATATTATCAATGTCTGCTGTAAGCAGCGGACTAAGCAGCCGTCCGCCGAGATATCCTAGAAGCAGTCCGATAGGAATCCCCACAAGACATAGACAAAACGCCTGCATACGCACAATTTGCGCAAGTTGTTTTCCGCTGGTTCCAACGTTTTTCAGCAGCCCATAAGCACGGATATCCGTCTGCACCGAAATATTGAAAATATTGTAAATAATCAAATAACCCGCTAGAATAATAAATAGTATTAGAACCGCAATGCCAGCAAACGGTATGCCGCCTTCGCCAAATAACATTCCATAGGCAGGATTGACTTGAAATCCTTTGCCTCGTATACCAGTCTGTATAAATCCACAGCGTTCGCCCAATTGTTTAGCTTTTTCATCTAAATTCCATAGATTTTGAAACCATACAGAAAAATTAATAGTACCACTTTTGATGTCTTTTCCGAGTGCTTCTTGTGTGCTGTGCGGTATTATAGCATCAGCAAAATCTTGTGAAACCCATGCATATTGGGCATGATCGGATATATCGCCCTCCCACCAGCCGCATAGTGTGAACGCTGCGGAAACCACATTGGAAGAGGATGCTGCGGTATCCAGCCATATGTTAAAGGAAATTTTGGTACCGATTTCGCGCGGAAGTTCCAGTGCGTCCAGTGTAACGGTGCTTATTGCAATTTCGTTTATGTTCTCTGGCAGTCTGCCCTTTGTTGGTATACTGCCGAATGATTTCGCAGCATAAAAGTCCGCAGCACGAACTTCAGTTTGTGACATAATCCGTTCATCCTGTACAAGACCGACAAACGTATCCATGCCAAACTGTTTAACGGATTGCGTTTCCTGTAGTACAGTGATGATTCGCTTTGCGTCTTCTTCTGTAATATCTTGCAAAACAGCGTGTGACCAAGAGCTATATGTTTTTTGATCCGCAGCCAGTTTCGAAAGCATCATAGACGCTGCTCCTGTAAATAAGCTGGTAAACAAAAGTGTTGTTAGAATAATTGCTAATATTGCAATTGCATTGCGACCGCGGTTTATCTTTAGAAACCGTAATGTTAAAAGCCATAATGTGCTTTGATTTTTTACTTTTACCATATTTTTATTATTCCTTTCCAAGGAATTGTCAAAAAATAACTTGTTATTTATTGACAGTTCCTAATATACGAACAAGTTGTGAAAGTTTTGTTATATTTTTTCACTCTTATATTTCTTTTACCTGATGCAAGCTATTTTCGTTTTTGGGTACAGCAAGTTTTCCATCTTCAATGCGCAGTATTCGATTGGCAAGCTGTGCCACTTCTTCATTATGCGTAATCATTACCATTGTTTGATGATACTGCTCGCTGGTCACTTTTAAAAGCCCAAGCACATCTTGGCTTGTCTGGGAATCCAGATTGCCGGTCGGTTCATCACAAAGCAAAATGCTTGGTTTTGTCGCAAGTGCCCGTGCAATAGCAACACGCTGCTGTTGACCTCCGGACAGCGCATGAGGCAGGTAGGAGCGCTTAGCAGAAAGTCCCAATGTTGCAATAATTTCGTTAATATAATCAGTTTCTGGTTTCTTGCCATCAAGTCGTATCGGAAGGATAATATTCTCCCATACATTCAGCATAGGGACAAGATTATACTGTTGAAAAACAAATCCAATCGTTCGCCGTCGGAATATGGTAAGCTCTTCATCACGCATAGTTCCCAATGTCTGCCCGTCTAAAATAACTTCACCTGAAGTTGGTGTATCAAGTCCTCCGATAATTTGAAGCATCGTTGATTTGCCGCTTCCAGACGTTCCCACAATCGCAACAAATTCTCCTTTTTCTACCGAAAAGCTAACGCCATCTAAAGCATGCACTGCGGTTTCCCCTGTGCCATATACTTTTGTTAATTCTGTTACTGACAATATTTTCATAAAATCCTCCTAAAAGAAAATAATATTTGATCGATTATAATTGTTCTTTTTACCAAACGGTCATGTCGTTAACTGTTTTTATGCTTTAAGTATTTTCATTATAATCAATCCCTTTTTCAAGTACAGTTATACTATATACCTAAAAAGTTTCAAGGTGGTTTCTGAAATATTACAGTTTTGAAACTTTCTATGTGCAGACTCGTTTAGAGGAAATAATCCGCAAAACGAGAAAAAGGGCTGTCGCATTAATATATTTCTTTTTTAGGATGAACTGCAGGTAAAAATACAGAAAAAGTAGAACCTTTTCCTATCGTTGACGCAATTTTAATATAGCCTTTTTGTGCCTGTATCACTTCACGTGCAAGGTATAATCCAATCCCTACGCCAGCTTGATCTTCTGTTGCAAAACTACGGTAAAATCGTTCAAAAATCTTTGTAAATTCATCGTGTGCAATTCCAATTCCGGTGTCTGCAATATTAATCCGCACAAAAAAAGAGTATCCTACTGCACTGACAGATACGCTTCCGCCGCTGGGGGTATATTTAATGGCATTATCGACAATATTTCCTAATGCTTCACTTGTCCATTTTAAATCAAAAACAGCTTCTAAATCCGTATCTGAAATATAAAGAGAAATATTCTTCCCAGAGGCTTTTTCATTGTATTCTTGCTGTATAGATTGAAAAAGAGATTGTATCATTTCTTGTTTAGGATGTACGCCAATTATGCCTGTTTCCATTCTTGAAAGGTGTACCAGTGATTGGATTAAAAAGTCTAATTTCTCAGTTTGTTCAAGCAAGGTATCAGTAATGGGGTACCATTCTGTGTCTTTTCCCACTGATTCATTTAACAGTTCGGCATAGAGTTTTAAATTGGAAATCGGTGTTAAAGTTTGATGCGAAATATCAGAAATTAGTCCTTGAATAATTTGTTTTTGCTCCCGTTGGTTCTCCTTTTCTAGCAGGCTGCATCCAAGAAATTTTTGAAATTGACTCTCTATAGAAGACAGCATTTCTTCTGAAAAAGTCTGCTGATTTAGCGTGCCAGATTCCGCTTGAGAGAGCATATTTTGCAGCCTTGTAAGCAGCTTTTTTTCCTTCTGATAAAAATAACAGTACCACCCAAAACAGGCTGCGGCAAACACCACAGCCCCTACAATAATTCTATCCATTAACGATTCACCGCCCATGTATAGCCAATTCCATATACTGTTTTAATATATGTTGGATTCTTAGCATTATTTTCCAGTTTATCGCGCAGCCGTTTTATTGCTACGGTTAAGGCGTGCGCGTCAACATATTCTGTATCGCCCTGCCATACAGCGTCAATGAGATATTCTCTTTTGACTGTGGCACCTCGATTATCGCACAGAATTTTTAACAGCCGTTGTTCGGTTTTGCTTAATTCGATTAAAGTGCTGCCGCGGCGAAATTCCATTTTTTCAAAGTGAAAATCAAAATCATCAATAATATAATGGTTTGTCTGAGTGCCTTTCTCACGCAGCCAGACTGCTGCCCGTGCCCGTAAAACCATAAGACTAAATGGTTTTGTAATATAGTCGTTGGCGCCTGCTTCCAGTCCTGTTACAATATCTAGTTCCATATTGTTAACTGTAATTAAAAGGATGGGAATTGTGCAGTATCTGCGCAGTTCTTTTACAAAATCAATGCCGTTTCCGTCGGGGAGATTTACGTCGAGCAGAATCAATGCAATATCCTGCTTATCCAAAATCTGCCGTGCGTCAGCCAGAGTTCTGCTCTGAAAAAAAGAAAGTGTAGGATTGGTTAATGCTAGACAAATGCCGTCATTAAGCTTTTTGTCGTCTTCAATTACTAATATAGATTGTGATGTCATAGTGCCTCTTTTCGTAATAATCAAAAAAATATCAAATAGGACAAGTATTTTGATTCTTCTAAACAAGCTTTGTGAAAATCAATATGGTTTATTATAACGTAGCTGCATAAGGATATCAACGGAAATATATTATCCATGGATAGGAATTTCGATCTTTGTAATATAATCTTCAATCGAATCAATTACATTTTCATTTATCCCAATTTCATATGAAAAACCACTTAAAGTAAGTCCTCGGTCATAAGAAAATTTTAGTATTTCTTGATATTTTTGTTTTATGTTCTCCCAGTTTCCTTTGTGAAATGCTTGAATATATTTTCCTTTAGGCTGTATATGTAGCCCCGTTTTTTGAATGGGATAAGGGATTTCAATAAACAGTTTAAAATAATTTTCAAAGTTTCCTTGAAACAGGTCAGCAACGGAAATCATTGTTCCATAAGAGGCGTCATGCAGACGTCTGAGTTGGTATTTTTGTGTTTCCGCAGTAATCATTTCTACTTCTTTGTCAAAGGAGGTTTCCTTACTGATATCGACAGTTACCAGACAATGTTCTTCTTTTTCAATAATGCTGATTTTTGATAAATCCATGGTCAGAAGCGTTACCATATTTTGATAATGGTTGCACATTGTTTTGCGCACCGATTTTAAATGGGAAATATTGCGATCGAGTGCGGCGATTTTTTCCTCTAAAAGTATTTTTAAACTTGCCGCCGAACGGTTTTGCATAAACGCTTGTATTTCGGCGATTGACACATCCAATTCCCGCAACAGCAAAATGGTTTCTAAAATGGAACTTTGATAATAATTATAATACCGATATCCGTTTACTGAATTTACAACAGCAGGTGAAAACAAGCCGATTTCATCATACCACATCAACGTTTTTTTATTTATGCCATGTAGCGCTGCAAATTGCCCAATTGTTAGCAGCTTGCTTTTCTCATCCATTTTTAAAATCCTCCCGTATGATACTGACGACCGTTAAGATTTTCCAATTTCTGCACAGCCCATATCGCATAAACGGGCAATATGTGCAGCGTAGAAGGAAACCCCAATTATTCATCAGCATATATTTTTATAAATTTCACTATTGACTGTACAGTTACTGTATAGTTTATGATACATGATAGAACTGTAAAAAGCAATATATAAATCAAGAAATGGAGGAATAACTATGGAAAACACAGCGAAAAAGCAAAATGTATACGAAAAACCAGTTACCTTAAAAAATATTTTAAAGTTTGCTATTCCAACCATTGCAATGACGGTTTTTATGTCATTTTATACAATGGTTGATGGTCTATTTGTTTCTAATTTAATTGGAACGAATGCATTGTCTGCGATTAATTTGACAGCCCCGATAATTCAGCTTGTAACGGCGATTTCTACGATGCTTGCCACGGGAGGCAGTGCGGTAATTATGAAAAAAATGGGACAGCAGAAAAGTAAAGAGGCAAAAGAAGATTTTACATTTCTAATACTTGTAAATATTCTGGTTGGACTAATAATGAGTGTATTGGGCTTTCTGCTTATGGATTCCATTTTTGCAGGAATGCATTTATCTATGGAGGTAGAGGGATATTGTGTGGAATATTTAAGCCGTTATCTACTGTTTACCATTCCAATTTTGCTTATGAACAATTTTACGCTCTATATGATTGCCAGTGAAAAAGCAACGCTTTCTCTAATTTGTTCAGTGGCAGGTGGTGTATTAAATATGGTGCTGGACTATGTATTTATTGCATTATTCGATATGGGTATCAGCGGCGCTGCAATTGCAACAGGACTTGGATATTCTGTAACAGCAGTAGTTGGTTTTATCGTGTTTAGCCAGAAAAAAAGTCTGCTGCATTTCAAAAAGCCAGTGTTTCGCTTTCGGGTACTTATCCATGCAGCTACTAATGGGTGTTCTGAAATGGCAACTGCACTTGTTACAGGAATTATCACAATGATGTTTAACTGGACAATGCTCCGCTATGTGGGAGAGGATGGTGTGGCAGCAGTAACTATTATTATGTATGTACTAATGTTTGTTAGTTCGCTCTATACAGGATATTCTTACGGTGTTGCTCCCATGATTAGTTATTATTATGGCGAGCAGAATATTCACAAAACACCATTAGAAAAGACAAAAATTTCGAAAGGGCAGAAATCTCGAAAAGACATTAGGCAAGGTGAATTTTCCGATAATCAGTTTAATAATACTGTGCAAAATAAGTCAGAAAATTATCAGGAAAATTGTGCCGCACATAGCGAATTATCAGACAGCCAATCAAAGCTGAAAAAATTGACTGCGATAAGTTTAAAAGTGATTGCCGCAATTTCCGTTTTATCGGTAGCTGCGTCCTTTTTATTAACAAAACCGCTGGTTTCGGTGTTTGCCCGTCCAGAGAATCCCGTGTATGATTTAGCGGTTACAGGCAATCGAATCTGCACTATCGCGTTGTTTTTTATTGGATTTAATATATTTGCAAGCGGAATGTTTACAGCGTTATCAAACGGATTGGTTTCGGCGGTGCTCGCATTTTCGAGATCATTTGTGTTTATGTTGATAACCATGCTGGTGCTTCCGGCGCTTTTGGGCGTTAATGGCATCTGGCTTGCAACGCCAGTTGCAGAACTTATGGCACTTGCTTTGTCAGTTGCAATGTTTATTCGATATCGAAATCGGTATCAATATTAGGATCACACTAATTTGTGAGAAAATGCAATTGAAATTAATAAAAATAATGATATAATGACATATTGTAAAGGCTATAAGAAAATGGATAGAAAAAATTACATTATTTAGCACCCTTTGACATTTTTATCATATTGTAAATTATTCTCAAAAATTGATGAAAGGGAACAGGGTGGTGTAATGTTGATGAAAGGAGTTTTACTGATGAATGAAAAATACAAAAAGACAGTGTATGCCTGCTTTATCGGATATATTGTGCAGGCAATTGTAAATAACTTTGTTCCGTTATTATTTTTAACATTTGAAAGTACATACCAAATACCGTTGGGGCAAATCACAATGTTGATAACGATTAACTTCGGGATTCAATTGCTGGTTGATTTGCTGTCGACAGGATTTGTTGACAAAATCGGTTACAGAGCATCTATTATGATTGCACATATTTTTTCGGCGGCGGGGTTGTTTGGGCTTGCCATTCTTCCGGAAATACTTCCAAATGCATACACCGGACTGTTGATTTCCGTTACGATATATGCGCTTGGCGGCGGTCTGATTGAAGTGTTGATTAGTCCGATAATGGATAGCTGTCCAACAGATAATAAAGAAAAAGCAATGAGTCTGCTGCATTCATTTTATTGTTGGGGGCATGTGGGCGTTGTATTGCTTTCCACACTGTTTTTTCGTATTTTTGGGATACAAAATTGGAAAATATTAACCATTCTATGGGTAATTGTGCCGTTATATAATACGTTTTTATTTGCTAAAACACCAATGGTACCAGTTATTGCGGAAGGTGAAACCGGAATGTCCATTATAGACTTATGCAAAAATAAAGTTTTCTGGGTATTGATGTTAATGATGCTGTGTGCTGGTGCAAGTGAGCAGTCCGTTAGTCAATGGGCTTCAACTTTTGCAGAAAGAGGGTTAGGTGTCAGTAAAACATTAGGCGATCTTGCAGGCCCAATGGCGTTTGCCATTCTAATGGGAAGTGCGCGGGCTTTTTATGGGAGATTTGGTGATAAACTGGATTTAGATAAATTTATGATGGGAAGCGGCATTTTATGCATTGTTTCTTATCTCTGTATTTCTTTAGCACCAACGCCTTTTTTATCGCTAGTAGGGTGTGCAATCTGCGGTTTATCGGTAGGGATTATGTGGCCCGGAAGCTTTAGCAAGGCATCTGCATCCATACGAAACGGCGGAACAGCAATGTTTGCACTGCTTGCCCTTGCGGGAGATTTGGGCTGTTCCGGCGGCCCGACATTGGTAGGATATCTGTCTAGTATACAGTCCAATGATTTAAGAAAAGGGATATTGGCAGCCATCGCATTCCCCGTTTTGTTGGTAGTAGGAATATTATTGTTGAAAACATTGAAATTTTTTAGTGGGAAATTAGTAAGAGGGTAGTATTTAAACTGCCCTTTTTTATGCGTATGGGTACATAAAGAAAGAACCGTACTCAATTTTCCGTAGATGTTGCATAAATTTTTTTTATATGTGTGTTATAGAGAATTGGCATGAGGTCGCAGTATTTTGCATTATAAAAGGGGCTTTTGGGAAATTATAATTGTTTTCCAACAACCCCTTTGAAATAATTTTAAATTGATCTAGCAAATAAAGAAATATTAATAATACACTTAATAAACACTTATAATAAAGCATCAATCCGTCTGTCTTTATAATAATATTCCTTATCGTGTTCATTGATTTCGCGCAGAACACGGCATGGATTGCCGACGGCGATAACATTAGCAGGAATATCTTTGGTTACAATGCTTCCTGCACCGATTACGGTATTGTCACCGATAGTAACGCCGGGCATAACAATAACCCCTGCGCCAAGCCAGCAGTTTTTGCCAATTGTAACGGGTATATTGTACTGAAATGCCTGTTCACGCAGGCGTGGAAGAATCGGATGCCCAGCCGTTGCAATTGTCACATTTGGGCCAATCATTGTATAATCGCCAATATAAATATGTGTGTCGTCAACACAGGTTAAGTGGTAATTTACATAGACATTTTTGCCAAAATGGCAGTGCCGTCCGCCCCAATTAGCATAGAAGGGAGCTTCAATATACACATTTTCACCGCAGTCCCCTAGCATTTGCTGCAGCAGTTGTGCCCTTTTTTCTGTTTCTGACGGTTTTGTCATATTGTAATCACACAATAAATCTTGACAAGCCATTTGCTCCTGAATAATTTCATTATCATTCGGAAAATACAATTCTCCTGTGTGGAGTTTTTCTTTCATTTCGCTCATTGTCCATAATTCCTTTCCCCAATATAGTGATACTCACGAGTTACGAGTGATAAATTTTATCATATCGCTTAGGATATATTTACGCTCGTGCGTCAGCGATATTGGCAAACTTTAGTGGTTGCCAGTATATTCTGTAAAATACATAGCTAAAAGTTCCTTAATATATTGCGTTCCTACTGCAATATCCCTGTCAAAGTGATAAGCCAGCCGCAGTTTTTTATCCTCTGAAATAATATGGATAACAGGACTGCGCCAGTCAGTGCCTTCCTCCCGAATATACCAATAATAATTTTTTCCTTGAAACGTCAATTTTCGTTTTCTTTTTGTTGCAATCATGACAACTCCTTTTATACTTTAATAGAGAATCATTTCTGTCTAATTAGAATCATATCATATTTTTTTTAATAGTCAACCAAAAATTCTTATTAGAGATTTGTTGCTTATAATCTGTAAAATATCTCTAAGGAACTGTTAAGAATAAACTTTGCAGATGACGCAGGATAAAGCTTTTTATGCAAGACCGAGGTACACCGATTGATGACAACATAGTATAAGAAGATTTAGATAAGTCGGATGTAAAGATTATACTCATGAACACATTTACTTGCCTCTTACTACACCAGCATTGTAGAAGCGTTCACTCGTTATACATTTAGATTGGCAATTATTTTCGTTCATGAGTATAATTCTTTAATAGTTCCTAAGGTTGAAAGGATTCTATTTTTTAAAGTAAAATGAAATGCACTGCGGCGAAATTTGCTGTAGTTGAATACTTCCTTCGTTTATTTGTTTCTGCACTTGGCTTCTTGACAATCTAAAAAGCGCAGAAATCTGTTTTTCCGGACGGATTTTCAATGAAAAAGGATTATGAATTTTAATAATTTTGTTTTCCTTGCAATCAAAATCATCGGCGGGGATTGTGTTATCTAATGGGGTAAATTGAAATTGCAGTTGTTCAATATCAATTTCAGCCTTATTTTTCTGGAATAGCGAAAAGTCTTTTCCATATTGTTCGGCAAGCTGTTCTTCATTTTCTACAAAGCGCTTATAGATAGCTTTGGGAATTGATGAAATTTTTTGACGTTCATAGATTGTTAAATTCAGTGTATGTTTACAGTTCTCGCATTGATAAATCAGCCACACATCCAATTTATTTCCATTAGCGTTTACACGGAATTTTTTTGTATTAATAAAATGTGCTTTTCTGCCGCAGCCGGAGCAATTCCGTGTCACTGCGAAAGAATCTGCTGGTATAATTTGATATTCAATTTTTCGAAAATAGCTCATCTACATCTCCTATAAAGGTACAATATTGCGTAAAAACAAGCAAAGACAGCTTGTTAAAATGCATAGCACTGTACTGTTTGGATGCGCGGGCTATTACGGTATTCTATTTTATATTTGCAATAGCCACGCTATGCAAAACAGATGGGAGTAGTCATAAATTTTGTTCTCCTTTCCAGAATATTTTTTTGTACAGCCTTATGTAGAGAAAAATTGTTTGCTGATAACCGTTAAGATTTTCCGACAGCTTTTGGTCTTCTCTAGGAACTGTGCGGCTGTGTGCATGTTGTTATACTAACCGTCAATTTTTTCGATGCTTAGTATAGTTTATCAAATTGTCCGTAGCTTTCAAACCTCATAAATAATTCTAAAAAAATATGAGTTGGGAAATTCAGCTCATATTTTTAATAGATATTGATATTCGTTGGATAAATGGATAAAAGAAAGAATCTGCGTCTTTATATCTTCGATGATTTTAAGTTGGACTGTGCCGATTTGATTTTGGATATTTTTTGCATGATACGCTGGTCGCTTGTTATAATTCCTTCATTTGCGTTAGAACTTTTAACAGATTGTACTTTTGCAACAGCTTCTGAGTACAGCAATTGAAATATTTTTATTGACATTTGTATGATTTCGGACTATAATAGACGGTACGAAATCGTACAATAATTTGATATATTCAGATTGCTTTTAGGCGTTTAAGAATGAAATCTTGCGCAAAATGGCAAAATTTTAGTTCCGGTTTATCTGAGTTAGGGAGAGATAGGAGTGGAAATCATGGATAATGTTTCAAAAGAATTAAAACGTTATAATTATTTATTTGGTGAAACGGGTGCGGCATATCATGAAATATATTTAAAACTGGGAATGTCGGACAGTGCAGGCATGATTCTTTATGCTATTTTGGAGAATGGCGATCGCCGCCTGTTAAGGGAAATCTGCCATTTTACGGGATTAAATAAACAGACAATTAATTCCGCAATCCGTAAATTGGAAGCAGAAGGGATTGTTTATTTGGAGATGGCTGGTGCGAAAAATAAAGTGGTGTGTTTGACCGAGGAGGGCAAAAAATTGGCGGAGCGGACAGCGGGGCGCGTTTTGCAGGTGGAAAATGAAATTTTTGCTTCGTGGGCGCAGGAAGATGTAGAAAAATATCTGGAATTAACAGAAAAATTTTTACAGGCATTAAAAGAAAAGGCAAAAGTTATACAAGGGAGGGAATAACAATGCGGATTATAACAATCAGCCGTGAGTTTGGAAGCGGCGGAAGGGAACTGGGTAAACGGCTTGCTGATTTGCTGGAATTTGATTATTACGATAAGGAAATTATCGAAGCGGCTGCGGCGAGCAAAGGTTTAGATAAAAGTTATGCAGAAGCAATTATGGAAAATTCCGCAAATAAAAATATGTTACTTCATTTCCGACGGTCTTTCGTGGGCAGTACAATGGGGCAGATGACATTGCAAAAAACACAGACAAATCTACTGTTAGAGCAGAAAAAGGTGATTGAGGAGATTGCGAAATTGGGGCGTGACTGCGTAATAATCGGGCGCAATGCAGATGTTTTGTTAAAGGCATATCAGCCATTTAATCTATTTGTGTGTGCAGATATGCAGGCAAAAATTAGGCGTTGTATGGAGCGTGCGCAGGAGGAAGATAGGCTGACTTATCGGGAGATAGAACGGAAAATTCGCAGTGTTGATAAAAGCCGCCAGCAGACAAGGGAGATTATAACAGGAAGCCGCTGGGGAGAACGTAGCGGTTATCATCTTACGGTGAATACAACCGATTGGGATATTAAAGCCCTTGTTCCAGCCGTTGCAGACTTTGCAAATAGGTGGTTTTCGCAGATAAAATAATGAATTAGGTATAAAGGTGATAGAAAAACATGAAGAAAAATAGTATTCAATTATCGGATCATTTTAATTTTGTACGTTTAATACGCTTTACTTTTCCTTCTATTTTAATGTTGGTTTTTACGTCTGTTTACAGCGTGGTAGACGGATTTTTTGTATCCAATTTTGTTGGGAAAACACCGTTTGCGGCAGTAAATTTTATTATGCCGTTGTTAATGATTTTTGGCTGCGTGGGCTTTATGTTTGGTACAGGAGGCGGCGCGTTAATTGCGAAAACTATGGGGGAGGGCGACAGCAAAAAGGCAAATGAATTGTTCTCGTTAATCGTTTATGCGGCGGCAGTCTGCGGTATTTTCATTGCAATATTTGGATTTATTTTTATTCGTCCGATTGCTATGTTAATGGGGGCAGAAGGCGATTTATTGGAAAACAGCGTTCTCTATGGAAGGTTTTTACTGGCTGCTATTCCGTTTTATATTTTGCAGTATGAGTTCCAATGTCTGTTTGCAACTGCCGAAAAACCAAAGCTGGGTTTGTATATTACTGTTGCGGCAGGCGTTGCCAATATGGTGTTGGATGCACTATTTGTCGCTGTTTTTCAATGGGGATTGATAGGCGCAGCAGCGGCAACCGCAATCAGCCAATTTGTTGGAGGAGTAGTTCCGCTTATCTATTTTGGGCGTAAAAATAGCAGCTATTTGCGGCTGGTAAAATGTAAAATCGACGTGCCGGCACTTTTAAAAGCCTGTGCAAATGGTTCTTCGGAATTAATGAGTAATATATCTATGTCGCTTGTGGGAATGCTTTTTAATATACAATTAATTAAATATGCAGGTGAGAATGGTATTGCTGCATATGGTGTTTTAATGTATGTCAGTATGATTTTTCAAGCAATATTTATTGGTTATTCTGTTGGTGGTGCACCGATTATTGGATATCATTACGGGGCGCAGAATTACGAAGAGTTAAAAAATTTGCGTAGAAAAAGTACAATTTTAATAGGAATTTTTTCGATTGTAATGTTTACTGCTGGACAGATATTGGCGCGTCCGTTTGCCTTGATATTTGTAAGCTATGACGTGGAGCTTTTGGAAATGACAGCGCATGCGTTTCGTATATTTTCATTTTCTTTTTTAATGTCAGGGTTTGCAATATTTGGTTCTTCTTTCTTTACAGCGCTCAATGACGGATTGACTTCTGCACTAATTTCATTTTTCCGTACATTGGTATTTCAGTGCTCAGCCGTGCTAATATTTCCTTTGATATGGGGCTTAGATGGAATATGGTGGTCGGTTGTTGCGGCGGAAGTAATGGCGGTGGTACTGACGTTATTGTTTTTGTTGGGGAAAAGGAAAAAATATCATTACTAAGAAATGTTTTGTTGTAAGATATATTATAGGGGGATTTTGAACAATACAATTTTCCGGCAATATATAACTGTGGTATTATACTGATGACCATTAATATTTTCCAATTTCTGCACAGCCTATTATAGTGTATAAATGGACAATCTATGCTGTGCAGAAAGGAAAATTTAATCGTTCGTGAGTATAAATTAAATATATATCAGAGAATTGTGTTGTTTTCGACAACCCTGTTTCATTAAAAATTCAATCTAATTTTCAAGCGGTAGCCATACTTCTAAATTGTCCTTGCGAATCCATACACCCGCAGCGTTATCCAACGAAATTGGTTTATCGAAGAATTGAGATGCTGTAAAAATATAACCTTCTTCTATGTTATCAAAAGAACATCCACTTCCATTAGGAGATAATGTAACCATGCTATTATCTTTTAATACAACATCTATGGATAACAACGGGACATTTTTCGCTCTTAAATTGCAATACAGCGATATCGGTGAAAGCGTGATAGAGTCAATGGATATCTGCATTTGATCTAAGGTTTTTGACTGTGATTCATGAATAGAAAGCGTGCGCTGCTCCAAAGCCTTCCCTAATTGAAATGTTGTTAGAACATCATGGGGAATGGTATAATCCTCTGTAAAAACAAAATATCCTGTTTCGCTATCTTTATATACATCTAAACTTTCTGTATTTTCTCCTTCTTCTAGCCATCTAATTTTTCCAAGAACCTGTGGTTGCTCTACTTCCCGAAGCAGTTGTAGCACTTCGCTTTCCTGAAAAGATGTTTTCGTGTCGGCTTTTAGTACAATACTGCCTGTGAAAATACCGTCGTTCTGCATCTGCGGATTGATAATAGTATAAGAACAATTAATGCCATTGTTAATTTTAGCGTCTTTTCCAATACTGTATTTTATATGATTCAAATCATTTTGACATTGCTGCTTCTTTAAGAAATAAGTATTTGTATCTGAAAAATCTGCGTCTGATGTAGTATTTTCAGATTCTTCAATATTGGACTGAAAAAAATAACGAAATGGAATCAATAGAAAGTTGTTATCATAAAGCGCCGCATCTAATTTTAAGGTACCATGCTCTAAAGTAATTTCTTGATTCAATGCGTTTCCATACTGTGTGTAAAGAGTTTTTTCTTCGTCAGAGGGTAATTGCTTTTGATTCGTAAAAAGTCTGATTGCTTCTGCGATCCTATCAGGTACAGATAATTCCCCAGCTGCCAATACAGTTAAACCAGACAGCAATAGTACACTTGCACAGATAGCCGCACGGGTAGAAAATTGACTACCTTTTAAAAATACTTTCTTTTTCTCAATGCAATTGTTTCGCTCGATTTTATCGTTTTTTTCGATACTGGAAACAGTTTCGATTTGCTGCCATATTTTATTTTTTTGTTCTTTATTTAATTGTATTTGCAGATACGCAGTTTTAAATTGTTCTAGTTTCATCAGAATAACCTCCTAATTCTGTCAATAATTTTTGCTTTAAAAGTTTCTTTGCTCGCAGCAATCTGGCAGAAACCAGATTGGGAGTAATGTCAAGCAGTTTGGCGATCTCTTGAACCGGATATTCTTCATAGTAACGAAGTATCAGGACAATTCGGTACTTTGACGGTAGCTCCGATAAGAGTTCAAGTAAATCTTGTTCTGGCGGTGAAATCGAGAATTGTGATACATATTGGTCTGCTTCGTCTAATGGGCAGATTTTTTTTATCCATGCCGAAGCGGCTAAGCTTTTGCAGCAATTAATAGTTACACGGATAAACCATGCTTTTTCATGGGCGCTGTTTTCAAAATGCGGCGATTTCCTTAGGCAGCGCAAAAATACATCCTGCACAATATCTTCCGCATGGCTGACGGAGCCGCAATAAGATAAGGCGATCCGGTAAACCATATCAGCGTATTGTTCAAACAGTTGTTTCATATTATGTTCGGTATTCATAAATCCCCCCTTATAGTATGCCAGTAGAAACCGTTTCAAGTTTTTAATGTTAGGTGATAATAGAAAAAAGTTTATTTTATGAGTTATATAATGCGCATTTATATATAATACTTTTGAGATAAGTAAAATCTGACAATAATTTCAAATTTTTTAAAATTATTAATAGAGGTTTTGTTGTAGAGATAATATTGCAGTTAAAAAGCAGTAGTTTGTGGTTTGGCGCATACAAAAAACTCCCAACAATTTATATGGTTGAACGTTAAAGATTGCCAATAACACCGACTTACGAGCGTCTTAATTTTAAACAATATAATAAATCGTTCGTAAGTATAAAATGCGAGAGTTTTTTAAAAGCTTATATTTATTCAAGTTATGGAAAGAATCAAATTAATTTATACTGGAAAATACTATAATTATAACGTCAGTGAAGGCGTCGTGTAAACGCGTGCTGCCAATTCACTGTTTAGCATATAAAGGCTTCGCGCATCATCACCAAAAAGTTCCATGCGGGTGATCTGATCCATAGAATTTTTTTCTTCTTCGCCTTGCTCTTTGACAAACCAGTCTAAAAACTGTGTGGTACGGAAATCTTTGTCTTCGTGTGCTGCCTCATAAATTGTGTTAATTAGAGAAGTAACATATCGTTCATGTTCAAGACCAGCTTTTAATGGGTCAGTTAATGTTACAAATGTTTTATCTGGTTTTGCAATTGCTTCCAATGTTACTTCTACACCGTTATTTTGCAGATAGCGATACATTAGCATTGCGTGATCTTGTTCTTCTTTTGCCTGAATTTCATACCAGTTTGCAAAACCGTCAAGTCCTTTGCGCGTATAAAAATTTGCAATATCAAGATAAAGATATGCAGAATAAAATTCTTTATTTATTTGTTCATTTAATAAAGTCGCTACTTTATGATTCATAGATAAAACCTCCTAAAAAAGTGTATTTTTATGTAAAATACAAATATATTGTATTCTTTTATTTAAAATTTTGCAATTAAAATTTTATGAAGTATATTTTTCCCATCTGACACTTATAAAATGGTTACAATTCACACTCAATGTCATTAACTTAAGTCATTTCTGACCGAAACTGGGTTGTGCAAAACCTTGAATTACCAGATATTTTCTAATGCTGATCAGGGGGGCAGAAGGCTTAAGTTAATGATATTGATTCACACTCATGCCAGTTTTTATTCGTTTATAAGTTACTGAGGTGTGAATTATAACAGATTTTGCACACAAAATGCTTACACTTTAGCGTTTTGTGTGCATCAATTGTTGCAATTCACATCGAATGTTCGTAAATTGTTGCAAAATCTGGCGCGGGTGTGAAAAGTACAACTATAAAATGTATTATATGGTTTACTATGATTTCTTTCCTTGCAATCCTATAGAAGCATTGTTATAATAGAAGAAACGATTGTGGGAGGATATAGGTGTGACAGACAAAACAGTAGAGAATTTAATGGAGCGGTATCAAAAGAAGGATATGGAGATTTGGTTGAAAAAAGAGCAATTTCAGCCATTGTTTCTTGAGGCGGTGAAAGATTATTTTCCGAAATTAAAGCAACGATATGCAGATCAGACGATATATGGTATTTCATTTGAGATTGGGAGTACCATACAGAAAGTATATTATGATAGCTTTAAGACGCAGGTTTACTTTAATACAGAAGAAGATTATCGGGAAAATATCGAGGACTGTGAGAAGGAAGAAGAAAGTTATTATCGCTTTGAGGCATGGGCAGAGTGGAATGTGGAATGCGCACAAACGCCTTTGTTTGAAAAATTGGAGGAATATTTAGAGCAAAATAGTTTGTATATGTGCTCTAGTATTACCGAAAAGGATAGGGACAAGCTGGAGGAAGCCGCCATTGAATGGTATAATGAAAATACATTAGAATTTGAGGAGGCTTTTGAAAACGAAGCAGAGCAGATTCGTATGTGGGCAGCAGAAGCATTGGGAAAACTGCGTAAAGAAGGTTTCTGGGAGCAGCAGGGCAGCGCGGAACTCTATGTAATTCCGTTTGGCGGCGAAGACGATATTGAATCAGAGGAATTATTAGAAACATATCATATTATGGATGCAGGCTGTCATGGTACAGAATATGAGGAATATATAGCGTCGCTGGATGTATGATATACTAACGACCGTTAAGATTTTCCAATTTCTGCACAGCCCATATTGTATAAGCGGACAATACGTGCTGTGCAGAAAGGAAAATCTACTCGTTCGTGAGTATAGAACGATAGAAAAAAGGCGGGAAATCGGTAAGAATTAGATTGCCCAGACAGGGGATTGTATATGGAAACAAAGCGAAAAAAAGCAGGTATTGTATGCTGCTCTAATGGGCAGCGGATAAATTATGCCGAAAAAATTAGGGCGTTAGAAGAAACACTTCGTACAATCGGCATAGAAGCAGTATTTAGCCCCTATATTTATGAGAGAGAAAATGTTTTTAGTGCAACGGCTATTGAGCGTGCCAAGGCGCTTATGGACTTCTATCAAGACGACGAAATTATAGAAATATTTGATATTTCCGGCGGTGATATTGCGAATGGTATCTTGCCGTATTTGGACTATTCAGTGATAGCTAAAAGTACGAAAAGATTCTGGGGATACAGCGATTTAACTACAGTTATCAATGCAATTTATACAAAGACAAAGAAGCCTTCTGTATTGTATCAGGTGCGGAATTTAATTTATGATTATCATAGGCAGCAGTGTACTGATTTTCAAAATACGTTAATAGAGCAGGGAACTGCTTTATTTCAATGGGAGTATACTTTTGTACAGGGACAACTGATGGAGGGAATTGTAGTCGGTGGAAATATCCGTTGCTTTTTAAAGCTGGCAGGCACAGAATATATGCCAGATTTACAGAATAAAATACTACTGCTGGAAGCCTATTCGGGAACTGTTGCGCAAATGGAAACGTATCTTTGTCAGCTTCAGCAGCTAGGGACTTTTCAAAAAATTGCCGGAATTTTGCTGGGAACTTTTACGCAGATGGAAGCAGAAGCGTGCCAGCCGACAATAGAAATGCTTGTAAAAAAATTTGCCGGAAAGCATCTGCCTATTGCGGTGACACATAAAATTGGGCATGGAACAGATGCAAAGGCTATTGTAATTGGAGCGCATTTTACCTTGGAAAATGTATCCACAGTATGAAATACAATTCCTTATTTCTTGACAATTCCTTACGACGAAGAAACAGGATACACAGCACAGCCAAGGTACTTACGATAGGGACTGTGAAATAGAACTAGCAGAAATTCAATAAATGAATTCCTTCGCTTTGCACTGAAACAGATATCAAGCACTTAGTATACAAGGATTAAGAAAATGGTGTACGAGCTTATTTTATTTGCTTTGCGACTACCACGAATCTGCCATCTTCTACATGATAGGCGCATGTTGAGAGCGTTAAAAACGCATCCCCGAAATTTGCCGTTACGTCGCTAACAATCAGTGAAGATGCCATTATATTTTTATAGAAGTCTAAAAATTCTGCTTCCGTATTGGCTTGATAGAATTGATAATACTTAAAGACATTTTCATCTTCTTGATAAACCTGTGAATAGAATACTGCCAGAACTTGATAAGTGCGTTCTTCATAAAGTGTATGAAATTGAATAAATGGGTGTTCTTGGTAGAAAGTTTGTTCTTGATACTGATCTAAATTGCCAAACATAGAACCATCTTTCATATTGTGGCCATAAATAATAAAATTTGTCGCAGGTGTATTCACATCTGCAATATCCTTAACATATAGGCAGCCATATTTATCTTCTTCCCGATAAAAATTATGGTGTAAATAATATTCATTGTCATTACATTGCATTACAGGATAGTCAATATTTGTATCTGGTATGGAAAGCCAGCCAATGAGATCTTGGTTTTCATTATAAAGCGTTTGATACTGTTCCAAAATTTCAGGTTTTTGCGCAGCGGTTTTGTTAGGGTTATTTTCTGTATGCAAATTTGACGCATCCGCAGATTCCGTAAAATAATTCTCGGCTGTGGGGATAATATTCTGATTTTCGGTTTGTTCCAGTGAGGGTTGATTTTTTGTTGTTTTAACGGATTGGCTGAGTGCTTCCTGCTGTTGTTGATGCCGGATAGATAAATAATATGTCTGACCCATTCGGATCAGACATATTATAATTATTATAAGAAGCACTATCCTGACAAACAAAAGTATTGTTTTCTTTTTGTCCATATTACTCCTAATATTTTATAATGATTTTGTTGAAAGTGCTGTTGAAATATTAAATTAAGTGTATTGTTATTTTGGTGCTTTGTGTGCCGATGTTTGAAATTTTGCATAATTGAAAGAAGGCATAGCTTCGCTGGTTTCCTTTTGATTTCCTGATAATCGAAAATCAAATTGTTCTGTCTCTGTTTTTGTGGCAATGCCTTGCAGCAAGGAATTGGTGTATTTAGAGGCGGCTGCCAGCTTTCTTCTTTTCTTTCTGTTGGTATGGTATTTTTTCTTTTTCTTGTTTCCAGCAATTGCAGTAGAAGCAATATAATACTTGCAATAATAGCGAGTAAGGCATATGGTTCTATACCATAGGCTTCTCCCGTTTGGGGCTCTGCGTCTTTCGCAGAATCAGAGAATGTGCCTTCGGAAGCAATAGTGCCGGCAGCTATATAAGCCGAATCAGTAATGTCGCTTGGTATAGTAGCATTTGGATCAATACTGTTTGGAGCAATATTTACTGCGGACGGCATAGTACCAACTGCCGCTGGGTTGGAAGCGGCACTGCCAACTGTACTTGAGGAAGTAGGGGAACTATCGTTTAAATTTGAGTTGCCGCTACTGTTTTTACCACCAGTAGTTGGGGTATCGCCGCTGTTGGGCTTGTTGTTGTCATCACTGGGTTTGTTGTCGTTATCGGGTTTGTTATTATCATCGGGCTTATTGTCGTCGCCGCTAGGATTATCACTGGGTTTGTCGTCATCGCCGCCAGGGTTATCATCGGGCTTATTGTCGTCGCCGCTAGGGTTGTCACCGGGGTTGTCGTCATCGCCGCCAGGGTTATCACCAGGGTTATCGTCATCACCGCCAGGGTTATCACCAGGTTTGTTGTCATCGCCGCCAGGATTATCGCCAGGCTTGTCGTCATCGCCGCCAGGGTTATCGTCATCACCGCCAGGGTTATCGTCCTTATCGTTGGGGTCATCTGCCTCAAAAATAACTTTTATTGTATGATTTTCGGTGACATTGGTGAAAGTATATGTATTTTCGGATGTTTGAGTGACTGTATTATCAACAAGCACTTCTTTGATGTGGTAACCTTTTTCTGGAGTAAAAGTAAATGTTATTTCGCTGCCAGATTTTACTTTCGTTTCGGTGTTTGGTGAGATTGAGCCGTTTCCCTCTTTGGAGGGGGTTATAGTGTAATAAGTTTCGGTGCTCCAATCTGCATAGATATCAGTTCTCGAATTAATTGGTGTAGTAAAATCAAATTCTGTGTCGCCGTCTTGGGAAGTTTTCCATTTTACAAAGGTAAATCCTTCTTTGCTTGGTTCTGGGGGTGTTTCTGCTGTTTGTCCCTTTAGAACGTTTTGCGTATCAACCTCTTCATTATCGCTATAAAAGGTAACTGTGTAATAATCAACAGTTGCTTGTGCATCTGAACCTGTTACCGTGACAGTAATATCTGTGTCCAATTCACCATTTGTAGTATCAATAATGCGGTAATCTCCGTCAACTACATGCTCTGGTGAAATTAGGCTATTATCAGATCCTTTTAACATAAATGTTCTGCTGTGGTCTGTCCATTCCGTATCATTTAATCGTACTTTAATTGTGACTTTGTGCTCTTGTTTTGCGTCGTCAATCCAACTTGCGTAGATAGATGTTGTTGTTGTTATTTTTGTGCTTTCAAAATCAAATGGTTGTCCGTTTTCTTTTGCAGTTTTCCAGCCATCAAATGTAAATCCTTCTTTTTCTGGGGCTGATGGTTCAACCGCAAGTTGATCTTTTAAGATAATTTGCGGAGTTTGTGCGGTGTTATTATCATATGCATTCTCAGGGTCATAAAATGTAACGGTATAATAGTTAATTGGTTGGTCATTATTAGTAGTATCATCGTCGTTTACTGTTACTGATACGCCGGTATCTAATAGATTATTACTATCAGTAGTTATATCAACGATTGTGTAAGTGCCATTTTTTACAGCAGTTAAATCTGTTATTAATTCATCGCTGTCTGGCATTTTCAGAGCGAAAATCCTATTATGATCTAACCAAGGAGCATCATCTTTGTTAATGGTTGGCGTTACTGTGAATGTTGGAGTTTTTAGCTTCCATCCATACCATAAATCATCGTTTGTGTTGCCATCATCTACTGTCCTATATGCATTGAATGCGGTTACAAGTCTTGGTGTAGTCTTGTTGGTTAATTCTGTGCCGTCTGTCGTTTGAAAAACAATATTTCGATTAAGTGGGCAGCCATTAAATACGTCAATATCGTATACAGGAATCGGAGATATTTGCTCATTGCTATTCATTTTTATTTTTAAAGTACTTAGTTTAGAACATCCAGAAAATGCTTGGTCATTAATTGTTATATTTTCTGATACGGTTATTGTTTCAAGGTTAGTACAATTAAGAAATGCTTTAGTATTAATATTTTTTACACTATCTGGTATGGATACATTTGTTAAGTTGCTACATCCTGAGAATGCACGTTCTCCAATACTTACAACTGTGTAATAGTTGTTATTTTCATCAGCTACTTGACTAGGAATTTCTAATGAATTTTCCAGTGCTGATATATAGTTTCCATATGAAACGATCTGAACTTGACTGTTATTGTCTTTTAAAACTTCATAAAAAAGTCCTTTATCATCAGAAAAATTAATATCTACAGCATATACAACATCATCTTCCAACAGCTTCCCAGCCATTTCTCCAAGTGCATCCAATTTTGATTTCCTGTCTGCTCCTATATAAGTCTTATCTTCCTCAGAGAACAAACGGTATTGTTCTTGTAGTTCGCTTATTTGCAGAAGAATTTCTTTCGTTTCCGAAAGCCATATGCTGTAGTGTTCGTCCCCAGGATCTGGTGCTTCAGCATAAAGCTGTTCAGCGGTTGGCAATGAGTCAATGAAAGAGCAAAACCAGACAACATTTTCGTTTACGGGTGTTTCAATAAGATCAATTGTAATGGTGGCTGTACAATCTGCAAAATTTTCTCCACATACAGGGCAGTTTTGATTGATGCTGTTGTCACGACAGAGGATATCGCAGATGCAGGAATCACCATTTTCCGTACTGTTGGGATCGGATTCGGTTTCCACAGTATCGCTTCCGTCCGTAGGAGAAGTTTCAACAATCTCTGTTTCAGTAGTTTCCGCTTCACTTGTTTCGGTATCAGTTTTATTAGTTTCTGTTTCGTCAGCGTCTGTTACAATTGTGTCCGTTTCAAAGATTTCTGTTTCAGTAGCTTCTATTTCAAAGGTTTCAGTTTCAGTAGCTTCTATTTCAAAGGTTTCAGTTTCAGTAGCTTCTATTTCAAAGATTTCTGTTTCAGTAGCTTCTATTTCAAAGGTTTCTATTTCGCTAATTTTTGTTTCAGTGTTTTCGGGAGCGTTATCAGAGTAAGAAGTTGTTTCGTGTTCCTCGGCAGGATTATTTTCTAAAGTGTTACTGTTTTCTGCGGCATCATTATTTTCTTCTGTGGAAGTATTTTCAAAAGTTTCGCAGCTTTCTATGGTGTCACTATTTTCTTCTGCGGAAGCATTCTTAAAAGTGTGATTTCGTTTCTGCGGTGCAGTGCTTTTGGGCTTTGCAATTGTAATATGATTTACTGTCTGCATAAGTGAGTTCTGTTTTAACTCGAATTTCTGACTGCCTCCGCTGTCTATTGGTTTCAAATAAATACTTGATTGGACTGTCTTTGTGTTTCCTGATTCTTGGGCTGTCGCCGAAATGCCGTTTGCACTTACAAACAGCATGGTTGCCATAACTGCTGTGCAGTATTGGAAACGCCGCTTTTTTTCCATAACTTTTCGTTTCATTTTTCCAAACTCCTTTACAGTATCATTAATACAGTTCAGTTGCGTCAGCCGCATGTCGCAAAGCGGCGATATACCTTAGTATATACTGCTTATACTGACGACCGTTAAGATTTCCAATTTCTGCATAGCCCATATTGCATAAGCGGGCAATATGGGCTGTGCAGAAAGGAAAATCTAATCGCTCGTGAGTATAACAGTTAAAATTTCCGAGTAACCTGACTTACAGAACATCAGCCATATATGTTTAGCTAGTGTAGTGCGAAAATTTTTGGCGGTATGTAGTATAACTGCGAAAAGTAATATTTGCATAACGCTATTTATACTCATAATTCCAAGGCTATCCCAATTGCTTAAGTTACGAGCAGAAAGCATTGTGAATATGTGGTAAATTTGATCGCCCTTAAGTATAAAAAAAGTATGCCTGAACTGTAATATTTAATGTATAGTTTAGCACACTTATAAAACGTTTACAAATATTTTTTTACAAATTTGTAAAATTTTTGTAACAGTTCAGCCTAGGACTTTATACTACATAAAAAAGTCCATAAGAAATCGTAGTGATTGAGATGCATCAAGTAAATAAATAGCAAAATTATGTAAAATATGATAATATCAATAAATAATCTGTATTAAAAATCAACAATTGAAAAATTAGAATACAAGAGGGGGTTTACGCAATGATAATGCACTTAACAAAAGGCCGTCCAGCGGATATTACAGGGCGGTTGGAGAAAGAAATTCGAGTTTATGACTTGTTGGAATCGCTTGCCATTCCTTATGAACGAGTCGATCACGAAGCGGCGGAAACAATGGAAGCTTGTGCTGCAATTGACAAAATACTTGCGCCGGCAGTTATCTGCAAAAACTTGTTTTTATGCAATACACAGAAAACAAAATTCTATTTACTTATGCTGCGCGAGGACAAAAAATTTAAAACAAAGGAACTATCACATCAAATTAACAGTGCAAGATTATCTTTTGCACCGCCGGAATTTATGGAAAAATATCTGGATATTACGCCCGGATCAGTCAGCGTAATGGGATTAATGAACGATACAGAAAATAATGTAACGTTGTTAGTGGATAAAGATATTTTCATGGGCGAATATTTTGGCTGTCACCCTTGCATCAACACTTCAAGCTTGCGGCTTAAGGTATCTGATGTATTTGAGAAGTTTTTACCGGCGGTGCATCATCAATATTTAGTTGTTATATTATAGTGGTATTAGTTTGTTTTTTCTAATTCCCAAATTTGTTTATTATTGCGGAAATATAAGCAGACACCGATTCCAGCAAAGGCAATTACAAAGAACAGTGCCGCTGCACCAGAGCCCTTTCCAGTGCCAAATAATTTTGTAAAAATACTGGTTGCTTCCTGTTTTGCCATAAATGGTTCAAATACCCAATCCACAAGAAATCCGCCTAGAAAATACCCAATTGGGATTGTAAAAAATTGCAGTGAATTGCGGACGGAATACACGCGTCCCTGCATTTGCTCTGGCACATGGAGCCGCATGATTGCATCTAAATTTGTGCTCATAAGTGGAATGGCTATCCAGCCTAGAAAGCCGCCAATACACCATATTAGTGGGGTGTTTCCAAGTGCCAATAGGAAATTTTCAGTGCTCATAGAAAACAAGAGGCAGTTGCAGATAACTCGTATTCGGCTTTTGGGTTTTCTGAGGAAAACAGTTAAAACACTTCCTGCAAATGTTGTAATACCAATAACTGCATTTACCAATCCCAGTACTTTTTCGCTGCCGCCGTTTCGAGAAAGCATCATTGCTGGAAACGCTGCGTCGTAGATAGACGCTACCAAATTAATTGCTGCAAGAAAAAGAATCAGGTTAAAAATACCACGTTCCTGCTTTAAATATGTAATACCTTTTCTCGCAGAAACTAGTAATTTCTCATGCTCTATTTCCGTTTCTTCGCTTTCGGGAATCGAAATACAAAAAGCGAGTGTTATAAATGCAATGACAAATGTAAATAAATCAAAAGCTATCACTGCGCCCATTCCTGCAAGTCCTAATATTGCGGTGGCAATGATCGGCGTCATTATAGAGTTAAGAGAACTGGCAAAATAGCGCAGTCCGCCTACACGCTGATAATATTTTTTTGGTAAAATGCGCGTTGTTGCAACCTCGGAAGCTGGCTGCTGTACGGTATTCATAAGTCCATTTACCGCATTAATTAAGTATAAATGCCATATCTGTAAAGCGTGATTGCTTAACAGAATAAGCATAATTACCGTCGTGAATGCCGCAGCAGTATCACATACAAGCATTGTAATTTTCTTGTTCCAACGGTCACTTAATGCACCAGCAAAAATGCTCAACAGTACATATGGCGCATATGAACTTACCATTAAAAGTGCGGTTATTAGAGCAGAACCTTCCTGTGTATAAGACCAAATTACCAAAGCATAGCTTGTAATAGCGCTCCCAAGCCCTGAGAATGACTGTGTAATCCATAGCAGCAGAAATGTTTTCATCTCTTGTAGTGTTGTTATATAATTTTTCATAGACTTTGCTTCCCTTCATTTATAAGATAAAGAATATAAAATAAGAAATATTGGATCAAATAATAAATGAATTGGTGTTTGCAAAGTCTTTGGAGTCATTTTAACTGGCTCTAGTGGGCAGATTTATTCTATTCGCTTCATGCATTCTAATACAACGTGTGAAATCGTTGTACTGCCCGCAAAGACTTTGCATGAAGCTGTTGCAATACATAAAATCATTCTAATTCTCCTAAAATTTATGATAGAACCTGTTAGTTCCTGCTTGTGCAGAACAGGTTCACATGATATTATAAACTCTGGCAGTAAAAAAAACAAGAGAAATATCGGCTGCGCAGTCTGTAAGAAAGTTACTTTGTTACTTTTCACACCCACGCCAAAGTAGTGGGAATCATGTGCCAAAATCTGTTATAATTCACACCTCAGTAACCTATAAGCTGATAAAAATTGGCATGAGTGTGAATTGTAACGTAAGAAATCGTAGTGATGGAGATGTATCAAGCCATACAAAATTAGACTATAGAAAAAAAGTATTAATGTTAGAGCATGCTTTGTGTTTGGTACAAAAGGAGTGAAGAGTGAAAGAAAATTTACACTGTGAAGCGATAAAGTATCTTTTATCTCTTATTTATGCCTTGAGCGAAGCGAAAGGAATGATAACAAATATGTATACTATTTTTATTGTAGAGGATGATGAAACAATTGCAGATAGTTTAAAATTGCATTTGGAAAAATGGGATTATCAAGTCTGCCGCGCACGGGATTTTTCAAATATAACAGCAGAATTTGTACAGACAGCGCCGCATTTGGTACTAATGGATATTAAGCTTCCTTATTATAATGGGTATTATTGGTGCAGTGAGATTCGTAAGGTGTCAAAAGTCCCTGTGATATTTCTTTCCTCTGCCGCTGACAATATGAATATTGTAATGGCAGTAAGCATGGGCGGAGATGATTTTATTCCCAAGCCGTTTGATATGGAAGTATTAACGGCGAAAATTCAAGCAATGCTACGGCGCTCTTATGATTTTGTTAGCCAAAGTACAATACTGGAACATAACGGCGTAATGCTGAATCTTACGGAAGCTGTATTAATTTATGGTAATGAAAAATTGGAACTAACGAAAAAT
>CBCOYO010000002.1:40088-65051 GCA_965114465.1 uncultured Lachnospiraceae bacterium
AGAATGAACTTCGGATATTACAGACATTAATGGAAAATAAGAACCGTGTGGTTACAAGGGAGGCGCTTATGACAAAATTATGGGAAAGTGACAGCTATATTGATGAAAATACGTTATCTGTCAATGTAAACCGATTGCGTAAAAAGTTGGATGGAATTGGACTTGGTGCATGGATTGTGACCAAAAAAGGAATTGGATATCGCATATAAAAAAGGTAGATAACATGCTGGGGTATATAAATGAAATATTTTATAATTTTTATTCGAGAAAATATAAAATGGTTTTTGGCTGTAAGTGTGAATGGTTTGTTAATGATGGCTGTTATGCTGCTAAATCATATTGATTGGAGGGAAATCGCATATGGATTGCTGATTTGCGTTGCCTTTACCGTCGCTATAGCAGGTATTGGGACATGGAGATATCGTAACCATTGCAAAGAGTTGGAGATGTTGATAAAATCTGTTACAGTAAGCACAAACGGAATGCCTTCGTCACAATATCTTTACGAAACACAGTATCAAGAATGTCTTCGCCTTTTGGAGAAGGAAAAGGAATCCATACAAAATGAGATATTTGACCGTCAGCGGGATATTACAGAATATTATGCAATGTGGGTGCATCAGGTAAAGACACCGATTGCTGCTTTAAAGCTGTTAATAGATGAAGAATTAGACTTTGACGATGCAATGGAAAATGACACATTTGTCATAAATACGGCAAAAAAACAGCAAGAACTTTTTAAGATTGAACAGTATGTTGATATGGCGCTGCAATATATACGCCTTGGAGCAAACACCAATGACTTTGTGATACGGGAAGTGAATCTTGATTCTGTGATAAAGAATACCATACATAAATATGCAGCACAATTTATTTATAAGAAGCTTTATCTCCATTATGAACCAACGCAGCTTTTGGCAGTAACAGATGATAAATGGCTTGGATTTGTAATCGGGCAGCTTTTATCCAATGCAATAAAATATACAAAATCCGGTGGCATAACCATTCAAACACAATACAAAGAACACAATACAGTAGAATGTCAAAACGCAGAATACAATCCCTTATGGGGGGCACAGGAGAATGAAATATTGGATTTTAATGAGAATACAGATTTGTGTTCAAAATTATCCTCAAATAGAACTGCAAATTGGATGGAGAAAAAAGATAGATTTTTGTATCAGGAGTTATACATTATAATAGAAGATACTGGTGTTGGTATTAAAGCAGAGGACTTGCCGCGCGTCTGCGAAAGAGGTTATACAGGATATAATGGGCATGACAGCCTAGGTGCAGGCAGACAATCTACAGGAATTGGGCTTTATCTTTGCAAGCAGATACTGGATAGACTGGGGCATAAACTGCTTATTACTTCAAAGGAGGGGGAGGGCACACAGGCGAAGATTGTAATAAGGTATGTAAATGATGGGTAAATCAAATCTATAATTTATCTTGTAAGTGAGAGGCTTAGATGATACAATAACAAAGTGGTTTAGCTGAGTAAATTAGACAGCTATAAACAAATTTTTAAGAATAGGCTTTTGTAAAAATGGAGGTAAAGCAATGGATATCAAAGAGCAGATTAATAAGGTGGTAGAGGAAGTAACTAAGAATCCTCATATTAAAGAACAGTTTGAGAAAGAACCCGTTCAGGTAATTGAGAAGTTATTTGGTGTGGATTTACCAGATGATATGGTTATGAAAATCATTGATGGTGTGAAGGCAAAACTAACGTTAGATGGTGTATCTAAAGTTGCGGATGCTTTAAAGGGTGTATTTAATAAATAAGCTTTTGCTATCAATTTGAAACCATTGTAATTTAAAAAATTAAGAAATGGGCTGTTTGGAAATATGATTTTCTTCAATCTATCGTTGTGAGATATCGAATCAACCATATGATATCTGATACTTGTAGAAAATACATTATTTTCTGACAGCCCTTTAATGGGAAAGTTTCAGGAGTGCCGATATATAATCCCTCGAAAATTCCTTTAATTGCAGCAAATTCTTCTGTATATTTCTGGGATTTTTGCAGTAGATCGGGGTTTGGGGGATTGATAAGAAGATTTCGAACTTGGCTTCCTAATGCAAAAGCGGTCACGTATTCTTCAGCGGAAGCTACATAATCATTTATTATAGATGCTCTGGATTCCACAGCATCATGCATCTGATTGGTGATATCATTTTCCACTATAGAGGCAACACGACTTGATACAACAAACCAAAGTAACAGCATACCTATAAATATAATAGCGGTTGTGATGATGCTAATGCGCATAGCAAATTTGCGATTCACTAGAAATTTCATAAAATTCCCCCTGTGATATTAGAATGTAGCTAAATGTAATTGCAGAGATATTTTATCATATGTGTTTGGTTTTTTGAAGAGTGCTGATAGGAACTGATAAGGCTTTGAAATTTAAGATAAAATCATATCCGAATCTTACAAAAACGTAAGAAATAACAAGGAAATGTAAGCTAAATCAATGGCTTGCATTTCCTTTCTTTGTTATAATAAGTTTACAAAAAAATATGTAAAGGGAATGATAAAGATATGACAATTTTAGAGGTAAAAAATTTAAAGAAAATATATACAACGCGTTTCGGTGGTACAAAGGTGCAGGCGCTTGATAATATGAACTTCACTGTGGAAAATGGTGAATATGTGGCAATTATGGGGGAATCTGGTTCTGGTAAAACGACGCTGCTCAATATTCTGGCTGCATTGGATAAGCCGACAGGCGGCGAGGTACTTCTGGGCGGCAGAAGTATTGTGGAAATTAAGGATAAAGAATTATCAGCATTTCGCCGTGATAATTTGGGATTTGTATTTCAGGATTTTAACTTGTTGGACAACTTTTCCATAAAAGATAATATTTTATTGCCGCTGGTCTTGCAAGGAAAAGCTGTATCGGAAATGGAGCAGAGAATTGCACCGATTGCGGAACGTTTAGGCATTATGGAACTTTTACCGAAGTATCCGTATGAAGTATCAGGCGGGCAGAAACAGCGCACGGCAGTTGCGCGCGCAATTATTACAAATCCGCAGCTTATTTTAGCTGATGAGCCCACGGGGGCATTGGATTCGAAAGCAACAGCAGGGCTTTTACGCGTATTTCGGGATATTAACAGTGACGGGCAGACAATATTAATGGTGACACATAGCACAAAAGCCGCGAGCCATGCGGGGAGAGTATTGTTTATAAAAGATGGAGAAGTGTTTCATCAGCTTTATCGTGGTGATATGACAAATGAGCAGTTTTACGCAAAAATATCAGATACATTGACTTTAAAAGATGGGAATTGATAGGAATTTGACATAAAATGCTAAAGTTTTATGATATTTTGGAAAGAAAAATCTAATAGTTCGTGAGTACAGGAGGAAGGAAGTTTATGAAACATTTATACCGAAGGCTTGCTGTGACAAATTTAAGAAGTAACCAGCAGTTTTATCTACCATATATTTTAGTGGGAATTTTATCTGCTATGTTGTTTTATGCTATGCGGGCAATACAGGGGAATGAGGGGGTATCAAATATTCGTGGGGCAGAAACGCTAGGCATTGTGCTGACAATGGGGCTTGTGATTGTAGGCATCTGTGTTTGCATTTTTCTTTTTTATACCAATAGTTTTATTATGAAAAGACGGCGCAAAGAGTTGGGTATGTTTCATATTCTTGGGATGGAAAAGAAACATATTATATGGGTGCTGCTTTGGGAAGCGCTGATTTTATATGCAGTGTCTGTTATCGGTGGATTGGCAGTCGGCATTGTAGTCAGTAAACTGTTGACCATGTTTTTGTATCAACTGACAGGACTGTCAGAAAGTATACCATTTTATATATCATGGTGGGGATGTTTGCAGACCGCAGAATTGTTTGGAATTATGTATTTTGTTTTGCTGTTGTATAATTTTATGCAGGTAAAACTAGCCAACCCTATTGCACTTTTGCACAGCAGAAATGTGGGGGAGCGCGAACCGAAGGCAAAATGGTTGTTTGCGGTAACTGGTATTGGATGTATTCTCGCGGGATATTATTTCGCAGCTAATGTCAGTGGATTGATTGAAGCAGTTAATATGTTTTTTATTGCTGTAATTTTGGTAATTGCTGGGACATATGGGCTTTTTATGGCGGGGAGCATTGCATTTTTAAAACTGCTGCGCAAAAATAAACAGTATTATTATAAGACAAAACATTTTATCACCGTGTCAGGGATGCTTTATCGTATGAAACAAAACGCCGTCGGGCTGGCAAATATTTGTATTCTATCGACTATGGTTATGGTAATTATTTCGACAACCGTGTGTATGTATGCAGGGCTGGAAGATGCGCTTGCAAAAAGTAAAGAATTGGATTTATCTTTCTATTATAAAGAGTATCCGACGCAGGAGCAGCGTAATTATTTGCAGGAACAAATGCAGCAGATAGTGACGGCACAGGGGAGAAATATGACAGATATGTCAGAATATAGCTACATTCCATATATTATTCACCGCGAAGGCAATACAATAGACATATTTCAGCGGAACGCAGGTTATTCTAACACAGATATTGGAATGGTTCGTGTCTTTTCAAAAGAGGATTATGAAAAGTATTTGGGATGCAGCCTGCCAGAAGGTGCTGATGGTTTGGCATTTATTAATTCCACCCAGCGGATAGAGAGCACTTCTGTGAAACTGTTCGGGCAGAATTGGCAGGTGCAGGATATTACAGAACTTGTTAAGGGTAAGGTGGATAATGATGAACAATATTCTCAAATGGTAGAGGATATGATTGATTTTGTTGTTGCGGATATGGAAGCCGTAAAACAGATTGACCAATCCGCAGGTGGTGAATATGATATAACATACGAAATTACAGCGAATATTGATGGGACAAAAGAGGAGAAAAAACAATGCGCAGAAGCGTTAAAAACACAGATGGGTGACTGTGGGGAACAAGGCGGATATGATGCCAGAATGTTGATATGCACTGCGGATCAGAGAGAAATGTATTTGGAATTAAACGGCGGATTTTTGTTCCTTGGGCTGTTTCTGGGGACGATGTTTTTAATGATAACCGTATTGATTATCTATTATAAGCAGATTTCAGAAGGCTATGAAGACCGTGAACGTTTTGCTATTATGACAAAGGTTGGTATGAGCAGCAGTGAAGTGAAAGCGGCGATTCGATCGCAAGTACGCACTATTTTTTTCTTGCCGATTACAGTAGCAGTAATGCATCTCGTAGCTGCATTTCCTATGCTGAAACTAATGCTGCTTTTGTTTAATATTAGAAATACAGTTCTGTTTATATGGTGTCTTGCAGGGACGGTTGTTGTATTTTTTATTCTGTATTTTACAGTATTTAAACTGACATCACGGCGGTATTATCAGATAGTCTATCAGTAATGAATCAATATTTAATATAAAGGTTAGATCGCGTCAATCTACTATGGGGCTGTTGCAAAAAGATTTGAAACAAGTCGATTAATAATTTCCAGAAAAATAGTAACAACGTTTTCTTAATTCTAGTATATGAAACGATTGCTATTATAGGGGTTGTCGCATTAAGGGAAGAAGATACAAGATATCGTAATGCTGTATTGTATTTTGCACTATATCTTGTATAATCAAAGCTTATTGCGACAACCCCTACCTGAACTGTTACCATCAAATTTCTTGTTCATCAACAGGAATACCTTTTAAAAGTTCGCTAAAAGTGTTTACTTATACACTACAATAAATCTGAATCGCTTGCTGAACAAAGGCGGCTGTCCCGTCACCTCCGGCATTGTCGATATTGTTCTTAAACCGGTTATCTTCTGTATACATCTGCGCTAATCCGTTTAGTATATCATTGGTGCAGTGGTAGTAGTTTTCTGTAATAAAAGATTGCAGCGCGGCAACTTTTTCCTGCACTGCGGAATCTGAAGGCGGAAGGCTGCGCATCGTGCCAAATTCTGTAAAAATTTGCATAATTTGTTCTGCGGCAGCAGTTTGCTCGCTGTCTGTTTTGCCGGCGCTTTTCTGTTCGTATTCTTGATATGCTTGAGTCGTCCCCCAGCGCTTTTTTACCTCCTCGGCAAATTGTTCTAATTCTGTTTTCTCAAAAGCTTGAAACCCCATTTCGTTTACTCCTTTCTCCTGAATACTGCGGGCGAGTGAAATCAGCCCTTCAATGTGTTTTTGTTGCAGCTTTAATAACGTAATCTGCTGTGAAAGCGCTTCGTTAATATCAAATTCTGGGCTGTCGAGAATGGCTTTGATTTCCTTTAGCGGAAATTGCAATTCTCGAAACATAAGAATAATTTGCAGACGGCTTAACGCAGCGTCGTTATATAAGCGGTATCCAGCGTCCGTTACTTTGCTTGGCTTTAGTAAATCAATTGCATCATAATGGTGCAGCGTCCGAATGCTGACACCCGTTAGCGCACTGACTTCATGAACGGTTCGCATGATTGGTGTTCCTCCTTTCTTAATTTGCAGTATATACTATAACGTAACGTGAGAGTCAAGAGGAAAATGTAATATTTTATTTTGTATCACTTTTAGAACCGGTTTCGTGAATTGCAAGCACTGGCATCTATTTTTCATGTGAGGTATTCTTATTTGATTGATGGTACAGAATAAAAGTATTTTGATAAAATATAAAAGCAAATATAAACGGCGTTATGCGAAATTGATTATGGTTTTGCAGGCGCTTTTTTATGTTTAACCCATACAGAGTTTTTAATTTTTTTCTTTAATCTGTTATGGGTCTAATTTCCCGCAGCTCTGTTACAAGAAAATTTATTAATTATAAAATGATGCAATTATGATACAAAAATGATGCAACTTTGATGCATTAGTTTTATAGAATAGAACTATGGTTTCGTTCATTTGCAAAAATATATAAAAGATATTAAGGAACTGTTAAGAAGGTGATTTTATGAAATATTGTGAAACAAAGGAACAACAATAAATTAATAAAATGCCTTATTTTCTTATGCTTGATTAGATGTTTTAACAATAAATAAGAGAAGTACAAAAAAGGTATATAATACAAAAAACAACAAAGCTTTGAAAAAAGGAAAAAGGAAAACAATAATGGAATCATAACAAACAAGAAAAAGCAACAATAAGAAAAACAATAAACAAGAAAACAACAAAAAGGACGATGACAATGAAACAAAAATATAAATTACTACTTATAATTTTAATATTTATTATATTATCCGCTTTGGGATTTGTTTGTGGTAAACGCTATTTTTACAAGCCTTCACTTAGCAAAAATGTAATACTAGTTAATAAAAAAGAAAAAAATATCAAAACATCACCACTTCATATTACAATGGCAAATACAAAATTAAACATACAAGAGTCACAACTTCAATATGGAAACCTTATGATTCAAGTCCCGCAAAATATTACAATACAGCAACAGCCGAAGGACAAGGACGCTTTGGTACTAGACCTATGCGGTGCAGAGATTATAAAGGACGATGACGGAGAGGAAAAATGTGCGGAATTTGCTCCAAGAATATGGCTTCAGCATTATTGCATTGATACGAAAGAATATAATGCGGACTATCATCATTATGCTATTATTAGTGCATTGCTTGATTTATTAGAGGAATCTTTTGATTTAGATGTGCAGCCGGCGTTTTTTAATTGCTTTGAAGAAATTGATCTGCTGCAAAGAGCGTCAAATGAATATTTTTTTATTTTTACTCTTCCATATCAAACAGGATATATTTTCGTACAGGGAGTGGATGTTTATATTATTCGGGAAATGACGCTGGAAAGTGAATATAGTTTTGGTGCACTGGTGGATAATCAGGCTGTAATGTGGAGGAATACTTCAAATATTATTTTGAAAGAAGATAATGATCGAGATAGGACAGCATATCAAAAAATAACAATAGATGCTGATAATTCTTTTGTGGTTCAAAAAATTGGCAATCTAACGAATCTGATAAAAGATGGTTTTTACCATACAATAATTTTAAAATGGAATCATAGGATTTACTGCGAGGATTTTAATTTTGACGGATATCCTGATATTGTGATTGAATATCAATTCGTTTTTTTATGGGATAAAGAGCAAGAAAAATGGAAATATTGGCAGCCGCCCAAGGACTTTCCTGATAAGAAAAATAGCAAATGTATACCCGAAACAAAGACGATATGGACGTTCGATACAGATTATTTTCTAGGATATGAACAAGTAGATATCCTCTGGAAGTGGGAAAAAAATACGTTGAAGAAAGTGCGGGAATGCAGAATAGTACAGGACAAAAATAAGACAACAATATCTGCATATCAAGAAAATATGCAGTCAGCTTGGATAGAAAACACATTCTCTACAGAAGAATGGATGCAAAGTATTGAGAAAAAAGCGGCATTTTATCAGCAGTTTTTTAAGGGAATGGTGTCAGAAGAAATCTATAGTGAAGCACGTACATTAAGCAATAATCCCAAGTATATACCACAGGAACTTTTGGATAAAATGGCAGACGCTCTGCTTGACAATACGGTTTATGAAACGTGTAATTCCATGAAAAACGAATTAGAATTAGAGGAGGAAAATATTATGGTATTTGCAAAAGATAATATCGCACTGCGCAATATGATTCTTGAGATGAAATGGCGTTATGTAATGCGGATGTCAGACGGAGATAACGATGGTATTTTAGATATTGTTTCAGCAGAGCCAAGAGGAGGGTCTAACGGTTGTACCTATTATGTTTTTTATAAAGGACAGAAAGATGCTGCTTTTGAGAAAACTAGTTCCTATCAGAAGTCAAGAGAGCGTTTTTGGATAATTCAGTTTGAAGGAAAGAATTATCTATGTAGAATACTCTTTGATTATACTACGAAAATGGATAATGGGATTAGTCTGGCTTACTATATTGATGGAAAATGGGCAGAAGAAATAGAAATTGAACGGTTTGCAATAGATTATCAAATGGAATTAGCCGCATGCAGCGATCAAATCAGTCAATCTTATATAACACAAATAATGGAAAATGCGCAAAAATACAAAAATAAAATCGATTTACAAAGTTATATTGATGGCAGCAGTGAAATCCACAGTTATAAAATGGAATATCAATGTGATCTCGATAATGATGGAATATTGGAACAATATAAGAAATCTGTCTGGGAACCAACTAATATAAATTCTGCGCAGCACGTTGTATTAGAGGGCGAGGGGGAAAGTTTAGATTATATTCGTGAGCTGCTTAACTCTGTAGAAGGTATACCAAATATGATGTGGGTAGAACGGTATAACGGAGAAAATATAATCAATGTAATATCACGGACAGACACAGATGACTTTGTAATTACAGGATTTGCAGTGCATGGAAAGACAAATGAAGTCAAATATTGTATTAACGGCAATGCGGTTTACGATATAAAACAGACGCGGCAATGCGGGTATTATACGAAATATTTTTCGGATTAATATGGTGATGAAAATATTGGATTGCATAGTGAATACTTCGCTGCACAAATCTGTATATAAAATGAGCAAAATAACAATAAATATAAGAGAAAAGACAAAGGCTATTTGACACAAATATAAGGCGCTATACTTGTTGTTATTTGTGCAGCGAGGTACAAGTATAATGGCAATGGTTTATATGTGAAATGAAAGGAATCAAGAGTGAAAAAATTTGATAAAACTTTCACAATTTGTTTGTGAATTCGGAAAGGAATGACGAAAAACATGAAATATCATAAAAAAGTTAGAACTACAACTATAATTGTAATTGCCCTATTTGCATTTTTATACATAAGTATTTTGGTATATCAAAATATAAAAGCTAGCAATTTATCCAATCAAATTTCAGCAAAGCAAATAACCTCCACTCATAACAAAATAACACAAGGACTAACAGTGTATATGCTTCCAGTTATAAACGAGATGCGTCCTATGCAGAAAAACGTAGTTCATCTGACGCAAATTCCAACAACGCCGCAGCTTAATGGAAATAAACTTACTTATGGAACACTTTTGGTGGAGCTGCCAGATGGTGTAACCATTGAGCAGCGCAAATCGGAAGGCATTTACAATGTTGTTGATTTTATGAATACACAGAATGACGAAGATAAAGAGAACAGTGCTTTTCACAACGCACCATTTCCTCCAAGAATATGGATTGCACATTTCCAAGCTGATTATTCAAATGGATATATGCAGGGCAGTCAGTGGGCGGTGGCAAGTGCTGTGTTGGATATTTTGCCGGATACTGCACTGACACTGAAACGGTGTGTATTATTGGAGGATGCCTGCCGTTTTTGCTTTCTATTTTCTGATGAAACGCTAAATGGATATGTTATTGTATGCAATAATGAAGTATATCTGATTCAGGAAACGTATACAGAAAGTTACGATAATTTTGGCTTTTTATTAAAAAATGATGCAGTAAAATGCTTTGAGGATAATAATATAATTGGCGGATGGGAAAAATGTTTTGATTATGATACTATTCATGATACTTGTCATAAGGTGCAGCAAGAGAACTCTTATTTGATAGTGAAAGATAAGGAGAAATTGTATTTGTATCAGGACGGATATTTTGAAAGACCTTATCAAACTTTATTATCAGATATCAATGAATACCAGCAAGTTATAATTCAAGACTGCAATTTTGATAAATATCCCGATGTTGTGGTGGGAAATTCCTACTATTTATGGAATCCGCTGGATAAAATATATGTATGCGCAGAGCTGTCCAAGGATTTTCCAAAGTACGATACGCAATATTTTCCTGACTCAAAAACCATATGGAGTTATGATAAAATAGAACGAAAAGATGCCGCAGATGCTGACACAGACTATCAAGATTGGATAGAAGTATTATGGAAATGGGATAACAATATTCCTGTGATTTGGCGCAAATGTGTTGCCGAAATACGAGATAATACTGTAAGAATTTATGCATATGAAGGCAGTCATTGTTTGTTTGATTCTTCTTTCTTGTTAGAACAATGGGAGCAAGGAAACAGTGAGATTCAAGAACTGTATAAACCTTTTTATCAGGGTATGGCACCGGAAGAAACCTATGGTATTTTGCATAAAGTAGACAAGGAATTGGGATATATTCCGCAGGCGTTTTTAGACAATATTGCTGATGAAGTATTGGAAATGGAAGAACTTGAAATGTCGAAAGAAAAAATAAAAGGAAAACGATTAACATGGGAAGAAGGATTGGCGATTGCGGCAGAAAATATTAGTATGCGGTGTGAGATCGCATTTATAGAAAAATTCGGAGGCAGCTTTGAAATGGTAATGACAGATTTGGATAATGACGGGATTTTAGATATTATTTCAGAGGAATATGGAGGCGGAACAGGAGGTTTTACCTATTATAATTTTTATAAAGGAAATGGGGATGGCACTTATCAGCAAACAGATGGTTTTGATGCGGTACAAGAGGAATTTGCAGTTCTTTCTTATGGTGGTAAAAACTATTTATACCGTAAGCTTTATGATTACGATAAGAAAATATGGAATGGTGTAGGTATCTCTTACTTTGAGGAGGGAAAACTAATAGAATCCGCAGACCTGATTAAGACTCCTTTAGATTACAATATAAAATTGATGGAATGTAAGAAGGAGGCATATAAATCCTATGCGGAATGGATTTTGCAGAACAGTCGTACATATAAGAAAACGATTGACGAATATAAGATAATTGACGGAAGCGGCGAACAATTGATTACAAAGAAAGCAAACAACAATATAGATAAAGTATATCGTTGTGACTTAAATAACGATGGTATAGCAGAAGAATATACGAAATATATTTGGCTTCCAAGTAATATATCAACCGTAGAAACGCTTATGTTTCAGGTAGATAATGAGGCAGTCAATGACAATATCAGTGAGGTTATATATTCCACAGAAGGCAGACCAATTATGATGTGGGTTGATACAGTTCAAGGAGAAAATATTATTCATGTAATTGCTTTGACAGGATTGGATGACTTTGTAATTACAGGATTTGCAGTGCATGGTGAAGATTATGAAATGGTATATCGTATTGGTGGCGAAGCGGTTTATGGTATAAAACAGACAAGGACATTGGGGCATTTTAGTTGAAATAATAGAAAAGGATACGTATTAGAAATGAGAGATCAAAGACAAGCAGACAGCACGAGAAATATAAAATCAAAGGGAAATGACGGAGGCAGACAAACACGGACAAAATTTATTTTGGTTTTGGTTGTTATTGCAGTATGTTTTATTTTTTTATTACAAACAAGTTCTAAGAAGGAGTTTAGCACAAACTCGCTGATATATGGATCTGTTTTGCAGACAGAAGAAACCATACAGACAATGCAGCAGTCTGTGAGTCAATCGGTTGTGAATCATGTAAAAAAACTGCTGCCACCGCAGAAAAATATTAGTTTGGAAACGGCAGATTTTATTGTTTCGGATAACCGCGGCGATACACAGCTTCTGGGGTATCAGAGTGCTGAAGTCTTTTTGGAGGATTTTGGCTTCTCCAAGAACAAACCGTTTTATCAGTATTTTGATGAGGAGAGCGGTGCGCTGCAATTGGTACTTTACTATAATGAATATAATGGTATGGGCGGCGGCATTCGCTATTATCCATATAAAATAAAAGGACAGCAGGAGGAGATAGCATCGGAAGGATTTCTTTTTCAGGGGACGAATAAAATGCGGATAGAGAGCAGTTTCCTTAGTGAATTACAAGCGCGTGCGGCAGCAGATCCTTATGCGTTTTCTGATCCTGACGGATATGATTCTGCTCAAGATACAGAGATAGAACAGTATCAGGAGAAACGACAATATACTTTATATGGAAAGCCGCAGCATTACTTGGCACAGGGACGGATAAGCTATCTAGATGAGGAGGGAAGCATATCGGATATTGTAAAAATTGACTGGATTTATCGTGAAGACCAGTCGTTGAAACAACGCAGTTATGTCCGCAACTACGGTGTATACGATACTTGCAATTCGGCAGTGCAGGGACATTATGATTTGCAAGGACGTATTGCCTATGAGAATGGGTATATTACACATGGAAGTTTGGATTATTACTATATTTATAAGGAAGCATCAAAGATGCCAGATTATTATTTATATATCGACCATAATCTTGACAGACTGTATGTGGAATTTTTATCGAGCCATGATATCGTACCCAATGCAGACGGAAAACAGTATGGTAATGTTGGGCCATCATGGGCGGATAATCCGTTTGCGCAAGCGGCAAAAGCCGCGGGCAATTATGGCAGCTCTGAGAATATCACGCACACATATCAGGCAGATTATGACGGGGATGGAGCAGAAGAAGCCTTTGTAATTGTAGGGAAATGGTCAGATCCTTATGGAGCTCCTTCTTTGGATATGATAATGGGTGAACTTTATTTTGTGGATAGCAATTATACTGTAAAACAATTAAGTGGATTAGGAGGTGTCTATAAAGCACAGCAGCAGTATATTAAGCAGGATGGGAAAATCTATCTATTTTTAAGTCATGATATTGGTATGCCGTGGATTACGGATGTAATGACAGTAAAGGATGATCAGCCTGTTGACCTTTCTTATTTGCCGGCTTCTATGCGTATTGATAGTGAGGGGCAGATAATGATAACGGAGGATACGTATGACAGTACCCTTGAACTTGGTTGGGAATTGGGCGAGGGAAAGGTATTATTTACAGGACACACATGGAAGCTGTATCCTTTTGAATTTAATCATGAGCAATGGAGAGAACTATCTGCGCGGGAAGTGACAAAGGAGGAAGTGGAGGCAATAGCACCGATTCCCCAATTTTTAGACTTGGAACAATATGAATCGGTTCAATATATTCTGCGCGAAAATGGTGAACTCAATATTAATATGGCAAAAATGAATTCGGAGTGGAATTGCATCAATCTTCATTATAGTACGTTCCGCTTAGGAGAAGCACAGGAATGGGAATACGTAGAAAGTGAGGAGTTGGGATATTATAATATCCAGCTTACTGGGGAAAGCCATTGGGATTATTTAGACAATATAATAGCGAATGAAAAATAGCAAGGCAGTATAGCAGTAATTCTACAGAATTGATTTTTCCTGTTTCCATTGGACAATTGTGCCGACAAATGGACATATTTTGTCAAAATTGCACGAGATATTCGTACGTAAAATCTTAAAATTTTCTTTATTTGAAGCATCTTTGAATAAATTGTCTAGCATATTTTGTGCTTATGTGATATGATAATTGCAAATTGGTTATTTTTGAATTAAAATTGGAAACAGAACTGCAAAGAGGTTTCTTATTTTGCAGGTAAGGAATTGGAATATGGGATACCATTATATTGAAAAAAGAATCAACTCCATAAGCCTGAACTCTATCAATGCCTTTGCCAATATTATGGGCAAGGCAGATCAGAACTGCAAAGAGGTTTTTTTCCTAAGTGTGCTGGGCGTAAACGGTACATATCGGGAGGACATTGCAGAATTGGATAAGTCGCTTATGCAGAAAGCGGCGCAGGGTCAGGCGGTCTATTATCGTTTTTTGGGGTTTCCGCAGTTAACGGAAGCACAGGATATTCAGGTTTATTCTCAATACTACGACAATTGGATACAAAGTGGGAAGACAGTGCTTTTTACGAATCATTTAAAAAGCAGTGATGGTTTGGAGGATATTATAGGCACAGCGGTTTGTAAAGTTTTGGAGTCGTATCATACATATCATCCGAATACAAGTGCGTCTATGGAGAAAAATTTCGTGGTAAAGCTGTTGTTTTGGTTGGATAATATGGGATATGATTTTATAAAAAATCCCAAGGCAGATTTGGCAAGGAAATGTGTAATTCATAATGTAACAAAAGAGCAGGAATATTATTTTTGTTATTTGCTGGTTCTTTTGGGGATAGATGTGCTGCTACTGCAGAATAAGTCGGATATTGATGAGAAAGCAAAGAAGCTGGGGATAATACAGGAAATTGTTATTGGTGCTTTCCAAGAAATTGAACTGCCAAAGTATAATAGAAACCAGTATATGAATGTGATAAGTAATGGCAGTGAAAATGAATGTGAGAATAAAAATTTTAGTAATGCTTTAGGTAGTAATTCTCGAAACTATAATGTAGATGCAGTTAGAAACAGCAATCTACAGCAGAACAGGGATATTCGTCAGAAAAATAACCAAGAACCCAGTAAAATTGTAATTAAAATCCCACGTCACCAAGGGCATGATGCGCACGCTGCAGCAACACGGCAAAACAGAAGCCCTATACAGCCAGCAGCTCCTTCAGCAGACCTTGCGTTTGAGGATTTGGCACTGCGGGCTTCCTCGATTGTAATGATTGCAATTCATGATAAATCGGGAAAAATTGTTGGCAGCGGTTCTGGTATTATGGTGGGGCGGGATGGATATATTTTAACAAACAATCATGTTACTTGTGGGTCATACTATTCTGTGCGGATCGAGGATGATGATACGGCTTATAAAACAGAGGAATTAATTAAATATAATTCCGTTCTGGATTTGGCAGTTATCCGTATTGACAGACAGCTTCAGCCGCTTCCAATTTATCAGGGGCGTAAGCCGCTTGTAAGAGGGCAGAAGGTGGTGGCAATTGGAAGCCCGCTGGGGTTTTTTAATACGGTGTCAGATGGCATAATATCGGGATTTCGTAAAATAGACAATGTGGATATGATACAGTTTACAGCACCAATTTCCAATGGTAGTTCTGGCGGCGCAGTGTTAAATATGCAGGGCGAAGTGGTCGGCATTGTCACACTGGGATTTGATGAGGGACAGAATATTAACCTTGCTGTTGGCTATGAATTTATTCATGGATTTGTAAGAGGTTTTCAATAGGTATACTGCAAACCGCCAGAATTTACAGTGATGCCGTCAGGAAAGTACATGACTGGCGGTTCGCAGTCTGGTTGTACTGTAAATTTAATCGGTGTGCAGTATAAATTATTAATAGGTAATTTTTAATAAGTTAATTATCAATGGGCAAATTTTCAATAGGCAGATACTTGAGGTGAATCGGGAAAAATGTTTGAACGCAGGACGTTAAGCAGTTTAAATGATTATTTTATAAAATATAAAGATCGCAGGGAAAAAGGCGTATATCTGTATCGAATCAATGGCTACAATGATAGTGTGAAAGATTTTTTGATAAAGTATTATGAGGAAGCAAGACGGACAGGTGTTGTGATTGAGGGCAGAATCCCGAATCCGGACGGAAAACAGCTTTCGTATTACGGGGAGATAATGGGGACAGAATTTCGGCTGGACATGGCATTTTTGGAGAAAAGCTTGAAAAAATGGCTGCCGAGAATGAATGATTACCAGCGTAAAAATTTAACTGCGGCACTATATGATACCTTAATGCAGATGCGTACAGAGGGCAAAAATGACAATATGCTGCGCAATGCGTATATTAAATTTATGTGTTGGCTGTACTATAAATTTGAGCGTGTTGTCAATCTGCTTGGTGAGAATACAATCCCCAAAATTTTATACGAGGGTACTGTAAGCACATATGAATTAAAATTAATTACGATGCTGTCGAAATCGGGCTGTGATGTTGTATTGTTGCAGTATCAAGGCGATAATGCCTATGCTGCGGTGGATAGAGGAATGGCATATTCTGACCGCTTTGATCAGGTGGGGCTTGGCGCTTTTCCGGAGGGTTTTAGTATGAAAATGCTGCGTAAGGAATTGGAGGAACGCAGTAATATAGAACGTTTGTATGGAGCGCCGCCGAAATGGATGAACTGCACCAATGCATGGATGGAGGGGAGCGGACTTCAGGATATTTTGAAACCTGCCACAGAACGAGGAAGCGACAGCCGTTTTTTCTATAATGGTTTTCTGCGGATTTGGGGTGTGGAGGATAAGCTGACCTATATAAATGACCTGTATCAATTTTACAGAGAGCTTGTTCAGGCAAAACGAAATCTCGTAATTGCTGAGCAAATGCTGCCACCGCCAGCCAATGAGGAGATTGCCGCGGTACGGCGCAAAAATTATGAAAATGCCAGTCAGATGGCAGCAGATATATCAGCGAATATAATATATGCCGCAGACAATGAATTGCAGAAACTTATGAAAAAAGCGTTTATGGATACCATGCTTGCGGAAGCAAAATCCTCGGGCGAGTCGTTAAACCGTCTTGTCAATAAGGCTGTCTATATGATTTGCTGGTTAAAGCGTTATGCGGATAAATTATTTAAAAATTTAAGGCTGCCCAATACGGCGTGTTTTATTTATCTTGGCGGCTGCCGCAATGATAATGAAGCATTGTTTTTGCAGTTGCTAAGCCTGTTACCAGTGGATATAGTAGTGCTAGTGCCTAATCTAAACAGCCAGTGCTGTCTTTCGGCATCCAATCTGTATGAAGTGCACTATGCAGATTCTTTGACTGTGGAGAAATTTCCGCGCGACAGCAATGGGATGCATATGGCAACAGCCGCATATCATGCTGAGCGGGACTTGGATACAATGATGTATCAGGATTCCGGTATGTACCGCAACCGCCAGTATCAGAAAGCTGTTTCGGTTACGCTGCAATGTATTTATGAAGAAATTGCGTTGCTTTGGGAACAAGAAATGCGTTTTCGCCCGAACTTTAATGTTACGGATTCCATTGTAACGCTTCCGGTGCTTTTTGCCAAAGTATCAGGGGTAAAAGAGGGCAGAGTGCCAGAATATTGGTCGGAACTCAAGAAATTAATGACGCCGGATACCATTGTAATAAAAGGCGCTCCCTATATTCGCAGAGAGGACAGTAATCCCATAAAGGCATATGTGGCTGGTTTTTTAAAAAATGGTAAGTTGCTGCGGGACAAAATTAAGGAACACAGCAGTTATGCATATGGTGTTCTGCGTGACGAAGTGCAGGAGCATATTTTAGATAAACTGCAAATGCTGATTGATTCGCAAGTGATAGAGGGTACATTTCAAAACGGAACAGAATTTACCATAACGGCAACGATTTTAAACTTAAATAGGGATATAGTCAGGCTGATACAAAAATTTGATTTTACACAGAAAAACCCGAAATTGATTTATATTAATACCTCAGAGGGTATGATTTCGCAGGAGGATAGTATTTTAACCGCATTTTTGAACTTAGTCGGCTTTGATGTGGTATTTTATGTACCAACAGGATATCAGTGTGTGGAGAAATATTTTGCCAAAAAAGTAATGGAGGAATATCAGATTGGGGAGTATTTATATGATTTAAGTATTCCCAACTTTGATAAAATATCTGTGAACGCGCGCCGTTCATGGAGGGAACGTATATTCGGAAGAAGATAAGAAAGGAGAATTTATAGGGAATGGGACTTGATTTTAGTAAGACGGCACAACAGTCAGTGGTGACAACACCGCCGGCTGCAAAGAACGAGATTGAAGTGGTGGAAAGCTATGATATTGTGGCAGACAGACAGGAGATGAATACGCGTCTGGTGGATTCGCCGGAGGTGGATGCGCTTGTCAGCACCATTGAGATTAACAATCTGGAAACCATTGTATCCTTCGGTGCAGAAGCAGCAGAGGAGATTTCAAAGGCATCGGATGTAATACTAAACAGTATGAATATGTCGCAGATTGACGATTCCAGCGAAATGCTGGGAACGCTTGCCAAGATTATGGATAAATTTGATGTAGATGAACTTAAAGATAATCCGGGATTTTTGGATAAGCTCTTTGGCAATATGCGAAAACAACTGGATAAGATTTTGGCAAAATATCATACTATGGGTGAGGAAGTGGATAAAATCTATATCCAACTTAAACAGTATGAAAATGAAATCAAGCAGTCAAACCGTAAGTTAAATCAAATGTTTGACGCCAATGTAGAATATTATCATCAATTGGTAAAATATATTCTGGCAGGTGAGCAAGGCTGCCGCGAACTAGAAGCATATATTGCGCAGCGTGAGCAGGATATGGCGGCAAGCGGTGACACGTCTATCCAGTTTGAAATACAGTCATTAAATCAGGCGCTGATGATGCTAGAGCAGCGCACACAAGATTTGCGTACCGCAGAGAGTGTTGCAATGCAGTCGATTCCAATGATAAAGACAATGGAATTTAGCAATATGAATCTTGTTCGGAAAATTAACTCAGCGTTTATTATTACGCTGCCAGTATTTAAACAGGGGATTGCGCAGGCGATTTTATTAAAGCGTCAGCGGATTCAGGCGGATGCATTGACGGCGCTCGACGAGAGAACCAATGAGATGTTAATTAAAAATGCGCAGAATACTGTAGAGCAATCTAAGCGTACTGCGCAGCTTGCGTCGGGCAGCTCTGTAAAAATTGAAACGCTCGAAAACACATGGAAAACTATTGTTGATGGTATAGACGAAACAAAACGGATTCAAGATGATGCAAGGAAAAAGCGCATTGAAGATCAGGCGCGCCTTGACCAAATCAAAAAGGAATTTAACCAAAAGTTTCATATGCCCGCAGCAAAGTAAATATATAAATTATTCAATATTTTAAATCTAAGGAGGGTGAATTTATGCCAATTAATTTATCAAAAGGACAGAAAGTAGATTTAACAAAAGGAAACCCAGGGTTAAAGAAAATCATGGTCGGTTTGGGATGGGACGTAAATACGTTTGATTCTGGCGCTGATTTTGATTTGGATGCTGCGGCATTTATGGTAGGAGAAAACGGGAAATGTCCAACAGAAAAAGAGTTTGTTTTCTATGGAAATCTGGAACATGCAAGCGGAGCTGTAAAACATATGGGTGACAATTTGACTGGTGAAGGTGAGGGTGATGATGAGCAGATTCAAGTTGACCTTAGTCTGATTCCAGCAAATGTTACAAGGATTGCCTTTACGGTAACGATTTATGATTCCGATGTGCGCAGGCAGAATTTTGGACAAGTATCGAATGCTTTTATTCGCATTGTCGATGAAGTAACAGGAACAGAGCTGATTCACTATGACTTAGGTGAGGATTTCTCAATAGAAACGGCGGTTGTTGTCGGCGAACTTTATCGGCATAACGGTGAGTGGAAATTTAATGCGATTGGAAGTGGTTTCCAAGGTGGATTAGCTGCACTCTGCGGACATTATGGAATTGAAGTAGCATAAGAAGTTATTTTTCTATTATTTTTGAATATAATGGTTGCATAATATTTTATTTGCATGATGTTATTTTAGCGCAGTAGGAATTTTATTTTGGAGGGAAAAGAAATGCCGATTAGTTTAAAAAAGGGGCAGAAGGTAAGTCTTACAAAGGATAACCCGGGACTGTCAAAGGTAGTAGTCGGTTTAGGCTGGGATGTTAACGCATTTGACACAGGCGGAAGCTTTGACTTGGATGCTGCAGCATTTTTGTTAACGGACAGTGGGAAAGTATCTTCACAGGGAGATTTTGTATTCTTTAACAGCCCAAAACACGCATCAGGAGGCGTGGAACATATGGGAGATAATCTGACCGGCGAGGGAGAAGGCGATGACGAACAGATTAAAGTGGATTTGTCATTAGTTCCTGCAAATATTACAAGAATTGCCTTTACAGTAACAATATATGAAGCAGAACAGCGCCGTCAAAATTTCGGTCAGGTTAACAATGCATTTATCCGAATTTATAATGAATTAACGGGGGAAGAACTTTTGCGTTATGATTTAGGTGAGGATTTCTCTATTGAAACCGCAGCCATTTTCGGAGAATTGTATAAAAATAATAACGAGTGGAAGTTTAATGCAATTGGAAGCGGTTTCCAAGGCGGACTCGGTGCGCTCTGCGCAAATTATGGGATTGATGCAGAGTAGAAGCCTGCACAGAACAAAGATTGATACAGAATGGGACGAATGCAGATGAAATCTGCGAAGAATTAGGAGGAAAATAAAAAATGTCAATTAGCTTACAAAAAGGACAGAAGGTAAGTTTGACGAAAGAGAATGCAGGGCTTTCTAAAGTAGTCGTTGGCTTGGGTTGGGACGAGGTGCAGCAGAAAAGAGGCTTTTTTGCGCCAAAACCGCAGCCAATCGACTGCGATGCTTCGGCATTTTTGCTGAAAAACGGGAAGTTGACTGACCCAAAGGATGTTGTATTTTTTAATAATTTGCGGCACGAATCAGGAACAGTACAGCATATGGGTGATAATTTAACGGGTGCTGGAGAAGGGGATGATGAACAGATTATTGTAGATCTTGCTAAAATTCCAAGTGAGTATGATCGCATTGTATTAGTTGTAACGATTTATCAGGCAGTGCAGCGCAAACAGCACTTTGGATTAATTCAAAATGCGTTTATCCGTTTGGTAGATGCAAGCAAAAATACTGAGATGTGCAAATACAGTTTGACAGATGATTATTCTGGTATGACGGCGATGATTTTCGGCGAAGTCTATAGACATAATGGTGAGTGGAAATTTAATGCTATTGGTCAGGGAACAAACGACCCCGGATTGCCGGAATTGGTAGAACGATATCGTTAAGCATCGTTGTTTTATATGGTTATATAAGTAAATATTGTGCCTGCGCCCCAAGTGGCAGGTGAGGCAAGAATGGAGATTATTATGAAAATAAAAGGACTAACAGATGAGGAGGTACGCGTAGCGCGCGAGAAGCATGGCTCAAACGCGATACCAGATTCCGAACCGACAACTTTTTTGGAAGCGTTTAAGGAAACGTTTGGCGACCCGATGATTCGGATTCTGCTTGTGATTGCGGCGATTATGATAGGCATGTTTTTCTTGGGATATGCCGAGGTTTATGAGCCGGTGGGAACAATTGTGGCAGTATTGATTGTCGCTTTTGTATCGGCAAAAACCAGCGTCGCAAGTGACACAAAGTACCGAGAACTAAAGGACAGCACCAAAAAAGATACCTGTAAGGTTTACCGCAATGGGATGGTAACTGTGATTGATGTCGATGATGTGGTTGTGGGGGATAAAGTCTTATTGCAGTCGGGCGATAAAATACCAGCAGATGGTGTATTGGTAGATGGCGATTTGCGTGTAGACAATTCTGCATTAAACGGTGAGGCAGAGGAATGTAAAAAAACTGCGATAGAGCATACGGAGTTAAAGGCGGCGGAGAACGTAGCAGATTTTCCTGATGAAATCACAGGTGACACTTTTGTGGACAAGCACTCTTTGTTTCGCGGTGCGGTTGTATTTGACGGCGAGGGCGTGTTGGATGTGCGCAGAGTGGGCTTAAAAACCATTATGGGTAAAATGGCAGAGGAAATGCAAGAGGATGAGCCAGATTCTCCATTAAAGGTGAAGCTGGCAAAGCTTGCAGGACAGATTTCAACTTTCGGTTATATCGGCGCAGTTGTAATTGCCGTGCTGTATATGATTTTCTTTATTATGGATGCTGGTGGAATTTCGGAGTATTTTATGAATGACTGGTCAGATATCCTGCAAAATGTCATTCAGGCAGTTACGCTGGCAATTGTAATTATTGTCTGTGCAGTTCCGGAGGGTCTGCCGTTAATGATTTCACTGGTACTAATGCAGAATACCAGTAAAATGCTGGATCACAATGTATTGGTGCGCAAGGCGGAAGGTATTGAAACGGCTGGTTCGCTGAATATTTTATTTAGTGATAAAACGGGTACGATTACAAAAGGAATGCTGGAAGTTGTTGAGTTCTTTACAGCACAGGGTGAAACCATTCCAATGGATCAACTAAAAAATACTGGCAAGATAAAGAGCCTGCTGGATGTCGCAATTGGAAAAAATACTGCTTCTATGTTTGATGGAGAGCATAGAGTAATCGGTGGTAATGCAACTGATCAGGCGTTGATGAAGTTTATCGGCGAGGATACATTTAATATGCTTGCATCAAACAAAGAATGCGAGGTAACAGCTTCACAAGGCTTTAATTCCGCAAATAAATTCAGCCAAGCGCAGATTAAGAGCCTTGGAAAAACATTTTACAAAGGTGCGCCAGAGCGTTTCTTGGTGTCAGCGAAAAAGGCACTTGACAAGAATGGAAATGAAGTTCCACTAAATCTGGATGCATTGAATAAGAAGATTAACGAACTTGCATCTAGGGCAATGCGTGTGCTGGCATTTGGCTATTCTACAAAGAATCTTGTGGAAAATAAAATTAATGAAGACGTTGTGTTAATTGGTCTTGTTGCGATTCGTGATGATGTGCGTCCAGAAGCAAGAGAAGCGATTGCGGAAGTGAAAAAAGCAGGGATTCAAGTTGTTATGATTACCGGTGACAGGCTGGAAACGGCTGTATCCATTGCAAAGGATGCAGGACTGATTACAACCGATGCGGATAGAGCATTGACGTCAGCAGACTTAAATGCGATGTCTGACGAGCAGGTTAAGGCGATTATTCCTAATATCCGCGTAATTGCACGTGCGCTGCCAACTGACAAATCAAGAATGGTACGGCTGTGTCAGGAGATGAATCTTGTGGTAGGCATGACTGGTGACGGTGTAAACGACTCTCCAGCACTAAAACGTGCAGATGTCGGCTTTGCAATGGGCAGCGGTACAGAAGCAGCCAAGGAAGCTGGAAAAATTGTAATTCTGGATGACAACTTTAAGTCGATTAAGGATGCGATTTGGTATGGAAGAACGATTTACCACAATATTTTAAAGTTCTGTAAATTCCAGCTTGTGATAAATGTCACAGCGGTTATTGTCAGTGCGATTGCACCATTTTTCGGCGTGGAAGAGCCACTCAAGGTTACGCATTTATTGTTTGTTAACCTTGTAATGGATGGGCTGGGTGCGATTATGCTTGGAAACGAGCCGGCACTTGAAAAGTATATGTCTGAGAAACCAAGACGCCGTGATGAAAGCATTATCAGCAAAAAGATGATGGCGCAGATATTAATTATGGGCGCATGGATGACGATTATCAGCTTTGTATATTTAAAACATCCGTTCTTTGCAGAGAACTATGATATGTTCGATACCGAAGAACAACATATGACAGGCTACTTTGTACTGTTTATTGTTGGCGCATTGTTTAACGGCTTTAATGTAAGGGATGACGGTTTTGGCATCTTTAAAGGACTCAATGAAAATACAGGCTTTTTAAAGGTATTCTTTACGATTATATTGGTGCAGGCAGCAATTGTAAATGCAGCATTAATACCGATTCCGGTGTTTGAGTGGATTGGAAATATGTTTAGCTGCGTACCGTTTAGCTTGATGGGCTGGATTGCTGTGGTACTGCTGGCAGTAACAATGATTCCGGTAGACTTATTGCGCAAGTGCGTAATGGGCAGGGAATAAAATACTATAGGACAATAGATAAAAGGACAAAAGAGTGCCAGATAGGCATTTTTGAGAAATGAACAAAGTAATATCTAGCAGATAGGAATAAAAAAGAGATGCTGACCGTGTGGTAAGGGTGGGCATCTCTTTTTATGCGTATGGGGAGAAAATCTTTGAATCTGGTTATATGAGGGTATCTCTTTTTGTGTGTATGTGGAGAAACTATAGAAGGGGCTGTCACAATTAGATTTGATTAAATAAGAAAAAGTATAAAATATATAAGAAAACATAAATTTGGTAAATATGGATAATTTGCACAAATAATTGAGTTAGTATTTCCTAACATATTGGTTAGTATGATGAAACTATGGTTAGTTATGGAAAAATCATTGACAAAGGCTGTAAGGAGTCATATTATAATATATAGTTAGTGAATACTAACTGGTATTAAATATAGGGGTGGGGTTGTCGCATTAAGACAAATGGATACAAGATAGTCTAACTCTGTGCTAAGATTTATACCATATTGGGTATCATCGAAGCTTATTGTGACAGCCCCATCCATTATTTCACATATATGGTTAGTTGAAACTAATACATATTCTAAAGAAAGTTAACGAGGCTGTCGCACGAAAGCAAACAGATACAAGATAATTCAATACAGTGTTAAAACATATACTATATCTTGTGTTTTAAAAGCTTATTGCGACAGCCCCAAATACTAAAGTTTGTTAATATACTCATGAACGAAAACAATTGCCAATCTAAATGTATAACGAGTGAACGCTTC
>CBCOYO010000003.1:0-576 GCA_965114465.1 uncultured Lachnospiraceae bacterium
ATGAGTCCTGTAAGCCTTGATTTTAGCGGCTTGTGAGAGGATACCGTAGAAATGGATGTTTCCCGTTTAAGGGAATTGACACCAAATGACTTCATCGCACATCCCATCGCCTATTTTCTGTAGAAATGGATGTTTCCCGTTTAAGGGAATTGACACAATGCATATGGCGTGCCACTAGACCACTCTGCGTTCGGAAGCAGAAATGGACGTTTCCCGTTTAAGGGAATTGACACACACTTGAGGATTCTTCCTCTGTAGTTTCTTCTACGGTAGAAATGGATGTTTCCCGTTTAAGGGAATTGACACATCAGGAGTTTCAATTTCTTGCGGTTTTACTGCTTCGTAGAAATGAAGGTTGCCCAATTAAGAGAATTGACACAAACAAGGCTGTCCCTTGTTCATATAAGAAAAAAAGAATAAATTATTATAAAAAATTCATAATTAAATGTTATGAATCTTCTTGTCGAGCAAATATTCATTTCGGCAGTTTGTGAGTGGATACTTTGAAATAGATTTTCCCTGAAGGAGGAAATTGTCACAGGAGAATAATTTAAAATCTATTGATCAAATTAAGAC
>CBCOYO010000003.1:676-57444 GCA_965114465.1 uncultured Lachnospiraceae bacterium
ATGAGTCCTGTAAGCCTTGATTTTAGCGGCTTGTGAGAGGATACCGTAGAAATGGTTGTTACCCGATTAAGGGAATTGACACACAATTGTTACATCGTAATTAGTGTTTTTGCATTTGTAGAAATGGTTGTTACCCGATTAAGGGAATTGACACACTCATCTGTCGGAGCAATCACTTTTACGGCAAGCTGGTAGAAATGGTTGTTACCCGATTAAGGGAATTGACACCTTTCTTCTAATTCTCCGTTTATCTTTTCTCTAAGACGTAGAAATGGTTGTTACCCGATTAAGGGAATTGACACTAAACTGTTTTTCGGGTTGTTCTTAGGGCTTCCATATCGTAGAAATGGTTGTTACCCGATTAAGGGAATTGACACGAGCCTTGTTTCTATGAACACAGACAGGAGTACGCAAAGTAGAAATGGTTGTTACCCGATTAAGGGAATTGACACACTACAATTATTTTTCTACTTGTTGGCATAGGTAACGTAGAAATGGTTATTACCCGATTAAGGGAATTGACACAAAGACGTTTCTGCACTACTCTTGAAATAGGTTACAGTAGAAATGGTTGTTTCCCGTTTAAGGGAATTGACACAAAAAATCTGCAGCCTCTTCGCCTGTAATATTGGCAGAGTAGAAATGGTTGTTTCCCGTTTAAGGAAATTGACACAAACTCCTCCTTTTCATATAAAATGTGCAATGCGCTGTAGAAATGGATGTTTCTCGTTTAAGGGAATTGACACAAACAAGACTGTCCCTTGTACATAAAAGAAAGAAAAGGATAATTTATTATAAAAAATCCATAATTAAATGTCATGAATCTTCTTGTCGAGCAAATATTCATTTCGGCAGTTTGTGAATGGATACTTTGAAATAGATTTTCCCGAAGGAGGAAATTGTCACAGGAGAATAATTTAAAATCTATTGATCAAATTAAGACTTAGAAGCGTTATTAAGTAATTTATATACTATGATGCAGGAGGCAAAAGGTCAATTTTTAATATAACTGTTGTGAAATTGCATAACAAATGAATTGAAAACATATTCTAATCAATACATCTCAAGCTTATTTTTGTTGAAATTGTATAACTCCTTTTTCTAAAATACCCCTTTGACCCCAACATTAGGTCATGAAATAAATGTTCAGTTAAGCACTTTCACAATTAAATTCTGCAATTAAATTTTCAAAATCCCTATATTGATAGGAACTGTTCAAAATATATATTGTTTTATTCCATAATCTTTTGGAATGCGGAAATCCCCACTCCATCCATGAACCTCTCCAAAGAAGATACAGGGGGAAATGTTGTAATGCCTGTTACAATCCACCCCGATTTATTCCGCATGAAAAAAGATAACGAGCGCATCAAGACAAACATCACTCTCCCAGCATGGCTGAAAAGGATTGCGGAAGAACAAAAGGTAAACTATTCCCGGCTTATGGAAACTGCCCTGATTGATTATCTGCAAATACCCATATCCGGCAGACACTAAGCCCTTGCCCTGCTGATACATGTCATATATCAGACCATATCTGTTTCATTCATATGCGATGACAGCTTTTAAAAATATAAAGACCTTAATGCGCAAGATATAAAAAGCGGATTTTGGTCTTTTTATTTGATATTTTGTAAAAAAGCATATTTAAAGATTGAATATTTGTATTATGTATGGTAGAATAAAACCATAATTTAGCAGCAGGATTGTACAGATATGAATACAATTTTTAGAAAAACATAAAAGTGAACTATACAAAGAAGTTATCAGAATATTCAGACAATTACCCGCAAAAATGAGTCCTGTAAGCCTTGATTTTAGCGGCTTGTGAGAGGATACCGTAGAAATGGATGTTTCCCGTTTAAGGGAATTGACACAGGTTGATGTCTACTATGGCACATGGCCGCTTTCCGGTAGAAATGGATGTTTCCCGTTTAAGGGAATTGACACAACTAGCGAATTTGATTAGTGGATCATAATAATCCACGTAGAAATGGATGTTTCCCGTTTAAGGGAATTGACACATCAATTTCCAAGATGTATATCCCTGACTGCATTACACGTAGAAATGGATGTTTCCCGTTTAAGGGAATTGACACACTATTTTAGCTGATTGCCTATGCTTCAAGAACCAAGTAGAAATGGATGTTTCCCATTTAAGGGAATTGAAACTTTTTTCCACTTCCTCTTTCGAGTATTTTGCCCTCATTAGTAGAATTGGTTGTTACCCATTTAAGGGAATTGACACAAACAAGACTGTCCCTTGTCCATAAAAAAGAAAAGAATAAACTATTATAAAAAAATCCGTAATTAACTGCCGTAAATCTTCTTGTCAAGCAAATATTCATTTCGGCAGTTTATGAGCGGATACTTTGAAATAGATTTTCCCCGAAGGAGAAAATTGTCACAAGAGAATAATTTAAAATCTATTGATCAAATCAAGACTTAGAAGTGTTATTAAATAATTTATATACTGAAAAAGATAATTGAATGTGAAGGGATGATAAAAGTGAAGAAAAAAACAAATCTTATAACACCCATATTGCTAATTATACTATGTTGTTTACTTATTATTATTTCTTATATGTGTTATCACATAGATCAGATGTATCAAGAGTTCGAAAAAAATATACACACGCAGAATTTACATTATCAGTCAGAATCCCAGACAGAATATACCCAGACAATAGACTTTTTAGAAAATGAAATTGCAAAATACAGAGAATTTGTAGAAAAACAACAGGACTACCTAATAAAGATAGTGAGCATGATTGGTGTTATATTAACTGCATTGTTTGGTTTTTTTGAGATTAAGGGGAGAAAAGATATTGAAAATATGATACAGGAACAATATACCGATCAGGTTGAAACAGAAATATCAAAATTTATTGGTGGAAATGAAAATAAAAAGTATCTGGATAAATGTATTAAAAAAGAGCATGATGCTAAAAACAAAAAGATATTATTTTTGCTGCAGCAGAGTGAAAGCAAAAATCTTATTGAAGTATATGATATTTTAAAAAATCAGCAGTATCAGGTTGAAAAGAAAAAAGTTAGAGGAAACGTTAAAAACAGGGAAATTGATAACTTGGTAGCCGAATATGATATCATTATTTATCAGGTAGATGAAAAAGAATGCAAGCAACAAGGGTTTGTTCCTGACGAAAATGTTGCTTATGCAAGAATTGCGGATAGATGCAATAATAATAGAGTATACGGCATATTGTATTGTGATAGATTTGGCGGGCTTGAACCAAATCTATATAACCAGTATTTTTATATAAGTGCTGCCAATTATGGTTTGACTGTAATGGAACGAATTGTAAATCTGTTAAATATTATATAGGAGAAAGTGAAATGGGTGAATTAATATATGAAACGATTCTTGGTGCAATGATATCAGAATTGCCATTAATGACAGGCGCTTCCATAACAGAATTTCTTTCCAAATATGAAACACTATTTGCTAGGTACGTAGATTATATTAAATTAAAACAACTTCTTGAGGAGTCAGAACCTGCGGAAAATTGGGGTATTATTTGCAGGGCTAAGGAACTGGCTTTAGGTGATTGTATAGAAGGAAGCAATCATAGCCATCCCCTGTGTAGCATTTTCTCAAATTTAAGTTTAAGAGGCAAATATCCGACAAAGATGTATTATGAAACAGCTGCATTAAATATGAAAAGCACTATTCCATGTTGTGAAAATAAGAACTTTGATTGCCAAAAACTCATGAACGATTTTAGCAAGGAATTAGAAATGTTAATGTGCTCCTCACCAAAAGAATTTGATTCTTTTCTGGTCGTTATGGATACATTGCTAAAAAAGTATTTTTGGTGTATTCCTGCCAGTGGAAAACAGTTCGAGGATGTTTCGCTTTATGAGTATATCAGGACAACAACAGCGATAACTGCTGCACTGATGAAAGCCGGACAAAAAGACGTACCATTTGTCATGGCAGCGGGACATTTTTCTGGAATACAGAATTATATATTTTCTGTTTCAAAAGTAGGGACTGGAGGTGTGGCTAAAAGACTCCGTGCACGTTCCTTTTATGTAAACGCTATGGTCAGTGCTTTGGCACATTGTATAATACATAAGTCAGGTCTGCCGATGGTGAATATTTTGATGCTGACAGGCGGAAAGTTCTATCTTCTATTACCTAATACAGATGATATTGACAACCTGCTTAATAAAGTGGAACAACAAGTATCCGTATTTTTATATGAAAAATTTAAGGGCAATCTCTCAATGGAACTTGTATGGGAAAAAGTAACAGATAACGACACACGAAACTATAGTAATACAATTGTAATGTTATCAAAAAAAATAAATGGCAAAAAGAACAGGTTGTTGGAGAGTATATTAATTAGTGGAGAAGAATGGCAGACAAAGCGGTTTGTTGTCTATCAGGATCTGGCTCATAAGTCTATGTGTTCTTCATGCAGGAGTGCACTTGTAGAGAGTGACCAGAACATATGCCCCAATTGTGAGGTCGATACAGAAATTGGCGGCAGACTGCCAAAGATAAGGATGTTCTCTTTTAGCAGGAAAAGAGGTCAGTATAAGTTGCTGGATGATTACTATCTAAATCTGGAAATAGATGCAGGCGGGGAAGAAAACTATTTAATTATGCTGTTAAATGATCCGGATATAAATGGTATGTATGATAAGCCCGTCATAACCTATTATGGGGTAAACCATGTTCCTACAAAAGAACATGGGCAGGTAAAGACTTTTGGTGAGATTGCAGATGAAGCAACAGGAAGTAAAAAACTCGGCATTTTAAAAGCAGATGTGGATACACTGGGATTTTTGTTTTCCGAAGGATTGCGGGACGATAGCGGGGATGCGGTATCAATTTCGAGGGTTAACACTTTGTCCCATATGCTTGAATTATTCTTTGGCGGCTGTTTACAGGATCTGATAATAAACAGATACCAAAATGTATATTGTGTTTTTTCTGGTGGGGACGACCTGTTTTTTATTGGTCCATGGAACGAGATGCCTGCCCTTGCAATTGATATTAATGAAAAATTCCATACATATACGGGAAATAATGAGTGCATGACCCTGTCAGCAGCAATCTGTATGGCAGAAAGCGGAGGGCATATATCCACTTTGGCAGAATATTGCGAAGAGAAACTGAAACAAGTAAAAAAGGAGGCAGATGAGAAGATATCTTCAAATAAACAGGGCAGGAATGGTGTATATTTTCTTGGAAAAGTGATGTCATGGGAAGATTTTAAGGAACAGATTGACTGTGGCAGAAAGTTTGCAGATGCCATAACAAATACTGGCTCATCAATGATAAAACGGCTTGCAAATTATAGTAGTATGTACCAAAAGTATTTAAACAATAATGATCCGAATCAATTAATGTTTCTTCCGATGTTTTCATATGACATGGCAAGAAATAGCGAATCGTTGAAAAAGGATAAATGGCTTCAGGATTATTGCAAAATATTATATAAGAATGCATCCGATTATTATAGAACAGATAAAAATTTTTATTATGTGGAGTTTTGTGTAAAGTATGCACTTCAGTTAACAAAGGAGGTAAGGAAGATTGAATGATTTATTTACTGAGTACGAAGAATCTTTGAAAAAGGGGTACTTTAAATTAGTGGATGGGAAAAAGTGTCTAAAGGAAGAATTCATTGTGAAATATCCCAAAAGGCTCGCTGATGAGTTGGCATATGACAGAAGGGACAAGCGAACATTTAAAAATAAGAATAAAAACAAGTTATCTCAAATCTGGAAATTTTATGACCATGCAAGGTGGATACAGGATAGTCTGCGTCTGAGAGGGGAACCTTTAGATGTACTGAAAGCGACACTGTATGAACTTATGCCTGCTGCTGCCTATGCATTGGAAAGAGCTACGATAACTGATGATTTCAGGGAATTCATAGACTTAAATGTTTCTAATATAAAAGATAAGGAAGATTTGGATGCGTTTGTAAAACATTTCCAGTCATTGATTGCATATTTACCAAGAGAGAATTCAAGATAGGGGGATAAAAGATGAAATTAGATAAGATAGTTACATTTTCTGGAACAATTTTCTGTGTTTCAGGGCTGAGTATAGGAGCTTCTTCAAACACATTAGAAATAGGTGGAATCGACAGGGAAGTGATCAAAAATCCAATTACTAAAGAACCGTATATACCTGGTTCCAGCCTAAAGGGAAAAATGAGATCAGAACTGGAAAAAGAATATGGTGCTTATACAATAATTAAAGAAACAAAAAAATTGGGATTAAATAGTAAAGAACCTTGTGGGTGTGGCAGGATTACATGCCCTATCTGCCTAATTTTTGGCGCACATAAGTACCAAGGCGCACCTTCTGCACCAACCAGGATTATTGTTCGGGATGCCACCCTTTCAAAAGAGTCCAAAGATATCATCAGTAAACTTCCAGATGACCAAAGAGGCTATCTGGAAAGGAAGACGGAAAACATTATTATAAGAGATTCCGGAACTGCTGGTTCACCGAGAACAATAGAAAGAGTTTCGGCTGGAATGTCTTTTGACTTTGAAATTATCCTGAGAGTTTTCGAAGGAGATAACGAGAATAAGTTGATTGATAAAGTAAAAGAGGGCTTGAAATTAGTAGAAAAATCCTATTTAGGCGGAGGTGGTTCCAGAGGTTCAGGGCAGGTAAAATTTAACTATGAGATTACCTGCACGCAAATACAAGACAAAGATAATAAGTCTGTCTAAGAGAGGATAACATGAGTTTATATAAAATTAAGATAGAACCTGAATCCTCCTTTTGTTCCCCCTTACAAAGCGATACTTTTTTTGGTGCATTCTGTTGGAGTTATTTATATCAATGTGGAGAACAAGCTCTGAAAGAACTCCTTTACCGTTATAAAAACGGAATTCCAGACATTATTTTTTCTAATGCATTTCCAAGTGGTACATTGCCGCTTCCAGTTGGGATAAGCCAATTAAAAAAAAGACAGGATGATTTGCGCACAAAACAGGAAAGATATCAAAAATATATAGAAAATAAGAATAAGGAGAACTTGTCGTATATTACACTGGAGGATTTTAACAGGATTATTAACGGATCTTTAGAACATTCTGATACTGTAAAGGATACCGAAACCAAAGCAATGTTGTGGCGAAACATGGTAAACCGCGAAACGAATACAGTGGAAAATATAGAGGGGAACAGTAATCTGTTTGAAATAGAAGAAACTTTTTCGACAGAGGGATTTGATATTTACATTTATTCCACGCTTGAAAAAAAGATTTTAGAAAGTACATTAAGAGAGATGTTCATGTCCGGAATCGGAGCACAGCGTTCTATCGGCAAAGGAGCTTTTAAATTACTCGGTGAATTGGAATTATTTGAAGGTTTTAAAATTCCGGAAAAACCAAATGCATTTGTGGCACTCTCTAATTTCGTGCCTGGAAAAAGTGATCCAATAAATGGTTACTATAAAACGTTTGTAAAATATCCAAAAATCAGTTACACTTCATCTGAAACGGATTCGCCTTTTAAAAAACCATTGATATTTTTAAAGGCAGGCAGCGTATTCTTTGCGCAGCCCGTTAAAAGATTTTATGGATCATGTATAGAAAAGGTTGCATTAAAGGCTGGAACGGTATCTGACGAAATAGTGATAGGCGCATATACAGTTGCCATTCCATGTTATTTGGAATGATGATATACTAACGACCGTTTAGATTTTCCAATTTCTGCACAGCCCATATTGCATAGGCGGGCAATACGTGCTGTGCAGAAAGGAAAATCTAATCGCTCGTAAGTATAATATTAGCAAATTTATAAGAGGTTGCAGAACAGATATGGATATAGAATTATTTAATGCGTTGCAGGTACGTTTCATAAAGTTACATTTCACAGTGGCATTTTGTGGGGATTCTGTTCTGCCAAGAGATAAGGTGTCTGCTATCCGAGGCGGCATAGGAGAGATGCTTTTACGTATGAATTGTGTTCGTGACAGACAATGTGAAACATGCGATTTTGAAAAAGAGTGTACAGTACAAAGAATCTTATACTCCAAATTTGATAGCAAGCCGGATTTTGTTACAACGGATGGAGGTGTAGGATATGTTCTTGAATGTGAAAATTACCAAGAACAATTTAAAGATGGTGAAAAGCTGAACTTCTATTTGATATTGTTTGGTAAGACAATAGTTCACTTTTATCAGTTATATCAGGCGATATCCATGCTGGGCGAACTGGAAGGGCTGGGAAAATATCATGCAAAATACCATGTTATTGGAATAAAAAATATGGAGGGCATGTCTGTTTTAGATGGAAAAACAATTGACATGGACAGGTATGTAGTGCATATGCTGTATGATTATATTATATTCCGGAATATGCGGTGTGGATCGTCTAAAGGAAGAAAAGATGCCATCTTAATTTTTGATACTCCTCTGGCTTTAAAATATCAAAACGAATTTATTAAAGAATTCCAAGTGGAAGCAATATTGAAATCAATTAGACGTAGGATTTATATTTTGAACTGCTTCGAGGGAAAAGACAATGATATCTTTTATCAGTATGAGGACAGTTCTATGCCAAAGATTCTCAACCAAGAGCATCATGAGGTAAGCGTTAGTCGCTATTCTATGAGAAAAAATAAAAAAATGATTTTAAAAGGCATAAGGGGTACCGTATTACTAACAGAAATAACAGAAGATGTATTGATGCTCTTAATGATAGGTGAACTGATACATATAGGAAAATATACGAGTTTTGGATTTGGTCGATTTCACTTGAAATTTGTGGATTTATAAAGCTCTGTGTCATACAAAATTATTTACTTGAATAATGGAATTGATATAAATAACGGGCTGTCGCAATAAGCTGTGATGATACAAAATATTATATAAACCGCAGCATGGTATTATGCTATCTTGTATACTTTTCCCTTAATGCTGCAGCCCCATTCCCTTCCTCACATTGAACCGTTCATCTTATATTTTTTATCAAGAAACTTCTTTACATCCTCCATTGTTGTTTCCCCTTTTTTCCTTTTCAATATATTCTTTAAATTCCTCTGTCGGCTCTAAACCGTCCACTTTAATCATACCAATCGCATAATCCCAAACATCTGCATTGGTCATCCAAATCCCCTCCCTCTATTTCAACAACACCACAATATAATTTGAGAAATACAGCAATGTCAGCAGCTTACTCTCTGCAACCTGTTCCTGAATCCACGTATTTAGATGAAACCAGTCAAAGCTCCCGATTAAGATAAACGCCAGCCATATCACCGCAACCGATTCCACCAATCCAAGCGCTGCACCGGCAATCTTATCCGCAAGTCTACCGACAGGCAGCGCACGCACCAATTTCAAGGAATCTGTTACTAAGCGGACGATCTGATAAATCATGCGGATTGCCGCAAGCAGTATTAATGCCATTACCACGCCGCCATAGCTGCCCTGCATAAAATTACCTGCGCCTTTTGCAACGATTACAAGCACAATCACGCCCAAAATACCCGAAACAATACGAATAATTCCTTCCAAAAGCCCCCGCTGCCAGCCCCAAAGCGTGCCAACTGCCAATACTGCCACCACTATTACAAATAAAATATTAATCTCCAAACTTTTACCTCCAACAAAATGCATTACTTCACCAAAATACAGCCTATCTCCTAAGACAGCCTATCTCCTAGGACAACCTATCTTTTAATACAGTCTATTTTTTAATACAGTCTATTTCTAATATTATCTATTCTCTAATGCTGCTCTATTCTCTTAATACTGCTCTATTCTCTTAATGCTGCTCTATTCTCTTAATGCAGTTCAATTCTCTAATGCAGCTCTATCACTTGTATTCCGTCCTCCGTCACAATTGTATACTTCGCAATATTTCCCGAAGGAATCAAACAGGATATGTATTCTCGAAAATCGCCCTCAAATTTCAGTTTTCCCTCCCAATTATATATAATGCACCCACTGTCATCATGGATAACAATTCCAATCGATTCAAATAAAATATCGGTATATTCCATATCGAAAAAGAGTTCACTAACCTTCTTGGCATTAGTGTCATAGACTTCCATGCGGTATGTCGTATCACCGGAAGAATTAAAGAATACAAGCCCGATATGACTTTCATCATAAAACACACTCTGTATTTCCTCAGAAATAATGGTTTCTCCTAAACTTTCCGGTTTCTGCCTGCCTCGGAAAAACATAATACGGTTATCTGCCACTGCAAAAACCGTGTCATTATCCATAAAATGCACCAACGGAACCACCGCGTCCGAATATCCATATCCGCCAACTAAATTGTCCGTATAATTTTGTCCGACTGCGCTGAAATTGTAGAATCCAATACTGGAATACACTTCTCCTTTTTCCGCCTTTATATATGAAACGGCTAACTGTGTACCGTTATCGGAAATATCCACGGCAATCGGATAGCCGGATTTGCTCATAGTTGTCATAAAATCCACAAGCACTTCCCCCCTTGCGCCGTCGTACAGGCAAATAACGGTAGAAGGCGCGTTGTCCAATATAACGGCTACAATGCCGTTTGACGATACGCAAAAGTCACGAATCGGCATCGTTGTATCAATATAGCCAATATTTCCCTGTGTATTTGCCACATAAATACTTCTGCCGTTATAATCACCTACAGCCACCGTTTTTTTCTTCGTTCTAACAATGGGATTCTGCATCTCATATGTCTGATTCCAAATCACATTACCGCGTGTATCTGTACAGTTCATACCATCTTTACTGTAAGAGAACAGTGTCCCACCAAGATTTAGACACTTGGTGTCGTCTGCACGCACCCATTCGTGTTCCTGTACTACCTCATAGTCTGTATAAACCATATTTTTCCAGTTAAAATAGGCACATAGCAGGAAAAATCCCACTAGTGCCAATACAGCCAACACTGTATATAGTTTTAGCTGGCGATGCCTTGCAAGCATATTGTCGAGTGACTTATTGTCTTTCAGGCTTTCATCTGCTGTTGTCGTTTTTTTATGCCGATTGCCTTTTATAAGGAATTGGTTGCGTTTAAAATCCTTTATCTCTGCCATCCGTATACCTCATTCTCAACCATGAATAACTATAGTATATCATGATTTTTACGGAAGTAAAAGCCTTTGTCCATAAAGAATGTTATTTGGGTCTTCAATTTTATTCCATTCGCAGATTTCATCTACCTTAGAATAGTCACCATAAACCTGAAAACATATGCTGCGAAGCGTATCACCGCGGCGTACAATATAATACTGTGGTGTGGAAGCAGGGGCTGCGTTTGCAGTTTCAACTCCGTCTTGTCCAGCCAAATCCGCACTTTGCGCAGTTTCGGCTGAGCCTGCTGCGTCTTGCGAATCGGCTGACGCATTATTATTCTGTACATTTGTTTCGGTACTTTGCTGTGTGCCGGATGCCTGTCCCAATACTGCCGCATTGTCCTGTGCTTCTACTCCGGCTGGCTGTTGTGCTGCGGGATTATTTTGAACATTTGTTTCCGATTTTGATGGTAACGTTCCTGTATTGCCATTATTTTGCGGCATTCCGTCTGCGGAACCTGTTATATTATCCGCATTTCCGTTCTGCGCATCTGCGAAATCTGCCATATTGTCAGCATTTCCGTTCTGCGGCATTCCTTCTGCGGAGCCTGTTATATTATCGATATTTCCGTTCTGCGGCATTCCGTCTACCTTCGCCGTATCTGTGCCTGCGTTTTCCGCCGCTTGTCCGTTTGCTGTAGCTCCTTCTTTTGGATTCTCTTGTATATTACCTGCTGAATCTGCATTCTGCCCCTCTGCCGCAGTTTGTGCATGATCTGCATTTTCCCCAGACAAACCGCCTTGACTTGCATTTTCGGCATCGGTTTTCTCAGCCTGTCTGTTTATCTCACCAATCTGCTGTTTTTCCTCCCCATTTAATGCCGTTGCAATCGCTGTAGCATTTGTTAAAACAGCCTCATTCTGCTTTAAACTCTCTGTTACCAGCGCCAGACAATAATCAATGGTATCCTGCATACTTTTCATTTTATTGTAATTATTCACGGAAATAATGCCATATGCCATTACGCAGACCACAAAGCCAAGACACAGCGCACTCATTACATTCCAAATAAAGCTGACTTTTGCCTCACCGCGGTTATATGCCTGTGCGATCCTGCCATAACGCACCGCCTCATCCGTTTCCGCACGCACCTGCGCACCACGTCGCGGAGGTCTTGTCTGTGCCTCTGCCTCCTCATAGCTTTCAGACGCTGCCTCCTGTGCATATTCTCCTTCTCCCTGCTGTCTGACTAAATGGGAATTTAAGTTCCATTCTATCAAATAGTTCTGCATTTCTTCATTTTGGTCGTAATAAATATAAAAGTCGTCCAAAATAACGCTTGTATTTTTCAGCGCGATCTCCAAGCGCAGCCCTGATTCTTTATTTACACCAACCTTCGCATTCCCCAAAAAAGCACAGCTTGGGAAATATCGAGTGCCTTTATCCTCAGGAAACGGCTGCTGTGCCGCGCCTGATACCACAAGAATGCTTGAGCCCTCTTCTTCATAGCGTCTGCCAAAAAGAGCAATCTGTGTAGGACTTGGTGCATTTACATAATACGCCGCTGTAAATTTCTTAATAAAAGTATGCACATAGTCTTCAAGATACAGTATGTATATGCCCTCGGGAGTCCCTATAGTACGTGTGTTTACTGGAATCTGTGATCCATTGTTTTGCTTGTCCATTTTATCCTACCTTTCTTTGCGCCGTATATTATTATCGCAGTTCCCTAATATCATAGCACACGCAGGATAATAATTTTGTCGAAACAATGATGTCAAATCACAAAAAAAATCGAGTGGCATGTTTCCTCTGCATCAGTGTGTACACAAAACAAGGCGGTTGTTTCCAAACCGCCCTGCCAGCTCAAGCACTGAACTGTTCCTTACCAATATAGTTTATACACCGTTGTTGTCTGATAACTTCTATCCGGCCCATAAATAACATTGGGAAAATGTTCCTGATTAATGGAATCCGGAAATGCCTGTGTTTCAAGACAAAATCCACTGCGCTTCCCATAAGAAGCACCCTCTTTGCCTGCCACCGGTTTAATACAGCTTCCCGCATAGAACTGAATCCCTGTCTGGTCTGTATAAACCTCCATGCGTCTGCCTGTTGTCAGTTCCTCCACAACAGCAACTTTCTTTAATGTTCCATTAGCATCATCAATTACCCAGTTATGATCATAGCCCTGCCCATATTTTAACTGTTCATTCTCTGCTTCAATATCCTTTCCAATCTCTTTGATTTCACGGAAGTCAAACGGCGTATCTGCTACAGACGCCAGTTCTCCGGTAGGAATTAGACGCGGGTAAATCGGCGTATAACGGGAAGCATTTATCTGGAGCTTATGCTGCTCTATATTGCCACTATTGTGTCCCGCAAGATTAAAATATGTGTGGTTCGTCATATTTATCAGTGTTTTCTTATCACTGGTAACATTATAATCCAGTTTTAATTCATTTTCATCTGTCAGTGTATATGTCACCTGCACTTTTTTATTTCCGGGGAATCCCATTGAGCCATCTTTATCCTCCAAAGAAAAAGTAACATAGTTTTCTCCCGCCTGCGCATCCCACAATCTCTTGTGATATCCCTGATTTTCGTCGCTGTGTAGATTATTTGTATTGTCGTTTACTGCAAGCTGATACTTTGTACCATCAATCGAAAAGCTTGCATTGTCAATACGATTCGCACTTGGCCCAATGGTTGCGCCGAAAAAGCTGCCATTGTCAAAATACCCTTCTATCGTATCGTATCCCAGCACAATATCATTGACATTTCCATTCTTATCCGGCACCAAAAAACGTACTAAAATTGCACCGAAATTTGTTACTTCCGCACTGACGCCATTACTGTTTTGAATGGTATAAAGCGTTGCTTCCTTTCCCTCTGGTGTCTTTCCGAAATTCTTTGTTGTCACTGGCATCTTTTTTCCTCGCTTTCTATTTCTGTTTTACTCGAAAGAACTACAGTTCTGTTCTTCCCTCTAATGCACGCAGCAATGTTATTTCATCAATACATTCCAAGTCGCCGCCGACCGGAACGCCGCTGGCAATCCGCGTTACTTTTACACCAATTGGCTTAATCAGCTTTGATATATACATTGCTGTAGTTTCACCCTCAAGGCTGGAGTTCGTAGCGATAATCACCTCGTCCACTTCTTCCTCCAAACGCTTCACCAATTCCTTTAGTTTAATATCATTTGGCCCTACGCCGAGCATCGGCGAAATTGCGCCGTGCAGCACATGATAAACACCGTCATATTTCCCCGTCTTTTCATACGCCGCTAAATCCCTGATATTCTCAACCACCATTATCATTTTATGGTCACGTTTCAGATTTGCACAGATAGGACAGATTTCCTTATCCGTCAATGTAAAGCAGGTTTTGCAGTAGTGTACATTTTTTCTTGCTTCCACCATAATATGTGCAAAATGCTCCACATGATCCGGCGGCATATTAATAATATGAAGCGCCAGACGCTGCGCCGACTTGCTGCCAATGCCCGGCAATTTGGCAAACTGTTCAATTAATTTATTGATATATCCGCTGTATAATTCCATTAGAAGGGTAATCCTCCGCCCAATCCGCCTGTCATTTTGCCGATAAGTTCATTGTTTGCCTCCTCAGCCTGACGCAATGCCTCATTGGTTGCTGCCATAATAATATCCTGCAAGGTTTCGATATCGTCCGGATCGACAACTTCCTCGGAAATCGTAATTTTCAGCATTTCTCTTTTTCCGGAAACAACCACTTCTACAGCGCCGCCGCCTGCCTTTGCAGTAAACTCCTTTGTTTCTAGTTCTTTCTGACCTTCTTCCATCTGGCGCTGCATTTTCTGTGCCTGTTTCATTAAATTACCCATATTCCCCGGCATCCCCATGCCGCCCGGAAATCCACCTCTTTTAGCCATTTTTATCTTACCTTTCTAAAATATACTTACGAGCAGAAATTTATTATACTCACAAACGATTCGATTTTCCTTTCTGCACAACACATATTGCTCACTTATGCAATATAAGCTGTGCAGAAATTGGAAAATCTTAATGGTTGTTAGTATATATCACACAAAATAATTACGCTCGTGAATCGACATAATTGGCAAACTTAAGCATTCGCCATTATACATTATTCATCGACATATTCAATATCCATATTGATTACTTTTGATAAATCCACATAACTGTCCTCAAAGCGCTGTCCATCCACAACACACTCTATTTGTACGGAAACTTCTTTTTGCAGGAAATTGGATATCATATTCTCCACAATTATTTGGTTATCTGGAATCCGCAGGGAATCGTATGCTAACCCTTCTCCTACAACAATTATTAAACGGTTGTCGCCGCCAAGACTTAACCGTGCACTTTTTAAATAAGATCGCATCGGCTGCTCCGCGTTTGCAACAATACTCCGCCAGCTTCCTACAATCCGCCTGATATCGTCCGGAATCGCTTTGAGAAGTTCCATTTCTGCCTGTGGCGCAGATTCTGTCCGCACCGTCTGCTCCACAGGCGCTGTACTTACAATGCCGTTTTCTAGTTTTTTTTCCAAATCACGCACTCTTGCCGCCATTGCATCATTTGTAGTTTCCATTGCAGGACGGCAAAGCTTAATTACTGTCATTTCTATTAAAATACGTTTCTGCGCGGCATATTTCATCTGTCCCGACAACTCGGAGAAAATACGGATATAACGCATAATTTCCTGCGCTTCCAAGGTTTCCGCTTCCTCCTTTAAACGCTGCAAGTTGTCGCTTGACACATCAATAACATCCTCCATCTTGCTGTCTGATGTCTTAATCAGCAGAAGATTGCGCAGATACCATATAATATCTGTGACAAATTGTGTTAGTTCACGCCCCTGCATCACCACTTCCTCAAGCAATGAAATACAGCCTACAATATCTCGTGCTCCAATCAATGCAATAAAACGGCTAAAGACAGCCGTATCGACTGCCCCCAGCACATCCAGCACTTTATCGTACGTTAGTTCTTCTCCAAAATGGAATGCAATACACTGATCAAGAAGGCTTAAAGCGTCACGCATTGAGCCATCCGCGGTTTTCGCAATATATTTCAGTGCCTTTTCCTCCACTTGCACCTGCTCCTGATCCATTAAATCGCGCAGCCTGCCGGCAATTGTTTCAATGGTAATGCGCTTAAAATCATAACGCTGGCAGCGAGATAAAATCGTGATTGGTATTTTGTGTACTTCTGTTGTAGCCAATATAAAGATTACATACGACGGTGGTTCTTCCAAGGTTTTAAGCAACGCGTTAAAAGCCCCTATGGAAAGCATATGCACCTCGTCGATAATATAAACCTTATATTTTCCCTCGACAGGCGAATAAGACACCTCGTCAATAATTTCACGAATATTGTCCACTCCATTATTGGAAGCAGCATCAATTTCAATCACATTCACGCTTGCGCCTGCCGCGATCGTCTGACAGCTTCTGCAAACCCCGCAAGGATTTCCATCCACAGGATTTTCGCAGTTAACCGTCTTAGCAAACAGCTTAGCAATTGTCGTTTTGCCAGTTCCGCGCGTCCCTGTAAAAAGATAAGCATGTCCAATGCGCTCTGCTTTTATCTGATTGCGCAGCGTCATTACGATAGGATCTTGACCTTTCACATCCTCAAATAAATCAGGACGGAATTTTCGATATAATGCTGTATATGACATATTGCACCCCAATTACATCGGCCAAATACTTAATCGCCGAAACTAATACCGAGAATTTTTGCCTCCTCAATCATAGAGGAATGTGGATCTACCGTCTTTAACTTTCCAGCCACATCCTCTAAAGGAACTTTTACTACCTCTCTGTTTACGTATCCTACCATATAACCGTACTTGCCTTCTAAGATCAGTTTCGCTGCTTCCGCACCCAGACGGCTGGCAAATACTCTGTCATAAGAATCCGGACTGCCGCCGCGCTGTGTATGCCCAGGAACTGTCACTCTTACCTCCATACCACTCTTTTTGGTAATCTGATCTGCGATTTCATAGGAAACACTAGGATATTTGTACTCCTGCATATACTTTTTAAACTCTTTTTTCGAAAGTTTTGCCACATCTTTGGAAATTGCGCCCTCTGCTACAGCTAAAATCGTGAATTTGCTGCCGCGCTTTGTACGTTTTTTAATTGCGTCAATCACCTTGTCAATATCATATGGAATTTCAGGGATTAAGATAATATCTGCTCCGCCTGCCATTCCTGCGTTTAATGTAAGATAACCTACCTTATGACCCATTACCTCGACAATAAATACTCTGCCGTGGGAAGCGGCTGTTGTATGAATTTGATCAATACATTGTGTTGCAATATCTACAGCACTCTGGAAGCCAAACGTCATATCCGTGCCCCATAAGTCATTATCAATCGTCTTAGGGAGTGTTACAACATTTAATCCCTCCTCGCGCAGCAGATTTGCTGTTTTATGTGTACCATTGCCGCCAAGCACAACAAGACAATTCAAGTTAAGCTTATAATAATTGTGCTTCATTGCCTCCACTTTATCCAGCCCGTTTTCATCCGGATCGCGCATATTCTTAAAAGGCATACGGGAACTCCCCAAAATAGTACCGCCTTTTGTTAGTATACCGGAAAAATCAGAAAACTCAAGATTTTTATAATTTCCGTAAATTAATCCCTTATAGCCCTCAAGGAATCCAAAAAGTTCTACATCCTCTTTAGAATTGAGCAGCCCTTTTGCTACTCCGCGCATTGCTGCGTTTAATGCTTGACAGTCACCGCCACTAGTCAACATACCAATTCTTATCATTGGAACCTCCTTCTCGCACCTATTGCTGCGTTTCAAATTTTATCGGTTAATTTTCATTATAACTTATTTTTTGAAACGTAACAACTTATTGATGGAAAAAATTGAATATATTTTTACAAATAGTCATTAAAGTATTCTATTGGTACATTATCCAGCCAAATAAACACCTGCAAACACATCCATTACATTTTCCTTTAACTCCTCTACCTCATAGTCCACAATATGTACCCAGCCCTGTTGTCCGTTCTCAGTTTCAAGCAGCAGCCAGTTCCAATCAGCAGACGTTTTTAAAAACCGTACTTTCTGCGGCGGTATCATAAAGGTATCTTTGCCTTCTATTTTTCTATGCAGCGGCAGTTCCCGATACAGATCTACAAAATTCCTCTTCTGAAAATCGTAGGTTTCTTGTGGCACTTCGTGCAAAAATCCGTTTTCATCCAATTCCAGATAAATTGTAATCCAATCCGACTGCACGATTTCCTTATAAAATGGCGCGGTTATTGTTCCATTAGGATTAACCTTGCAATTATGAATATCAATATCCATTGCGCCAGCTTCTATAATTTGCCCGTTTTCATAGCGGAAAAACCATGTATATGGGTCTGCGCTAGGGCCGTCGTCATATATTGCGAGAAGCAGCGTATTATTTAGATTCAATGCCCATATTGTATTTGCCATTTGATAATAGTCAATATCTTGATACGCCTCGCCAATCTGCAATTGATGCGGTGTCAATTGCAGCACAATTTTCTCTGCCTCCTGATCGCCATCCATATCAATATATGCGATATTCTGCCCTTGAACCCTATGAGAAACATTGGCTAAAGTCGGTGCTCGCAAAAGTGCCTGTGTTGTCGCCATCCCAAATCGCTGTGCCTCCGCATCGGATAATTTATCAATCGTCTTACCGTTAAACACGGTTTCGTTCTCATGATACAACATTGTGCTATATGCACCCTCCGGCACAATGCATCTTGTTATAATAATACCGTCATCCGCCATCCAAAATTCTGAAATAATCGGCATATCCACCGGAATATCCAGCACAAGGTCACCCATTTCCAATGTACTAAGGTTTACCCATCGAATCGTATTATCTACCCAATCCAATGCCCCCTCTGTATAGGTTTTGTCTGTTAAAAAATAAAGACATCCCTCAAACAACAACATTTGTGTGTTTACACCGGCAAAGCCTTTATAAATCTGTCGTTCTTCGCCATTTTTCACGCAGTATATACCATCTTTACGTGCTTGATAAATAACATTATTGTCAGAAATCTCCTCATAGACCTCGCTGTTTTCTGAATTTCCTAATTCTACTACACTTTCTGTTTCTTCTGAATTTTCTGACTCTCCTATATTTTTTGACTCTCCTATATTTTTTGATTCTCCTATATTTCCTGATTCCCCTTTATTTCCTAATTCTCCTATATTTCCTAGTTCCTCTTTATTTCCCCTATTCTGCATATTGGCGGCATTCGTTATATCCGTGGTGTCTGTCTGAATGCCTAAATTAGAAATCCCCTCACGGATCATTGTCCCTTCCGTCAACGTTCCTGCTTTATGGTTGACAGAGGGCACTGTTAAAAATATGCTGCCAATCACAACCGCAAGCACAACAGCCAGCACGGATACGAAAGCAACTGGCTTGCGATAACGCAGTATCCGCTTAATTCTGCTTTTGGGCTCTTCCGCACCAAAGGCAATCGGACTTGGCAGCCTGCTCTTTCGTTCCCGTGCCAAAGCAAGCAACGACTCGCTGTAGTCCTCTTTCTTGTCTGCTCCAAGCCTTGCAAGCACCCGTTCATCACAGCACCTTTCCAAATCACCTTGAAAGACACCATACATCACCCACAAAAATGGATTAAACCAATGCATACTAACCACAAGATAAGAAAAGATTTTCCATAAATAATCCAAATATTGAATATGCATTTGCTCATGCAATACAATATGCTCCCGCTGCTGTTTAGACAAATGCGGAATTAAATATATCCGTGGATGCAAAATCCCCACAACACAAGGCGACGAAACCATATCTGTTTCATAAATAGTTGTTTCAAGGTTTGTAACCTTTATCGCAAAACGCAGCCTTCGCTTTAGGCGAAAATAGGAAAACGCAGCCCAGCCCCACAGTACCGCTACCCCAAAAGCCCAAATATATGCTGCAAATATCAGAAGAATTTCTGCCGTTTTACGTGATTTTTTTACGGACTCTGCACGATTATTAGTGTCAAAATCCACTCTGCCCGATTCTTGTACGCCCTTATTTTTCTGGATATCTCCATGTTTTTCATAGAAATCGGAAGCCTGTATCGTTTCTGTTTCTTCCATATATAATCTGTTAAAATCCAGTGACGTTTCTATTGTGCCGGAAATATTTGCAATCCCCAGCAGGCTTATGGAAGAGGAAAATGAAAATGGGAACAACAGCCGTACTCCCACTAGCCCCCAAAGTACCAGTACAATCCATCTTGGTGCTTGCAAGCGATCCATTAAAAATCCCGCAAACAGCACACCAACTCCTGCAATTGTTCCATATAGACTTAGGCGCAATACACAGCCAAACAGCCTTACTACCGTATCCGTAGCAAACCATTGTAAAAATTCTGCCATTACCACATTCACATCAATCCCCTCCTCACTTATTTTGTTCTCGACTCTCATCAATCAACCGTTGTATTTCATCTGCCTCTGCGTCGCTGATACGCCGTCTTTTTACAAATGCCGCAATAAACGCTGGCAGAGAACCTCCAAACGTATCTTCTACAAACTGTTCACTCTGTTTTCCGCTAAAAACCTCCTTCGAAATTAACACAACAACCGTTCCATTGTTATTTTGAAAAATCCCCCGCTGGCAAAGTCGTTTCAGCATAGTATAGGTTGTCGTCCGCTTCCAGTCAAATTCCTGCTGGCATAACTTCACCAATTCCGCTGTGCTTATCGGTGCAGATTGCCATATAAGGTCTGCAAAACGCCCCTCCATTACCCCTAACTTATATTCTTGCATACACTAGCCGCCTCTCATTCCCTTATATTTTCTATTTGTTCCATTTGTCTAATGTCATTAGACAATTTTAGTCTAACATTATTAGACAATATTTGTCAAGCACAGTGTGTAAAAATGTGCGCCTTTTGCGCAGAATTAACACCGCACTTCCCTTGCAATTATTATATACTTTTCTTATACTCACGAGAGATATATCCTACTGTATTGGTTACAATTAACATCAACACCAGATTTTGCACAAATTTACGAACATTCGGTATGAATTGCAACAGTTAATGCACACAAAATGCCCCAAAACAGGTATTTGGGTGCTGGTTTCGACACCATGCAGCAAGTGCATGGCATGGGTGTGAAAAGTACTTTGTATTGTTCAAGATAATAACACTCATGTGTTTGTGGTATTGGCAAACCTTCGTGTTCATCAATATAAATTAAAGGAGATTAGCTTATGAAATTAAAAGGAAAATTTCTGGCTTTGTCACTAGTTCCTGTTATTGCATTAGGCGTTCTTATGTTTCTTATTGCGGCGGATCGCATAGCAAACGGCATTTATGACGAAGCTTATGTTGGTATGCAGGCAACTGCTCTGGCAGTCCGTGATATTTTTGAGGAGGGCAACCGCGGCCCATATCATATGGACGAAAACGGATATCTATGGAAAGGCGATTCGCTGAATATCTCGCTGGCTAACAATATTACTGACCATATTAAAGAAAACACTGGTATGGAAGTAACGATATTCTGGGGGAATACTCGCATCCTTACCTCCATTGTAAATGCGCAAGGTGCGCGTCAAATTCAGACGCAGGCATCCGCAGAGGTCACCGATCATGTACTAAAAGGCGGCGGTACATATCAAAATCGAAATGTTGAAATTTTAGGGACAAAATATATCGTATGTTATATTCCATTTTATCAGGAAAACACAAATGAGGCTGTGGGAATGGTATTCCTTGGCACACCACAGAAAACAGTTTCCACAATTATTAATCGAGTAAGAGGACAGTTACTCTTGATTATTTTATGTATGCTGATTCTTGTTTCTGTGGCTTCCTATATTATGATAAACCGCCTTGTTTCGGCTTTAAAGAAAAATATGGATGCACTTGACAGCATTGCCAAAGGTGCACTGTATGCTACACTTGATCCATCCATTCTCAAACGAAAAGACGAAATCGGCGATCTTGGAAAAAATATTATTCGCCTTACAGAAAAACTGCATGAAATAGTAATTGAAATCCATAAAAAAAGCAAAGAACTTCGCAAAGAGTCGGTAAAAATTGAGAAAATTTCAGACAATGTGTATCAAGTAATGCGTGAAATTAAAAATGCAACACAAGAAATGGCAGGAAGCTGTACTGCACAAGCAGAAGATGCCAGCAAGGCAAGCACAAATGTTACCGACATGGGTGAAATGATTGCTCACAATGCGGAGGAAGTCAGCCAACTGCATATTTTATCAGGCAAGATGAAAGACGGCACTGCCGAAGCGCTTACACAGTTTACACGTTTAAATCAAGTAATGATGCAGGTGCACGAAGCAATTAATTTTCTCGCACAACAGACAACACTGACCAATGAATCCGTATCAAAAATTAGTTCTGCTGCGGAACTAATTACCGCCCTTGCCTCACAAACCAATTTATTATCCCTAAATGCCAGCATCGAAGCGGCGCATGCTGGTGAACATGGCAGAGGATTTGCGGTTGTTGCCTCCGAAATCCAGCAGCTTGCAGAGCAGTCAAACCGCGCTGCCGGAGAAATTCAAAAAATGATCCTGAATTTAAACAGCAACTCCCATGAATCACTTGAACGTGTCAAAAAAGTGCAGGGAATTATGAAACAGCAGGAAGAAAATATCCAGCAGACAAATGAACTTTTCCAAACTGTCTGTAATAACGTAGAACAATCCGCGGAAAGCATGGACACAATTATGGAAAAATCCATTAATTTAGAAGATATCCGCACCAATACCATAACAATTGTACAAAACTCCGCCGCACTCTCGCAGGAAAATTCTGCAAGTATTGAAGAGGTTATGGCATCCATTGAAAATATTTACCAAGAACTCGGCGATATTTCACAGAAAACAAAGTTTTTAAGCGGTTTATCACAGGAAATGTCTGAAAGTGTAGACGTGTTCCAATTAGAATAAATTTTGCCAGTTCCCCCTTCCAAAAATGCTCCTTTTTGGATAAATGCCAACCTACAGCATCCCAAAAAGGAGCAAATCGTTAATCTTGTTCTAACAGTGCTTCTAATTCTTCTACCATTTCATTAATATTCTCTACTTGCTTCGACAGAGTAAGTACTTCTTCACTGTTGCTCTGCACCATAGCTGTGATATTCGTAAATCCCTCGTTCTCCGTGCGGATACGCTTTGCAATATCCTCGTTAATGTCCACAGTTCCTTGAATTACACGATTCTGCGTTCCGCGGATCGTATCCACTTCTTCGATAGCATCCACAGAGGATTTTAGCAGATCCATCATATTGCGGACAGCTTTTACGGTTTCAACAATTACCTTATTTTGGCTTAACAATTGCTGGGCTGTCTGGCTTACAATCTTAGAAACATCCTCTGTTCCAGACTGTACACGTCCCACAACATTATTAACATCCTGCAAAGAATCCTTAGTATTTGCTGCCAAATGTCCTACTTCCTGTGCAACAACAGCAAAACCGCGTCCAACTTCTCCTGCGCGTGCTGCTTCAATAGACGCATTCAACGCAAGAAGATTTATCGACTCTGCAATCTCATTAATAATATCCAGTGTTCTGCCAATTTCACCGGATTCTGACAATAGCTTATCTGTCACTTCCATTGTCTTATTTGTCGAACTCTCTACTGCCTCACTCATCTGAATTAAGTGATTGAGCGCCTTTTCATTGGATGCGGAAATCTCCACCAATTCCTTAGAAATACGGTCAACCTCCTGCATTTTCAGTTCCATTGTGCGGCTGCTTTCTTCCAAATTCACTAAGTTCTCTTGACTCTGCTCTGATTTATCCAGCATTGTTGCATTGCTGTCTAATAGTGTTTCACTAATTGCTGCAAGTTCCTCTGTAGAAGCGCTCTCTGTCTGTGCTGTACCAACAAGCACTTGGCTTGCGCTGCCTAACTGCGTTGCAATTTCATTGACCTTCTGCAGCAGCATCTGCACCTTTTCGGTATTCCTCTCCAATTGCTCCTTCTTAGCATTAAGCAGATACCGATCCATAAAACCCATCAGCAAAATTACGCCTGCAAGGCTTAATGTAATGCAAATGATACGCAATATCCAGTCTGTAATCAGCATGGGCTCTACGGGTCTTGACGCTGGGTTAAACGCAAATAAAATTGCCAATGACAGCGCTTCACATCCACAGCAAATCAGGATATACTTCATATCCAGAAAAAATGACATTAATACTAGGAAATAAAAGGCAAACATCCATGATTCTTTTGACGGAAATATCCATGTAATCATATTAAGATTGATAATTAACAGGAGTAAGAGAAATATTTTAACCCCCCCCCCCGTATGATTCTGGAAGTACATCATATTGCAGGCTTCTTTTAATTAAATAAGCACCAGTAATATCCTCCATAATCACCGCACCGATAAAAAATACAATTGCTCCCATTTTTACCGACGGATAAAAACCCAGCACCGTCAAGCCGGGCAGAACCACAGCGGCGGCAGTCGCGCTTACCAGCACAATTGCCAGCAACAAAATCACAACCTTTTTCCTATACTCTTGTAAAACCTCATTTCCCATCTGCAATCTCCTCCATATTATAATTTGTACAATATGGCATTCATAGAATAGCCCGCCGCAACGGAACAGAATATTAAATATCCTTCTTCCTGCCCTAACGATTCCCAAACTTCGTTCAGCGCCATAATCGGACTAGAAACACCTGTATAACCGTACTTATCCCCTACAAATATGTACTTTTCTTTACTGACTCCCAATTTTTCCAATGTTAAAAGGTTGTCTGCATCAGAAAACTGTGAGAAGACAAAACGTTTTACTTCGTCCAGCGGTACATGATGGTTTTCCAATACCCGCTTAATAATTTTGACCCAATTATCAGACAAGAAGCTAAAATCAAAAGGATTCCATGCCATTCGGCGGTTTTCTTTTGGAACTTCATATAGCAATTCTTTTGAATGGCCACATTCTGGTAATACTATTGTATCATGATAATGTGAATCTGTTAAGTACTCTGAGTCTAAAATTCCTCTTTTTTCCTCCTCAGGTACATTTTCCATTATTAATGCTGCACCCGAATCCCCAAAACTGGGATATGATACAGAATCACGATATTTTACCACCGAACTAACGTGCATACTTCCAACCAGCAATGCTTTGCGAATCGATGGCCGCTGCTGCATATAACCTGCCATCACATCCATTGCCACCAGCATCCCCGTACAGTTGCAGTTCATATCATATACTCTATGTGCATTATCTGCTCCCAGCATATGATTGAGTTTCAATGCATTTGTCGGCATATTATATTCCGGCGTATCGGTTGCAAAAACAATCATATCCAGTTCTTTTGCATCCATATTCAGTTTTTCCAGCGCGTTTACTGCCGCTGCATATCCCATTGAAAGCGATGACTCGTCCCTATCTGCCAAAAACCGTTTCCTTCTATTTAAGTGTGTCATTAATCCCTTTACTTCCACGCCCAGCCGCCTGAAATATTCCTCAAAATATTCATTGCTGACTTCATTTTTGGGGAGATAGATGCCTGTTCCTCTAATAACAATATTCTGCTCCATCAGCAACCTCCTTGGACTCTAAACCTTTGTTCCAGTTCAACCTTGCCGGACTGGAACAAACAATCTTAAATACTTCTAAAATTTTAACTGTTAAGCAGTATACATTGTGCAATAAATGCCAAAATTCCATTTTTCACGGTTTCCGGATCTTCAAATATTGCTGCATGTCCTTTATAAGGAATCATAAGCAGCTCACTACCCGGAATCTTTTTCCATGTTTCAATCGCTGCCGTAGGTAAAACAATCTTGTCATCACTACCTTGTACCAAAAGTGTAGGAATCTGAATTTCGCCGCATTCTTCCAATCGGTTGTATCGGTTTGATGCCATTAAATCTCCATACCCGATAATATCGTCCACTTTTGTAGTTAAAAACATATTTTCGATTTTCTCTGCATCTTGCTTTGGCGTATTGAGTCCGAAAAGGTTATCTGTTATATCGGCCGTTCGAAACTGCTCTGGCGGCATTGCCTTAAGCTCATCCACAAGCGGTGTATGATTCTTTAAATCCGCGCCACTGCCCAAAAATACAATGCCTTTTAATGTAATCTTCTTGCGGAGTGCAACTTCACAGGTAATTGCCCCTCCCATGGAATATCCCAATAAAATTACATTTTCAGAAGCAATTTTCTGCTGCTGCAACTGTGTTATGGTATATTCTACATCCTCTGCAAAGACATTCAGATTCTCTGGCTCTTCGCCAGCAGATTTCCCATGCGCAGTTAAGTCAAACGCCATACAGTTATAATCTGGAAATGCTTTTGCGAGAACAAGCATTCCCTCCTTTGTCATTGTAGAACCATGCAGAAACACCAGCGTTATTTCGCTGTCCTTGTTCCCAACACACTCATACACCAACATATTTTTCCTTTCCATTTCTTTACCTCCGTTTCTCTTGTTTTTTGTGTATAGAATTGTTCTGCCAAAAAATGGCAAAAAGTACTATGTTTTTCATTATACCACAGTATTACAATTATGCATAGAGGAAAAATATTTTATTTTTATTTCAATTGAGTTGAGAGGATATATCTTTCCTGCTCGCCGCGCGACCCGTACACCGCCTTAGCGGCATATTTCCTGTGCATGGGTATGCACGCAAAAAACGGCGCAGCCTATAAGCTACACCGTTTTCAAAACAAATTTCTAATTATTCTGTTCTTACCTGCAAATAATTAGATTTTTTAGCCACACAGCACATATTGTCCATTTATGCTTCTTCGCCTAAAATCTTCTCAATTGCTGCAAGCTTAATGCACAATACAAATACCTCACAGGCTTTCGTAAGTTCATCTGGCGTCGGAAGCGTTGGCGCAATACGGATACTCGTATCTTTAGGGTCTTTCTTATAGGGATAAGTCGACCCTGCGGGTGTCATAATAACGCCTGCTTCTTTACACAATGCGATTGTGCGCTTTGCGCAGCCCTCCAATGTATCGAATGCGATAAAATACCCGCCAAGCGGCTTAATCCATGTACCAATCCCAAGACCGCCAATCTCCCTGTCAAGGCAATCAAGAACTGCCTCAAATTTCGGACGCAGTATCTCGGCATGTTTTTTCATATGTTCGCGCATATTATCAGCATTCTTAAAAAACATAACATGACGCATTTGATTTAGCTTATCATGACCAATCGTCTGAATTGCCATCTGCTTCCTTGTTTCCGCAAGGTTGGCTGGGGATGCTACCAGCGCAGCCACACCCGATCCAGGGAATGTCACTTTAGAGGTCGAACAGATTTCAAAATAAATATCAGGATTTCCTGCCTTTTCACACTCTGTTACAATATTTAAAATCTCCGTCTTATTCTCTGGATATAAGTCATGAATCGCATATGCATTATCCCAGAAAATTCGAAAATCTGGTGCTGCTGGCTTTAAGTTTGCGAAACGCCGTACTACTTCATCAGAATAGACAGCACCTGCCGGATTCGTATATTTCGGTACATTCCAAATACCTTTTACAGCAGGATCGTTGTTGACATATTTTTCTACCATATCCATATCAGGGCCGTTTTCGTCCATTGGAATATTAATCATTTGAATGCCGAAACTCTCCGTAATAGCAAAGTGTCTGTCGTATCCCGGCACAGGACATAGGAACTTTACTTCATCGAGCTTGCACCAAGGTGTATTGCCAAAAATACCGTGTGTCATTGCCCTTGAAACTAAGTCGTACATAATATTGAGGCTGGAATTGCCGCAAACCAATATATGATCCACCGAACAATCCATCATTCCTGCAAAAAGTTCCCGTGCTTCCATAATTCCGTCCAAAACGCCGTAATTGCGGATATCCATACCATCAGCGCCCTCAAAGGCAACCTTGCTGGTAAGCAAGTCAAGCATCGGTGCGGATAAATCAAGCTGGTCTGCGCCAGGTCTGCCACGGGACATATCCAGTTTAATGCCTTGTTCTTTTAGCTTTTCATACTGCGCTTTTAATTCTACTTGCAATGCGCGCAGTTCCTCTTTGCTCATTTCCTTGTACGCTTTCATTATAATACGCTCCTTTTTCTACAAATAATTTCCAGTCTGCCAAACGGTATTTTGAAATAATTCGTTAAAAATAATATTTTTTCCTACCATACTATATAACATTTCCCCGCTGTCTGTCAATAACTTGTATACATGTATATTTTATATTTATGAAATATTCTATTCTTTTGGTAATAATTTGCTGATTTTTGTGCATTTTTACAAAAAAAATCCCCTATATTCTAAATTTGTTTAAAATTCCCTATGTTCTACAATATGCTTCGATATAAAATATGATATCATTAGTACAGCAATAATGCAGACCGCAGGTATAGCCAAAAACGCACCAATTCCGCTTTCTGATAAATCATCCAATGTATGGACAAGATTCGCCAGTATATCTGGCCCTATTCGATACAATATATATGCCAATATAAAAGTAACGCCAATTGTCACCATTATCACAAGGCGGCTTTTCTCTGCGCCATACTTTAGCTGTATCGGCATTTCAATTGCCACCATAAAATATGCCACAAACAGCGTTGCAATGCTGCCAGCAAGATATCCTGCAAGTTCCAAATCCTCGGCACGGATCACACATATCGTATAAGAAATAACATTCATTGCTGCCCAAGGTATTGTCGTAACAAGAAATGCAAACAAATATTTTTCCCTAACATAATCTTTCCTTACAATTGGCATCGTAAACAGATATGCTGCGCCATTATCTAACTCATCATAACTTAATGTTGTCAGCGTAAAAAACGCCAGCATTATAGTACAATATCCAATGGCAAAACTCGCCTGCTGTGTCATCGTAAAAAACACGTAAAAAAGTATTACCATAACGCCAAACTGCCTTTGATTGATTATTAATTTCCAATCTTTAATTAACAAGCCTTTTATTGAATTTTCCATATTTATTAACGATACTCCTTCCTCCATATCCAAGTCTTAACATTCCTTAGTTTATATTATTTATTAATTCATTTCATCACTTGCGCACCATCATTGTTATTACGTCGTCAATACTGCCTTTTTCCAGTACAAGCGACGGGTAATTTTCCATATAGAACTGCTTCTGATTGGTTAGACAGCTATAGCCAAATTGCTCCTTATGGCTTTTTATAATATATTTTTTGTCAAGGTGCTGATACTGCTCCTCTGTCACCTTGATCAGCCCGTAATCGCCAAGGAGAACGCCCGTTTCCTCATGCATTAGAATTTTACCCTGCTCAATTAAATATACATCATCACACAGCCCCTCCAAGTCACTCGAAATATGTGAACTAATAATAATACTGCGTTCACCGTTTTCCATATATTCACGTAACATATCTATTAATTCATCCCGTACTATCACATCCAGTCCGGCGGTTGGTTCATCCAGCACCAAAAGGTTTGCATTGTGCGAAATCGCTGCCAGCACTTGCAGTTTACGCTTCATCCCTGTCGAAAATTCCTTAATTTTCTTATTGAGCGGCAATCCAAACCGATCACACTGTTTTTTAAACTCCTCTGGTGAAAACGAATGATAAAATTTTTTTAAAACCGATAGCAGATCTTTAATCGACAAATAATTGCTGAAACCAGAATCAGCAAGCACCACCCCTATCCGTTCCCTGTCCTGCGCCGTTAAATCCTTGGCATCTTTTCCAAATATATGCGCGCTTCCGTCGTCAATACGAATTAATCCCAGCATGGCCTTAAATGTCGTACTTTTCCCTGCTCCATTCCTGCCAATCAGACCTGTTACCTGTCCTTTTGGTACAGCAATAGAACATTCAAGGCAAAAATTATCATACTGTTTCTTTATATTTTCTAATTGAACCATTGATGATACACGCTCCCTTCCTCACTCCGAAATCCATCATTGCGGTTCTTCCATAATAATCGCAAACAATTCTGTTATCTCCTCATTTGTCATACCACAGGCTCTTGCCTTCTTAATTGCCTGTTCCAAATCCTCCTCAATTTCTTTCCTTTTTTCCTCCATTTTCTGCGCCTGATTAATGGATGCCACAAAGCTTCCTTTCCCATGCACGGTAACGATAAAACCTTCTAATTCAAGAGAATCGTAAGCTTTCTTTACAGTAAGCGCACTTACTTTTAATTCTTTCGCCAGCGAACGTACTGAAGGAAGCATTGATTCTTCCTTAATCTCGCCATGCATAATCTTATCCTTAATCTGACTGACAATCTGGTCGTAGATTGGCTGCATGGAGGAATGATTGATTATCAGTGACATTTTTGTATTCCTTTCCTACATAATATTGTGCTTGCAAACACAATCAAATTGTGCAGGGAAAAGCCATCTTCCCTACTCTTTGCGGCACATTTCATCTACACGAGTCTGTGCAGAAACATTGTTTATAAACAAATACGAAAGCGTCCTTTCGTTAATAAACAGTATAAAACAGTCGATAACTGTTGTCAACTGTTTTATACTGTTTATTTTTAACAATTTTGTTGATCCTTTGCATAAGGCTGTAAAAAAAGGGGCTGTCGCATTAAGGAAAACCGATACAAGATATTATAACACTGCATTGTGTTTTATATGATATCTTGTATAATCAAAGCTTAATGCGATAGCCCCTTTTTTCTATATTATTCCAATAATTATTATACTTACGAGTAATTAGATTTTCCTTTCTGTACAGCACGTATTGCACACGTATGCAATATGAACTGTGCAGAAATTGGAAAATCTTAACATTTTTCCGTATACCTTCGCATTTAATCCATTTTAGAAATATAGACGATTTCCCGAAATTTCTCTTTACTTTGCAGCGCTTCCTCCAACAGTCCCAGCCGTTGCAGAGATACATAAACTGCGGCCGCCTCTGCTTGGCAGTTTATGGATTTTTGTGGATTAAACTCAATATCCGTAAAAGCATCATATTCTAGTATCTGCGCTGCAAGCGCTTTCGACTGCGCCAAGGCATTAATATATATCCAATTATAAAATAATGTTTTCGGCTCTGTTGCAAACCTTTCTCCATTATGTTCAAACGCAACAATTTTGCCGCTCGTGCGCAAGCGTTCGTCCTTTTTGGCGGCTCTTGGCGATGCTTCCAACAAATCACGGTAAGGGCCGCCGTTCTCAAAGACTTTACCTGCTTGAAAAGCCGATTCCACCGTATATTCTTTCCCTTCCGCTGTATGAAGCATTAAGTGAAATGCACTTAAACTTACCCCCAAGTCCTCCTCCGATCTGCTGGAAATCTCCAATACCTTTTTATCGGGATTTCCTTCCAAAAATGCTTGATGCAGACTGCGGATACTTCTTTTTTTCTGTTGGTCAGAAAATCCGCTGAAAAATTCAAATGTAGTATCTTTCCGCAAACACAGCATATAACAGTCCGCATTTATCTGGTTTCTATTTTGTATTACTTCAAATATGGGTCTTACTGCCATTTTATCCCCCCACTATCGTCTACGTCGTCGACACCAATCCCTTTAAATCCAATCCTGCAAATAGATTTTCGATAGTAAATCCGCTGCTGCTTTCCTCGCCGGAAATTGCATTCTGGTAATAGGGATTTAGTTTCAATTCTGGTTCTGTCTGCATTTTTGCAAATAAAAGCGCAGTATTGTAGGCATCTACCAGCCCATCATGCGCACCATCTTCGTAGATAATATTCGCAGCAATCAATGCCTCCGCCAAGTTATAACATTTTGAATTTTTCATTTTCTCGCTAAATATTTTCTGGCAGTCAATCCAATTATCCAGAATGGCATCAAAGCCCTCAATATGGATATTTTTCGCCTCAATTTCATGGCGGATTTGCATTTCATCATTTTCACTCCACGAAACAAGCTTTACCTCCTCTGGAAGCCAGTCCACAAACCGTTGCAACGCTTCTTTCATTAACGGAGCATCCTTAACATCATTTCTATGGATTCCTGTAAGATTGCTGATAAAGTTATCTATATATCCATACTGCGGTGAAACATATGTAACAAATTTCTCCTTGATTTCATAGGAATCATCTAATAAAACTGCCCCGATTTGAATGGTTTCATGTGAATATGGATATTTTCCCTTCTTGGCTTCGTTTGGAACCTTACACATTTCCAGGTCAACTACTGCATATTGACTCATAATTAACACCCCTTTCCGCAATGCCACAGCGGGCATTGTCCTTCGTATATCAAAAATATAGCCGCCAACATTCTTAATTTTTACATACATTTACTCTACCACACATATACATATGTTTCAAGTTATATGTGGATAAAAACGAAAAGGGGTGTAATTGTTAAATATCACAATTCATTTATTGTAGCAGTAATTGCCATATTGCGTATGCGTTTGGCTGGACTGTATACTGCAATAACAGCCGATGCCAAAACAAAAATAATAATAATTATTACCAATGTACTTGGCAGATACCACTCTATACCAAAATAGTATGTTAACAGTCGTATATGCAGAAAACGGCTGAGTGGAATCCCAACACCGCAGCCGACCACAAGTCCAGTGATGGCATACGTAAACGCTTCCGCAGTAATCATATACGTAAGCTGTCTGCCATCCATACCAACCGCACGCATTGCGCCGTATTGTTTTATCCGTGCTGTTACACTCATAGAAATGCTATTCATAATATTGAATAAGGTAATGCTTGCAATAATCGCAAGAACGCTGTATCCCAAAATCCGTGTCGCCCAATACGTGGTATTATTCTCCTGATTCGTTACGCGTTCATCCGTAAAAATCATCTCCCCCACGGCAAGATCTGCAATCTGCTGCACGGTTTCTTCACTCACATTTTTGCCAAACTGCACACCGATTAAATTATAATTTTGCTCACCTGTCAGCCATGCAAAAGTTTCTTGCGAACAAATTATACTATTTTCACTTGGATACAATCCCTCCGATATTGCACAAGTAATTTCGACCTTTTTTTCTCCTATTTCAATAATATCGCCCACTTTCAGCGGATTATCTTTATTTTTCACGGTTATAACATGGCTGCTGTTTCCATAGATAGCGGACAAATCACCCTGCATTACACTCTCTTCTGCGCAGTCGAGCAGATAATCGCTGTAAGATACCAGATTAATATACTCTATGTCCTGCTGCGGAGAAGACGCTGGGAAATGATACAGATACGAACTGCCCCAAATATGCGAAACACCTGATATTTTGCGTATCTCTTCTGTGAAATCCTGGCTAATAATTAAGGCATTTTTATAACCGCCAATGGTTACATCCGGCTGAAACGGCTGCATAGAAGGCATTAATTTTCTTATAAAATCCATGCCCACAAAAAAGCAGAGAAACATTATAATACTTAGGGCAAACGAACCTGTCATTAACAACAAATTTTTCTTGGAAGCGACGGCATGATGTATCCCCAGTATCCATTCAACCCTTGCCATATGAAATTTTATGGTGTGCTTCACAGAATTGCCCATTCCTGCATTGCCGGAAACCGCCATCATTGGAGAAACCCTTGCAGCACGTTTTGCTGGTGACTGCGCTGCAAACAAAACTGTCACAATCCCAACTGCTGCACCGCTGATTAGCCCCACTGGGCTTAGTGCGAAAACCGGCATAGCCGCAAATTCTCCACCAATTCCATAATGCAGTACCACGCAGATTCCCCAACTTGCCGCCGTACCTGCAAACAGACCGATCGGAACTGCTGTTTTGCACCAATTGAGTGCTTCCAGACGTACAAAACAAATAATCTGCCTGCGGCTTGCCCCAATACAGCGCATCATCCCAAAGAATTTCATTCGCTGCGCCACATTACTGTTCATACTGCCAGAAATCATCAAAACGCCTGCCGTCAAAACCAATACAAACAAAACTGCCGCGATTCCATACATATTAATAATACTTTGGTTGCTGCTTTTTCCGGTCAGCCCCATAACTGCCTTATTCTCAGAAATACAATTTTGAGGAAATTGATACTGCTGCTGCAGCGCAGGGATTGCCTCTGCCGCTTTTGCAGAATCTTGAAACTGCACATAATAGCTCTGGCTATAACTTTGATTATAACTTTGCTTATAGCCACTGTCTGCATCTTTTATTGTATCTTCGCTGGATGCCCCCAAATAGGACACCCCGTTTTGCTCCATCAATGCCGCAAAAGCATCTTGTGTCATATACACAGCGACAAGATACGTCTGCCCACGGTAATACTCTTTATCATCCGATCCAAAACCAGATACGATATATTCAGCTTCTTTGGCAGGTGTATTGATTCTTACTCGATCGCCAAGCTGAAGATGAAGCCCTTGCTTTGCATTGGAGGAAAGCATTACTTCATTATTATTTTGTGGGAAACTGCCCTCCTCAACACCATCTGCAAGCTGTATTATATATATTTCATCTGTGCCATACAATGTTGCTTTTTTCTTACCTATAAAATATGGCTTATCTACATCGGTATTAAACTCCGCCTTCCATCCGCTTGCTGCAACATCTGACCGCTGGCTGATTTCTTCTGCGGTTTCTTGCGCAATATTTTCCAATTGTATATGCCATTTTCCATGTTTTTCTATGATATGCGTGGTTTCTGTCCGAATCATCATATCCGCCACGCTAAAAATTGCCGTTACCAGCAGTACGGAAATAATAATGCACAAAATCGTCATGCAGTTTTGTCTTCTGCGGACTTTTGCAGAAATAGGGATTAAGCTAAGATAACTTTTCATTCACTATACCTCCCAAAATCTGTAACAATACCGTCTGACACCTGTAATATGCGATCCGCATTCTGCGCAATACTGCGATTGTGGGTAATCATAATAATTGTCTGTTCATACTTTTGCGATGCCTCTTTGAGCAAAGCAATCACTTCTCTGCTGTTATGCGTATCCAAATTTCCGGTCGGCTCATCCGCTAAAATCAGCGCAGGACGTGTAATGAGCGCACGTCCAATCGCTACTCTCTGCTGCTGACCACCCGATAACTGGCTGGGCAGATGCGTGCGCCGTTCCCTTAAATTCAGCACAGTAAGCAGTTCTTCAAGATACTTTTTATCAGGTTTTTGATAATCGAGCAGCATGGGAAAAATAATGTTTTGTTCCACAGTAAGTTCCGGCACTAAATTAAACGCCTGAAAAATAAATCCAATATTTCTGCGCCTAAAAATCGTTAATTTTTGATCATTCATTGCAAAAATATCTTTGCCGTCAATCTTTACCTTGCCCGAAGTCGGCATATCAAGTGCGCCGATCATATTTAAAAGCGTACTTTTTCCAGAACCAGACTCGCCGACAATCGCCACATACTCCCCCTTGGGCACGGAAAAACTGACATCCTTTAACGCCTGTACCGCAGTTTCATTGCTGCCATAGGTCTTACAAATTTTGCTGACCTCCAATAAATTCATCGTGCAAACACCTCTTTCTTATTTCTTTTATACTAACGAACGATTAGATTTTCCTTTATTCACAACACATATTGCCCGCTTATGCAATATGGGCTGTGCAGAAATTGGAAAATCTTAACGTTCGTTAGTATACGACGGCTTATTGTTCGTCATTTAATACTGACAAACAGAAAATCTAATTGTCCATCAATAAATATTGGCAAACACTAATTTTTGGGGCTGTCGCACTAAACAATTAGTGTACAGCCCTTTTTTCATAAAAATAAGGGGCTGTCGCAATATGCTTTGATGATACTAAATATGGTATAAATCTTAGCACAGTGTTAGACTATCTAGTATCCGTTTGTCTTAATGCGACAGCCCCATCACCAATTGTTTGTCAGTATTGAAAGAATAGCACTGGAATATTACTGCAAAATTACAATAACGCTACAATTTTGTAGGAATTAAAAAATTAATTGTAAAAGTAGTCCCCTGTCCAAATTGGCTGTCCACGGTAACAACACCGTTATGCGCTTCAATAATCGCTTTTGCCAATGGCAGCCCCAGCCCAATTCCTTTTGTATCCTTAGAATAACGGCTGCGATAGAAGCGTTTGAAAATATGATGCAAGTCCTCCGGATGAATGCCGCTGCCATTGTCTTTAATTGTAATTTCAACTACAGAAGGCAGTGCTTTCCAGCAAATCCAAATCTTATCACCAGCATTTGTATGATCCAGTGCATTTTTAACAATATTATTAACCGCTTCCATAATCCAATCACGGTCACAGCAAAACGGAACGCTGTCCACACCGGATAAAATCAATTCTTTCTGCTCCTGTCTGGCACGAAAGGCAAAATGCAGTTCCACATCCCGCAGAATCTCCGCCACGTTCTCCATATTTTTTTCAATTACAATCGCGCCGGCATCAAGCCTTGTTATTTTCAACAGATTTTCCACCAATGTTTCAATGCGGTCAAGTTCCTGCTCCGACAATCGTGCAAACTCTTTTATTGCTGGTAAATCTTCTGCCTCATCCTGCAAAAGTCCATTATAAATATTTAACGCTGCAAGCGGTGTTTTCAGTTGATGGGATATATCCGATATGGTATTTTTCAGAAATTCCTTTTCCCGCAATTCCTTTGCAGCATGCGCATTTAAAATCGCTGCCAAAGTATTCACTGAATGAAATAGTTTGTACATCTGCCCCTCCATATCACACGCAATCCGCGCGTCAACATTTCCGTCAAGATAGGCATTTATCTGTGAAACCGCATTTTCCATAACTCTATTTTGCTTGTTAACATACCCCAAGCAGACAGCCCAAACACCACATGCTGCCAGCAAAATAAGCACCAGCAGCCAAACAGAAAATATTTGGCAGCACAACAGCAAAAGCCCCTCCGCAATAAAAAGAAAAATCCCGAAAACAACCCCTGTCGCAAGGAATAACCGCTTAATATCCTTATCCGCAAATAATCTCATAACAATGCCTCAACACATTACATTCCATTTATAACCCATACGCCGCACCGTTAACAACATCTGCGGATCGCTGGGATTGTCCTCTACTTTTATCCGCAGCCTGCGTATATATACGGTTAACGCACTATTGTCAATATAGTTCCCCTCGCAGTCCCACAATTTATCTAAAATCTGCTCTTTTGAGAGCACAACATTAGGATTCTGCATAAAAAAGCACAGCAGTTTATATTCTGCTGCTGTTAATTCCAATAATTCTCCATTTTTATATGCCTGTCCTTGGAGCAGCAGTACTTTAATTCCATTGGAATGCAGTTCGGATTCTGCGGATTGGAAGTCCTTTGCACGCCGCAGCAACGCATTTATCCGTGAAATAAGCACACCCAGTTTAAACGGCTTCGTAATATAATCATCCCCGCCGATATCCAACCCCATAATAATGCTTGTTTCCTCATCGGATGCTGTTAAAAAAATAATCGGCACTTTAGAAATCTGCCGCACCTTTTGACAAAAGGCAAAGCCTGAACCATCCGGAAGCGATACGTCCAAAACCAACAAGTCAAATCGAATGCTAGGCTTTCCCTCTGCCCAAAGTGCCTCCGCATCTTTTATGGTTCTTGCAACCTCCAACGCATATCCCTGCTTCTGAAATGCAAAAGAAAGTCCATTTATTAAACTTAAATCATCCTCTAACAGCAGTATCGTATTCATATTATTTTCCTTCCTTTTGTTCCACGGGGCTGTCGCAATAATCTTTGATTATACAAGATATTGTTCAGGATGTGTTGCACTGTTATAATATCTTGTATCTGTTTTCTTTAATGCGACAGCGCCGTGTTTGATTACACTATCTTTTGCAAATTATACCATAAAGCTTTCGATTTTCAATGTATAATTTTTCAGGAAAATTGCTCGATAAATCTTACAGCATACACCCTATACCAAAAGATAGCATGCTTATTCCTTGGAGTGCTATAATAGAATTTCTCAAAATAGCACTCCAAACAAAAAACTTTAAAAATTTTATTTGTCACTGAAACTATTTTCTTGGGTGCAATGTCTAATAATACATAAGGGCAAACAAATTGTTACTATTCACAGCTTCCATCTACTCATAGTAACCGCATTTGTGCATTCCAAGCTGCCTGCGGCAAGGCGCAAATCTTGCATAACCTACTATACTGGGTCGTAAGTGCGCAGTTAATGCGTATTTCGACTGTGAATAGCAGCAACAGATTCAATAAGATGCATCCTACGATTTTTTGTACCTGACTACACCAAGGAGGTGAATACTTTGCACTTTTTTTTCGAGAAAAAAGAAAAAACAAATCAAAACTTAATTGAACAGATTATATTAGAACGGTATCATCAATATTATCGCCTAGCGCTTCGCTATACACACCATGAAGCGGATGCCTGCGATATTGTACAAAACGGCGCGTATAAAGCATTGCGCAACTGCCACACGCTGAAAAATCCAGCGCTTGCGGAAACGTGGATTTACCGCATTATGCTCAACGAATGCTTTCGTTATTTAAAACAACCGCAGTTTCTTTCCTACGAGTCCATGCAGGAGGAAAGCGGAACGGAACTAGGCATTACAGAAGATTCCTATGAAAATATTGACTTGCAGCGGGCGCTGGATGCCCTTCCCGCCAAAGATAAAGCAATTGTTATTTTAAAGTTCTTCGAAGATAAAAAGCTGGAAGAAATCGCAGAAATTCTTAAAGAAAATATTAACACTGTAAAAAGCAGGCTATACCGCAGCATTAAGAAACTCCACAGCGCACTTTCCGCAGACAGCAACCAAAACCTATGTAGTGGGAATGCCTTCCCTTATGGCAAGAATGGAGGAGGAATATGAAAAATTACAGTCCAAAAACAGTTCAGCAATCTGTAAATAAACAAAATAGGAACTGCCAAAATGCAAGCAAAACAATTACAGACAACCAAAATCTAGACACGCAAACTGACAAAGAGCAGATTTCACAAGAACAGACTGCTCTAGTTGAGCAGTATTTGCAGCCGCTCAAACATAAGTATCTTGCGCAGCAAATGTCGGATGAACATTTACAGCAATTAATTCAAAAAATGGAGGAAGCGAAAAATATGGAAATGCATCAACAAAATCATACAGGAATATGGAAAATTGCAACTGCGGCAGCCGTTCTAATCGGTGCTTTTATTCTATTGCCCAATACCTCAGCAGCAATGGCAAACGCAATGGAACAAATACCCCTTATCGGACAGCTTGTTAAAGTCGTAACGTTCCGCGATTATCAATATGAAAGCGATCGAAATATGGCAGATATTGAAATCCCCGAAATCCAGCCTGCTGACAACAATTCCACTAGCAATTTGAAGGATAATGTCGACAGCAATACAGTATCTGACAATACAAATAACAGCACACAGGGGAATATCGACAACAGCGTACAAGAAAATCTTAACCGCACCACCGCTGAAATAAACGCGGAAATCAAGGAAATTACAGATAAATTAATTGCAGAATTTGAAACAAATTTAAAGGCAGAGGGCGGTTATCAAGACATTGTTGTCAAAAGCGAAGTCCTTACTACAACGCCGGAATACTTTACACTAAAACTTATCTGCTATCAAGGAGCAGGAAGCGGATATCAGTGGAACTATTTTTACACAATTGACCTAAATACTGGTGAGCGCTTACAATTAAAAGATATCTTTGCGGATGGAGCTGACTTTATTACACCCATTAGCGACAATATAAAGCAGCAAATGCAGGAACAAATGGACGCTGATGAAAATGTTTATTATTGGCTAAATGATGAAATAGAAGAATGGAATTTTAAAGCAATTACGGAGGAAACCTCTTTTTACTTAAATGAAAAAGGGAATGTTGTGATTGGTTTTAATGAAGGTGATGTTGCACCGATGTATATGGGAACAGTTGAATTTGAAATTCCGGCGGAAGTAATTGCTGATATCAGGAAATAATCACCTTGACAAAAACTTGTTTTCAATACCAGAATATGCTATACTTTCCATAGACGGCAATATTTCGTTACTATTCACAGCTTCCAGCTGCTCATAGTAACAGCATTTGCGCATTCCAAGTTGCCTGCGGCAAGGCGCAAATGCTTGCGTAATCTACTGTACTGGATCGTAAATGCGCAGTTAATGCGCATTTCGACTGTGTATAGTAACAATATTTCCCATATTGCAGGAGGAATATATATTATTGATTCATGCATAAGGTAAGAAAAGGAGGTCTTCCAAATGATGATTGGTGCTGCTTCGGGATTTTATCCCAATTATAGCGATTATAGTAATCCATTCAGCCCACAATCAAGGATGAGTGCAGGGCAAATCGCTCCCCTGTCAGGAGGCGAACAAACAACAATCAACCCATTAACCGGCGAAGAAAAAAAGAGCGCAAATCCTGACGAAATTAAAAAAGCCGGACGACGCTCCTCTCCCGAGGAATGTCAAACCTGCAAGGAACGCAAATATCAGGACGGTTCTGACGAAGGAAATGTTTCTTTTAAAAACGCATCTCATATTTCACCGGAATCGGCTGGAGCAAAAGTTCGTGCCCATGAAGGAGAACACGTATCCAATGCTTACAAAAAAGCGGCGCAGAACAACGGCAAAGTGCTAAACGCTTCCGTATCCATACATACTTCCATCTGCCCAGAATGCGGACGCACGTATGTATCCGGCGGCGAAACCAATACCACAATTAAATATACCAATGAGGATAATCCCTATACCAAGAATAAAAAAGCGCTTGACGCTATGCAGTATGTCGGAGCGAATATTGATTATGCGGCATAATAAATACTTCTTTATTATTGCTGCCTGCGTTGAGATAAGGAATTGTTAAGAACTTGTTTGTACTCACGAGCAGTAAATTCTACCATAGTACTCAAGAGAATTACGCTCGTGAGTCAGCATTACTGGCAATTTTAGGTGTTTGCCAGTATATACTGCTATTTTCTGGTTTTTTTTAAATTAAACTCTTGTTTTGCAGCTTATCCAGTAAAAGAACTGTTTTGCTTTCTATAAGTATCGTTGTCTTTTTGGCTTAATTCACGCTCTACCTGTGCTAATTTTCGCTCTAGTTCTTTGGTTTTTTGTTCATCCCCAGAAGCGGACATAATTTCCTGCTCCAATTGTTTCTTTTTCTCTTTCAATTTCTCAATCTCTCTGTCAACCTTGTCCGTATTCGCAACACATTTCTCCTCCGGATTTTGAGAATTTTCTTCCTCTACTTTAGACTGTTTATTTTCTTTTCCATCCTTAGATTCCTCTATATCCCGCGCTTTCTTTGGATCGTCAAAAACAATCTTGCGGTTTCCATTTTCGTCCCGTTCTAGCCGATACAGACCGCTTGGTTTTTCACCTGACTTTTCACTGCTGATATATTCATCCTGCGGCGCAGATGCCTTATCTGATTCTTTTTCCTTTTCCTCTACTTTCTTTGTTTTGTCAATCTGCTGCTCCTCTTTCAGCCTTTCTGCATAGTCAGTTTTGACATAATTGTGGTTACCATTAATTTCCATAGACATAGATTTTACCTCCTAAATTTTGTTATCAGGCAGTTTTATTATTACAGTTAAGCCAAGCCATCACAAACGTTTTAGACAGCCTCTTAGATAAAAACAATGCTGTATTTATTCTGCCTTGCATTATCTTTTTCGACTAAGGAGTCCAACAAATAAAGTACTTTGCTGTGAGATGCATTCTAAATGCTGTGGAATGTAACTCTTATGAAATTTTAATCTTACGCTATTTATCTTGGAAAAGGATGGAATCGAACCACCATCGCCCGCTCCCTAAAATTATAATTGTAATTTATATATCACTGTTGCTGTCCATTTCACATAAAACATGAAACCGATTTTTTACGGGTACTCTACCATTGAGCTACTTTTCCATATACTATTTTATAATACTAAGGGCAAAAAGATTTGCCGTTCAACTGCGCCACCTGCACGCCGCATAACGGCAGCTTTCCTTTGTGCGGCTGTGTGCATATTGTTATACTTAGGAACGGGGCTTCCGCATTAAGGCAAGCGCATACAAGATAGTCTGGCAATGCGCTGGAATTTATACTGCTTAACAGTTAAAATTTCCAAGTAACCTGACTACATAACGCCAGCCATATACGTTTAACCAGTGCAGTACGGTAAATTCTGGCGTTATGTAGTATATACTATATCTTGTATAATCAAAGCTTCATTGCAGCAGACCCTCATCTACCCATGCCAATATCTCCTAATACCGCCGACAACCGTCTGCACTAATTAGACAGCTATACCACCATCCATAAGCTGCTTACACCAATTAGACAGCTATGCCGCCATAAGCTACTTACGCTGATATTTTCCGATACCGTTCGCTGTTTACCACTTTCATCATAAGTTCATAAGGTGTTGTTCCGATATTTTCCATAACATCCCGAAAAATATTTGTCGAGTATCCAGATACCAAAGAAACACTATTGTCATTTCTTGCCGCATGGAATGTTGCATTGGCGGCGTTTACATTCCAAAATACAACCTGCGGAATGGAGTAGCCTGCCGCTTGGTATCTGCGTTTCATTTCCTCATAAAATGTAATGCGCTGCCCTTGTATTCCTTGCACACAATCAATTTGCATATCAGATATTACGATTATCGCCATTGGCATTTCACTTGGTTTCACACCACCAGAAACTGCTGTATGAAGCAAAAGCGCAAATCCAGCTTCAAGGTTGGTACTGCCGCCCCAAGGCGCACTTTGCAAAATCCGAAAATTATCAAGCAATGTTGTGCCATTTAGCATAATATATCTTGGTGCGCTTTCGAATGTCATAAATAAATCTTTCAAACTACCTTTATTGCGCTGTGCAAAATACATTGCCAAAGCAGACGCCACAATGCCCGGCTTTACGCTTCTATGCGCATACCTACTCCACATCGATCCAGATGTATCACACATCACAAGTACATTTCCAGTACACAAATCAGGCAGCCCATTCCACATTACCTCTAAATCTGGCGTATATTGGTTATTTTTATGGAGTATATTAATAATATCACAAGGATTTACTGCTGCCATATTTATTTTTTCTTTTCCTATGGCAGCATTTTTCAAATAACGCTTCCACCGTAGGCTGTCGTGTGCCGCTATTGCCTTTCTGTTCTTTAATAAAAAACGGGAACTGCACTTTGCGTATTCTATTTCATTCCAATTTCCGGCACACATTTTCGCTTCTGGAATATCAATATACCGCCGCAGCGCTCGCAGTTTTTTCTTATATTCACGCATCGTCTGAAACGAATATCCTAATTTTTGTGCTGTCAGCAGCCCTAATTTTTTCGTTTTCTCAACAGCGGAATCTGGTGTCGCAATCCATTTTGCAAGCAGTGACACGCTTTTTCCCTGTTGCATCTGCGCAAAATCCAGTTCAAACTGTTCCTTGCAAAATGCCCACATCGCCGCTTCGGCAGGCGTGCCAATCAGGCAGTATAAATCCTTCGCATAACCAAACTCCAAAACCGCCCATAAATTTTTACTGACAGAATCCGTATTGATATACGCAAGTGCCCTTAGCATCTGTTGAAATGTACTGCGTTCCCCATAACCGCCGCGGATATCCCGTGTATAAAATAACAACTTTACTGCAATGTCCGCATCTTCCTGAAACGCCTTAGAAAACAGCAATTCCTTTTCCTCTGCCTTTGCGTTGCGCATTGCACCGGAACGTGCAAACATATCCAAGCAGTTAGAGCCTGTTACAATTTTTGCATCTGCCCCCTTCGATGTCTTTCCCCATGACATAGATTCTATAATAGACGCTCGCAGCCGATTCATAATAATACCCCTATTTTTTCTTAACAATTTTTTTGAAACCGCAGGAAAGCGGATACCCTTTTTAACAATTTCAAGTTGTGTTTAGAAGGATGGATACCCATAGCCTGCGGCTTATACCGGAAAGCAGGTTTTCTTTTTGCAGCGCCTCTGCCACTGGGCCACGTTTGGCGAACCAAACGGTCGGAATCGAACCGACGACTCTCTGCCCTGATCATGGATAGAAGGAGGAAAACCCATAGCCGGATAATTTTAATAATTTTATAGATATTCCGCCATTATGACATCTGTGTCATAAGGTGTAATGCCGTCTTCTTCGTCAAAAACAATATCTGCCTGCGCTTTATCATAGCACTGGATGCCTCTGGCACAGATATGCAGATAAATCAATTGATATAGATTGGTTTTATGCATATTCACCATTGCATAGCTGGCAAGTTCTACACCGGATAAATTGGATTCCACATTATTGCCGCCATAATGTGAATGCACTGTGCCAAGGTTTACGTCGCACCAAATTATCTGGCGTGTTAAACAGTCAAAAATCACTGGAACACAAATGCAGCTCTGTGCAGTCAGGTCAATTTTCTGCTTAACAAGCGCCGGCTCATAGATCTCACCGCTGTTCACATCATGCCGTTCCATAAATCCAAAAGCAGCGTGCCCAAGTTCCGAAAACTTCTGGCGGGTATAAGAATATACTTGATAAACAATATACCTGCCGCCGTATTTTATTACACTGTTGATATCCGTATCCAGAAACTCGCTGACCCCCTCCGCCTGATACGGGCCGCCGTCCACAATATCTCCCGAATGACACGCTTTATACTTTTCTGAACGCAGATTCGTATAGGAAACGTGTTCTAAATAATGAAAGTTTTCATCAAGGATCAATGCCGACAAATCAAGGTCAACCCGTTCGCCGCTCTCCGTATTTGTCCACCAGATAAAACCACGGATTGCCCGTGCGCCTCCCTTTATCGAGATCCGAGAACCACGAACTAATGTATGCGCCGCTTTTGACGCAGAACGCTGATTAAACGGTACAATATAGTTTTTCATTTTCTCCGACAAATAAACTTTTCCCATTGCTTCCTTCTGGGCAAATCGCTGTATCAGAGCACGCTCACAAATCGCAATAGCATGCTCACAAAGTTCCTCTTTTATATCCACAAGCGGTTCAATAATCCGGCCGTCTGCCATATTTCCCTTTGGAAAATAATAACGCAGTGCGCCACCGTTGCGATAGCGGAAATGCTCCCGCACTTGCAGCAGCACCGGAACGGATACCTCTGCCGCCACATCTTCCCAAGCCGAAAGTACCTGCTTATGACTCTCGGGCAATTCGTCCAACCGCAGCAAATGATCCAGACGCCTTGCCAACTCACCAGGACGGTTTCTTAACAGTTTTAACGCACTTGTCACGTCCTTTGCTTTGATTGCATCAGCAACACTCCCCGCAAATGTGACAATCCTTTCTCCATTGCGCAATTTCGCAAATACCCGCTTTACACGGTCATACTTACCGTCTGGATATTCGCCGGGATGCAGCCGCTCACCAAGACGTTTAAAGATTTCCGCTCTGGCAGCCATTCCCTCCTCTAACCCTGACGCATCGTTTAACAGTCCCATCAACAGCCTGCGCACGGGTCTGGAAAAGCTGATAAATCTTGGCGGCTCTGCTAAACTGACATCACTGTCAGAAAGTGCCGCTGCCAAACGCAGCACATCCGTTGGCGTCTTAAAATAGGGGTTCAATGCTTCCGCCAACGTTTCCGTTTTAGCAAGCGGATATTTTTCTATGTAACATTTGCCCATCCATGCTGCATTTTCCTTAATCGGAATACTATCCGGAATATACATACAAATTCCGCCCAAATTCGCAAAGCACCATGCAATATCTTCTTTATCCTGTAGCGACAAAGAACTTTTAGCAGACAATAAATTTTGAAATAAATCTATTGCTTCCTCCCTGCTGCCCAGCGTTAATACCTGACAAGCAGCAATATCCGTTAACACTTTCCGCTCCGCTTTAAACGAAGTTGGCATCATTGTTCCATTGCTCCAATAATGCACCAACGCATTGAGATACAACCTGCCCGCCGGCGCCGCCATAACCTCCATAGGAAAATTCCGATACATGGGACGGTACTTAAGATCAGCGCCTTTGCTCTTTTTCAAAAGTTCAACCAATTCCCAACATAGCCGTCCAAGCTGTTCCGTGGAATAGCGTAAAAGTTCCTCATATAGTTCTCGCGAAAATGTATAGCCAAGCGGTTCAATATTTTTCATTAATGTCGCCACTGAAAGGTCATTGAGTGCGTTCCTTTGCGTCATATTTTCTTTTTCTTCCATAATCCATATTTTATTTTTTCTCAATAACATCTCACATACCATGACTATACTCCTATCGTTGTACTTGTACCTCGTTTTGATTTAGCAAAGCGCAGTACCCGTTCTCAAGACCCTCACTATAATACATAACGCTAGAATTTACTGTTCTGTACTGGTTAAACGTACATGGCTGGCGCTATGTAGTCAGGTTACTTGGAAATTTTAACTGTTAAGCAGTATAAATTCTATACGAAGCTGCAATACTGCAATATTTTTTCTATCTCTCTAAAGAATTGTTCAGAAATTACTTGTGACAAGTACGCCGTATAAATGTTCCTATGCAAATTACTTTGTAATCAGAAGAACATCGCAGGCATAGAAGGCAAAGGCATAAAGATCAATGCCTTATGTCAAGATTTTCTGATGCTGCAGACGGACATTTAAACAAGTAATTGTTATGCGTAATTTATTAACAATTCCTAACTGTTGATATTATCCTACCAGATTTTAGGAAGTAAATCATTTAAAAAAAGTTGCGAAGTGAAAGTTGACAAGGCGAAATTGCTAAGTTAGATTTGTTACAGAATAGTAACAATTCAGGCAGGGGCTGTCGCATTAAGACAAACGAATACAAAATAGTCTAACACTGTGCTAAGATTTATACCATATCTGGTATTATCAAAGATTATTGCGACAGCCCCGTAATAAAATGTAATGGTTGGAGGTATCCAGCCCATCGCGAAGCGATTTCCAATGGCTGGATATGTAACAGTTCAATGGGTTATCTGAACTGTTACACGGATTAAATTATTTCAAGTAAAAGGTCAGATTTTATTATAGTAATAAAAGAACAGTTGTGATAAGATATACTCACGAACGTTAAATTTCATCCTATTATTTCAGATAGTTATGCTCGTGGGCTGGCGTAATGAGCAAATCGAAGCGTTCGCCAGTATCATAGAAAATGCAGACAGGAGAATACAACAATATGGCAGCTAAAATAAAGCTTCCTATGGGAATTGAAAATTTTGAGGAAATCCGTACAATGGGATATTACTATATTGATAAAACAAAGCTTATTTGCGATCTATTAGAAAATTTAGGAAAAGTAACACTCTTTACCCGTCCAAGACGTTTTGGGAAAACTTTAAATATTAGTATGCTAAAATACTTTTTTGAAATCGGAACAAATCCGTCCCTTTTTGATGGTCTTGCAGTTTCCCAAGAAAAAGAACTTTGCGCACAATATATGGGAAAATTCCCTGTTCTTACGATTCGTTTAAAAGATGTAAGCGGTTTCCATTTTAATACTGCCAAAAGAAAACTGCGCAGCATTATCGGGACGGAAGCACTCCGCTTCCAATTTCTTACGCAAAGCGCAGCCTTAACAGAAACCGAACGACAGCAGTATCAAAAAATCATTTCCTTAAACGAAAATGGCGAATATGCAATGTCGGATGGGCTTTTAGAAGACAGTCTGTTGATTTATGAAAACCATATACTGCTACGGCATAGCCTGCTTCAAAAACGCTGTAAAGTCGTATTCCAATAGCCCCAAAGCATAGAAACTATTATAAAATACGGAAAGGAAGCCCCAAATGTTACCCACCATAAAAGAAGCTATTAAGGAATTAGAAACCGCCGGTCAAATGAACCCAGGCCCATGGACAAAGCACTCTTTCAATGTCGGCACTGCGGCAAGAAATATTGCAGAAAAAATTCCCGAACTTAACCCTGAAAAAGCCTATATTCTTGGACTGCTTCACGATATCGGTAGACGTGTAGGAATTGTCAATATTCCCAAACACGTATATGAGGGCTATCAATATTGCATGAAACAAGGATGGGAGGAAGCTGCCAAAATATGTATGACACACTCCTATGTTCTAATGCAGGAGGAATTTGACTATGAACCAGATACCATTGAGGAAATCGAAATCAAACGTTTCCTTTGCAACTGCCAGTTGGATGACTATGACAGATTAATACAAATGTGCGACGCACTGGCTACGGATTACGGATTTGTAATTTTAGAAAAACGATTTGTTGATGTTACACGCCGATATGGTATTTTGGAACATTATATTAAAGGCTGGGACACAACATTTGAAACAAAAGAACGTTTCGAGGAAAAAATGGGCTGTTCCATTTATGATGTTTTACCCGATATCGGCAGAACAACACTGTTAACGCCTAAACCATGGACACCACCTATTTCAGCACAGTAAAAGTTTTATTATTGCCACCAAAACACAACAAGCTGTTTACTGTACATTAATCAACAGCACACTTAACGTAAAAATCCCATTCTGCGCCTGAATGCTTATCGCACCCTGATATTTTTCTGCAACTGCCTTTACATTGGACAGCCCTATCCCTTTTGGGAAATGTCCATTACCTTGAAAACTGTTCTCTACGTTTAGCATAATAAAAGCTCCCTGCATATTTCCTGTCACATGGATAAATCGATCTGCCTCTTGCTCCATTTCCTTGCAGGCGCGGATTGCATTATCCAAAGCATTCGATAAAATAATACAGAAATCAATATCCCGCACTGCACAAGAAACCGGCAGAACCAGTGCGCATTCTACTTGAATCCCCAGTTCTTCGGCTATCCCCAGCTTATTTCCTATTAAAATATCCACCACTGGGTTATTGGTACTGTATGCTGCGGATAGTTCCCGTGTAATATCCTCCATACCACCGATATAGTCCAGTGCCTGATCCATTCTATTATTTTGCAAAAGCGCTTTTAGCATAATAATGTGATTTTTAATATCATGCCGGAACGAACGCGTTTTTTCATAATGTGTTTTTGCCTCCTCGACATATTGGATTAATGAGTGTTCCTCCTGTTCCAGCAAGGACAGTTCCGTGCTTAAATGAAAATTTTCCAGCAGCTTTTTATAGGCAAACATTACACAAAACAAACTTGCCAGCCCCAATAATTGGATAAGCAACATTTGATAATGATTTACATTTCTACCATTTTCACCACTCCAAATTCTATTTTCTACAACCGTACCACTACCATAAACAGCAGAATTAATAGATTCATCCACTAGAAATATCATCAGCATTGGAATAAACAGCATTAATGCATATTGATTTTTCACAGTTTCATCGCATAGGAAATAACGATGTATTATGCGGTAACAAAAAACTGCAGCAGCCAGCGCCACAACGCCAAATGCCAAAGCAACAAAACTAACAATACCGCCGTCAATAGGAGTCAGCCACAAAAGTCCAATGCTTAATACTGAATGAAAAATTCCGGAACAAAGCTGCATAATTTCTACTGTAACAACAGCATACAAAGCAGACTGCACTCCCCCTGCGCAATAGACAAAAGCTCCTCCTACTGTTAGCAATATGGCATATATCAAAAACTGTGCAAAGTTTCCAAAACGCACAGTTATCAGCACTGTCAAGCCAAGAGCAGCAAATACAAAATAATCTATTCTTTTTGTTTTCTTTTCTAGGAAACGCACATAATAATGAAAGCCTGTCAGCATTTCTAAAATGCCCATAATATAAGAGTAAAAAATATCCCCATTTTCTAATAACATTTATCTATTACCTGCTTTGCATAGGTGTTGCCAATTATTATCCTATCAGGCATTCTTTCCCCCGAAATGCAAACCCATATTTGCGAATTTGCTCTGGTGCATAACCACACGATATGAGCTCTGTTTCATACTGCTTTTCCTCAATCTGAGCACGGGCATTTGCCAGAGTATCTTCAAGTGTTTTCTCGTCCTCATCGGGATCTAATACTTTAAACTCAAAGATAAAAGCCTTTTTCGTTTTATCGAGCGGCTCTATCATCACATCATAACGTCCAAAACCACTCTCTCTGTTAGAGCGTACTTTGTAGGCATCTGAAAGATTTACTACCATACCAAGCACAAAACCATGGTAAAACCGCTCTGGTTCTGCCTGATCGGAAGGCTTGTTCCCGCTGTCAAAGGAACTGAACGTGTTTAGAGCAACCTTATTCATAAATGTGTTCATCTTTTTTACATTGTCATTTAGAAGTGCTTTCATAAACTCATTGTAATATACTTCTGTATCATTTTTAAACCATCCTTTTACCATTTTGCGAAACATTCGCTTAGTTTCAAGGTTCGTAATGGTGAGTGTATACCAAGTATCCCCTTCCTCGCCTACTCCTTCCTCATCGGTATCCAGCATTCTCACATTTAACACTTTCAGATATCCTGTTGCAAGTAAAAGACTCCACACTGCATCTGCGCTGCCGTTTAACTGATCAAACACTATTTTTTCATCAATTTCAGCCTCAAAGCTTTTACCTTGCAGGAGATCTTCCATTATCTGTTTTATATCCGAGTTTCCTTTTTGAATCAACTGATTCACCAGTCCATTCCCGCTTGTGTTAGACCAATAGGTATCATATTTTCCTTTTTTATTGATAAAAGACACAATCGACCATGGATTATAAATATCAGCACAAACACCGAATATAAATCCATCATACCATCTTTTTACTTTTTGTTTCTGTTCCCCTAACCCCGCATCTTCAAGCGCCATAAAAACTTCGTCTTCTGTAAATCCAAAAGATGTCATATATTTATCAGAAGTTGTCGTAATAACATCAAGGTTATTCATACCAGTGAAAATACTTTCTTTTGCAACCCTTGTTATACCTGTGATTAATCCGCGTTCAAGGTATTCGTTTGTCTTGAATGTGGAGTTGAACAAACCACTAAAAAATCTGACAGTTTCTTCCCAGTACCCCAAAATCCATGCATCCTGCATCGGTGTATCATATTCATCCAAGATAATAATTACCTTTTGACCATAATAGCGCTGCATAAAACCTGCCATTGAACGTATTGCGCCATCCGCTAATTCGCTGCTCATTCCAAGCTCTATTTCCTGATAATATTTCTGCTCTCTTTCATTTAGCAGATTACCCTCTAACAAATAGTCATTTTGATTATATAAATCAGTAATTACTTCTGTTATCTTAAACAGCATCTCTTTATATGTTGTCGCTTTCACATTGGCAAAACTTAAAAAAATTACTGGAAAAGTCCCCTGCAATCTTCGGTATTTATATTCCCCATCCAGAGATTTTTCCTCCCATATAGACAAGCCTTCAAACAATTCACTCCTTCCTGCATATTTATTAGAGAAAAAACATTCTATCATACTCATATTTAATGTTTTTCCAAATCTGCGCGGGCGTGTGATTAAAGTAACTTTATCAGCGTTTTCCCACCATTCCTTGATAAAATCAGTTTTATCAATATAAAATATATGTCCCGTTCTCACTTCCTCAAAATTCTGATATCCAAGTCCTGCCTTATTTTCATTCATATGATTTTCTCCCTCAATGGTAATTCATTACTATCTAGTATATACGATACCAGCTTTTTTCACAATATATACTGCTTAACAGTTAAAGTTTCTGAGTAACCTGACGTTACAATTCACACCAACGCCAGATTTTGCAACAATTTACGAACATTCGGTGTGAATTGCAACAATTGATGCACACAAAACGCTAAAGTAAAAAAGAGATTACAAGCCCTCACTGTTGTGAATTAATATACTGCATTATCCCCATATGAATAGCCCATGCTATTTTTTCTTGATAATCCTCCTGCACAAGAAGTTCTGCTTCGGTAGGATTGCTCATAAAGGCACACTCCACAATCATAATCGGTACTGATGTTTTCTTTAATAGATAATAACTACTATTGTCTTTTGCTACACGCTCCTTGTTTGGTTTTAGAGATTGAATCAATTGTTTCTGCATAATTTCTGCTGCTTCTTTGCTTTTGACAGAATCCTTATAATAGAACACTTGTACCCCACTAACAGATGCATCAGGATAACTATTTTGATGAATACTGACCGCAAGAACAGGCTCTGCCTCCTCAATAATGGCAAGTCTGTTCTTCATATCGTGAACTTTTTTGTTGGAATCACCTGCCTTGTACAGACCTTTATCTTCGGTTCTTGTCATTACTACATTAATGCCTTGCAGCTTTAGATATTTTTCTAATTTCAGTGCAACAGCTAAATTGATATCCTTTTCCAAAGCACCATTAACGCCTACTTTGCCGGGATCACTTCCTCCATGTCCAGCATCAATCACAATTGTAATCGGCTTTTTGCCACCATTTTTCACATTTCCTTCCAAAGCACTGGCATACTGTACCGATTCACGCGCTAATACCAGCATTGCCAATACCAGCAGCACCGCTAATATTTTTGTTGTATTCCTGCTCTGATTTTCACTCATAATTCTATACCCTGCAAAAATCCTTTGTCACTAATATATGATTTTGTTAAGCAGGCAATGCAAAAAAATATTTTATTACTATTCAGGATTACTGCTTTGCAAAGCATCAAGTCATACAGTTCTTTATCGTCCCATTACTTTTCCAATTCCACAATTTAGCAAAAACACGACAATATCTGCTGCGACTATCGTAGAACCAACTGGCGTGGAAAACAGTATTGACAGCAAAATTCCTGCTAACGAACAGCACACGGAAATCATGGCAGAATAAATCACAACACCTTTAAAATGATTGACAACACGCATTGCGGAAAGCGCTGGAAATATTACAAGCGCGGAAATCAATAGCGAACCGACTAAATTCATGGCTAGTACAATAATTACCGCTGTAATAACGGCAATCAGCATATTATAGACATTCGCTTTGATTCCAGCCACTTGCGAGAAATCCTCGTCAAACGTAACGGCAAATATTCGATTATAAAACAAAATAAACAACACTACCACAATAACAGACATTACCACACACAATCCCACTTCAGCCCTTGTCAATGTTAATATTGATGTTGAACCAAAAAGTGTACTGCATACATCCCCTGAAATATTTGCCGATACAGAAAATAAATTTAAGATTAGATACCCCACGGTAAGAGAACCCACCGACAGCATAGCAATTGCCGCATCCCCTTGAATCTTTGTTTTTTTGCCAGTGCGCAGCAGCAGAACTGCCGCAATGATTGTCACTGGCATTACTACCAATGTACTGTTTGCAATATCCAGAAGGGATGCCACCGCCAAAGCACCGAATGCCACGTGAGAAAGCCCGTCCCCAATATAGGAAAAGCGTTTCAGCACCAGCGTAACGCCTAAAAGCGATGAACATAACGCAATTAATGTGCCTGTAATTAAAGCATACCGCACAAACGGATACGAGAGATAAAATTGAATCGTTTCTAAAATGTTTCCTGTACCCATTACTTTATTCCACCTCCAAGTTCTTTCCAAAAATCGCTCTGCTGGTATTGCTTTGTCGTTCCAATAAAAGACTTTTCTTTCTCAATATGTAGAATATGACTTGCATATCGCAGTGCTGCATGAATATCATGTGACACCATAATAATGGTAAGTCCTTCCTGATTGAGTTTCTGAATTAACTGATAAAATTCCACTGTCACTTTTGGATCAAGTCCTGTAACCGGCTCATCCAGCACCAAAAGGCTTGCAGACGCACAAAGGGCACGCGCCAAAAGTACCCGCTGCTGCTGACCTCCGGAAAGATTGCGATAACATTCTTTTTTTATATCCCATATATCCATGCGGCGCATATTTTTCTCGGCAAGACGCTTTTGCTCTTTTCCATAAAAAGGACGTCTGGCACACTGCGAAAGTGTTCCTGACAATACGATTTCCCATACAGACGCCGGAAAATCTTTTTGTACAAACGTCTGCTGTGGAAGATAGCCAATTCCATGTGCTTTCAGTCCATCGCCGATTACAATATTTCCGCCCATTAAAGGTGTCAGCCCCAACAGTGTTTTCATTAATGTACTTTTCCCTGCGCCGTTTTCACCTACAATACACAGATAGTCGCCCTGATTTACCGAAAAACAGATATGCTCCGCAACCACTGTTCCCTCATACCCAAGCACAAGATCTTCGCAATTAATATATGCCATCTCAAGTCACTCCCCTTTTCCCCAAAGATTGCTACGCACAGCATTTATCCCGTTTAACCATACCAAACGGAATCCCACTTCCTACAAACACACCGCCACATTTAACAAATTTCCAACTATTACCTATGCTAGTCCAACTTGCAGCCTCCTACGATTCGCCACCGCATTTCGTAATTTATACTAGCGAGCACATAAATTTGCCAATAATACCGACCCACAAGGGGCTGTCGCATTAAGGAAAACAGATATAAGATATCGTAATGCTGTATTGTATTTTGCACTATATCTTATATAATCAAAGCTTATTGCGACAACCCCACATAACAGTTTTTCAGCACCTGCAAATTTTCTTTCATAATAGAAAGATACGTTATACCGTCTGCAATCTCTTGCTTTGTAACGGACTGCATAGAATTTAAAACGGCAATCTGTTGGTCTTTACTTTTTGTATTTTCAATAACAACCTGTGCAAGCCGCTTGTCAGATCCGTCTATTACAAAAACTGTGTTAAGTCCTAATTCCTCTAGCTTTTTCACTAAAAATACCACGGTCTGAAAACTAGCTTCTGTTTCTGCACTACACCCATCAAATGCCGCAAAACACTGCAAACCATAGTCTTCCGCCAGATAGCGGAACGGATACCTATCCGCAAATAACAGTGTACAAGCCATAGAATCCGTAGGTAACGTTGTTTCTTCATTTGAAAACAATGACGTTTCTTGTCCTAAATCCGATGTCGCAAATAAACTGCTATAGGCATTGTCAAGCGTTTGCAGCTCTGTTAAATATGCATTACAATTTGCTCGATACAGTGGTGCATTTTCTGTGTCTAGCTGTTCCAATTCCGTGCAAATTTCTGCTACAAGACGTTCTGTATTGCGCAAGGAAAGCCAAACGTGCTCATCATATCCATGCCCCTCTGCACCTTCGTTATGATGATGCTCGGATTCCTGATGCGAATGTCCCTGTACCCCTTCTATATGCTCCTCCTCTTTCAAAGAATCTTCGATTCTTTCCATCATATTGAAAATATGCATATCTGTATTTACCGACTCTCGCAACGCATCCTGCACCCATAAATCGGACTCACCACCGACATAAATTAGCAAATCGCAGTCCGAAACTTGCGCAATATCCATAGCAGATGGCTGGAAATTATGCAGATCGCCGCCTTCTGTTAATAAGACCAATTCCAAATATTCTTCCGCACCGGCTGTCAGCGCGCGCACCCAGTCATATTGCGGAAATGTTGTACATACAATATGAAGCTTCCCGTCATCTGCAAATACACTCGTTCGATTTCTATTGCCGCAGCCTGCAAGCAGCACAACGCTGATTGCTACAATGCATATGATAATCTGAGCAGGCTGCAATGCATCTATAACTGCAACGAATTTACTTTTATGTTTATATCGCTTAAATATCAAATTTTTTCCTCCCATGCAGCGCAGACCATATCGTAAACGACAAAAGTATTTACCATTTGCTATAATTAATGCATACGATCGCATAAGGAATATAGTCGCTTTAAGGCATACAGTCGGCGCATGGGGCTGTCGCAATAAGCTTTGATTTTACAAGATATAGTATAAATCGCAACATGATGTTAGACTATCTTGTATACGTTTTTCTTATTGCGACAGCCCCTATAATATTTTATAGTAATCTTGTATTCGTTTCGTGTAAAGTCAAGAAATACCTATCAGCCTCTATATAACTGTGTAAAATTCCTACTCACTTTTGCAAATCGTTTGCATTTTGTAATTATAAACATACTTTCTTTAATTGTCAAGGAGTTTTTATTTTGGGAATTAAGAACAGATGAAAATACTGTTACAATTCACACCCAATGTCATTAACTTAAGGCATTTCTGACCGAAACTCGGTTGTACAAAACCTTGAATTGCCAGACATTTTCTAATGCTAATCAGGGGGCAGAAGGCTTAAGTTAATGACATAGATTCACACCAACGCCAAATTTTGCAACAATTTACGAACATTCGGTGTGAATTGCAACAATTCATGCACACAATACGCTAATGTAAAAAAGCAAAAGCTTTTAGCATTTTGGCGCATGATGTTGTATCTGTACGCCATCGCTGTTCTCCAAGATTATTTCCGGTCGTCCCTTTCGTGGGTAAAATCTGTGCTGTTTGTCTTCTTCCATCTGGAAAAACCCCTCCGGCAGTTCTAATTGCAAACCGATCTTGTCCAGATTCACTGAAACGAACTGGATACTGTTCTGTAGACAGCTTTCGCTCTCCTCTGCGCAGAATTGGTTCATACTTTTGTTTTTCTCCCTTCTTCTTAAAACTTATCTGAAATTTATCTGCGATTTCTTTTCTTTTTTGCAGCACCACTTTCTACTTTGGCTGAATTGGCTCAAAAACCTTTTTTTCCAATTCGCTTACCGCATTCATACGGCTTGAAATGGAATTTAGATGGTTGATTTTATCTATCGCAGGATTTTTCCCAAATCCGCCCGTTTCCATAGATTCGCTCATATTAATATATCCCCTTTTTACTAAAGAGAGTTCTTTTGGTGCTTTGAACAGGATATTGCCGCCTTTTAACCCAATGGTTTCTTTGGCTGTTATGGTTACTGTACGATGACTTACTATCTGCACACCCTGCGAATCAGAGAGTTTTAGTTCTAACCGTTTTTTTGTTTCATATCCCGAAATCCCATTGCAGTTGGTTCTAAATACATACGCTTCTTATCTTTCGTTGTAAAATAGCGATGCGTATT
>CBCOYO010000004.1:0-48694 GCA_965114465.1 uncultured Lachnospiraceae bacterium
TGGGTTAGACATCCACTCAGAAGATGAATTATAGAGATGCGAAATTCCAGTTTGTTGATTAGAGTGGTGGAGGACAACAAATTGATATTTTCCTTGTTAATGTTATTTATACATGGTGCTAGCACCATGTAATATGGTTGGATAAGGAGAAAATGGGTATTTTGCTAATGGCTCTATTTTGGCTCTAAAATTTTTCAAAACAGTAAAAATATAGAGATAAACTGGATAATATAAAGAAAAACAAGCAGGAAAACTAAAGAAAAACATTTAGATTTCATTTCCGAGAGCTCGTGAGGGTGGTCGTATGGTAGGGTTGCTACTATTATTGAGTAATTATAATTTATTCAGTAAAATCAAGGGGCTGTCGCATTAAGGAAAACATATACAAGATATTATAATACTGTACCACATTTTATACCATATCTTGTATAATCAAAACTTATTGCGACAGCCCCACTTTTTTATCATCCCTTAAAATATTATTCGAATACCGTGAATATGGAATAATACAGAAATAGCAGCAAATAATTGCTGGAAAATGTCAGGAAATGTAATTTTTGACAGTCCTCAAATATTTACTCCCAAGGATCTATCCGCCAATCGGCAATATGGCTGGAGCCGTCTTGATTCCATGTAATAATAAATTTGGCAATTCCTACAGAATGTGAGATTCCTCCTTCGCCACATAGGTATTCCCATGCCTCTATTGCTGGTTTGCCATTATATTCAATGTATTGCAGATTATAAAATCCTCTGCAGTTTGATCCGCCGTATCCTTCTCTATATGGGTAATAAAAATCTGCATGAAAAGTGATTGTTTCATTAATATAAGGACAGTATGCGTTATAAGTATTTTCCTGTGGTTTTTGTGTTATATTAACAAAAAGTCCATATTCGTTATCTGAATGCTCTTTATCATCGCAAGGCAAAGTCATTCGTTGCATAGTGTGATTTTTATATCGTAATATTAATTGATACCAGTCGCCTGTGCCGCCGTTGCCTGTGCCGTTTGCTTCAAACACGATTTCAATATTACCATCACTGTCCAGATCATTCCAAAAAATATGAGCAACATTATCATAGGGGAAAAAGTCATTATAAAAATAATAAGGAATATCGTTATTCATATAAATGTAAATACGTCCTTCCCCATAAAACGTTCTCGGTTTTTGTACAATTGCGATCATATCCTTTTGCCCGTTTCCGTCAAAGTCGTCTATAATAAGGCGTTTGAGTTTTCGTGTTTCGTTTTCAAAAACATTATTGTTGCAAAGTATTTGAAAAAAAGTGGTTATTTCGGTATTACTTAAATTTTGGCAGTATTCACTCTGGCGAAAAAGTTTTTCGTTGTCTGCAAGAGGCGTTAAGTAACTATTATCTAAGTCTTTATTCGGAAAAGCAGTAGCATTTTTCTTGGATGGTTGTTTTTCTTTTAATAAAGATTTATTAGATAAAAGTTTTTGGATCAAGGACGCATAGGATAAGGAGGCTTTTGTTAACAATTTGTTAGATACGGATTCTTGTATCTGATTTCTATTTATATTATTTGAAAGTTCTGTAAAATTTTGTAAGCTTGTAGAGTTTAATTTAAAGAGATATGCCAATATAATACATGCCAACACAATTGTTGTACTGCAAGATAGTATTATTGCTAAAATATTTGTGTTTTTAAGGTTTTTCATTGAAATGTCCCTTTCGTTTGTAATCGTTAATTGATAATGATTTTTGCTTTATATTTTTATTAAGGAGTTTTTGCGAGAAAACGAATTCCTTATTGGTATGTTATCACAATTTTTGATGTTATGCGAGTAATAGTGTAAATAATCTGTGAAAAGAAGCTTCAAGACATTACGTTACACATCCTATTTGATTTTCGTGTAAGGAAATTATTTTGGGAATAATAAAAATATGTTGACATTAATATAGATATAAGATATACTAAAAGAACAAATGTTTACAATAACTGGTATAATCCTTGCCAATTATAAGGTGGTTTAGCATGGGGAATATAGGATTATAATTTTAAATTTGTGGCAAGATAAGGCGGAGGACGATTACAATGGAATTTACATTTCATCAAGAAGATTGGCAGACAATAGAACAAGGAGAGAAAGATTGTTACTTATTAACAAATGGCCTAGGCGGTTACAGCGGACTCTCAATAATTGGATCGGCGGCGCGCGGCGATCAGGCACTTTTAATGGCAGCCAAGAAAGCACCGAATGTACGCTGGCATTTGATTACAAATGTATTTGAAAAATTAGTAGTGGATAAAACAGATTATATTCTTACATCACAGCGTATGAAATCCGGCGAGGATTATCAAGGTTTTCAATATTTGCAGGAATTTGTCCATAATGATTTTGACAGAGAGTCGCTGCAGTGGAAATTCCTAGCAGGAGGCGTTGTACTACGTAAAACTATTTTGATGCCGCACGGAGAAAATACAGTTGCTATCAAATATGAAGTAGAAAATATTGAGGGTAGACAGGTTCGGTTGGAAGTAACGCCATTGCTTCGTTTTTCAGCAAAAAATGCTATCTTTGACAAGAAGCAGACGATTTTATTTGAACATTCCAATAACCGACAGGAGTGTCATAAAATAATTGCCAATGAATATACGGTTTATTTATCGACAAATGCAGAGGTTTTGCAGCAGGAAGGACATTTGTTCGGTGAAATGTATTTTTCTCAGGACGAGCGGGATGGACGTGAAGCGTATGGAGATGCCTATATGAATCATAGTATCGTTTTTGATTTTAAGCAAAATGGTACTTCGAATAAGTATTGCGGAAGTATGGTATTTAGTACCCAGCCGATTCCCTATACAGAGGATATTTATAATACATTGCTTGACAAAGTAAAAATGTATAAAGAAATGCTTCTGCGCCAAGCTGCTGTTACTTCGGAACTTGGAAAACAGCTTGTATTAAGCGCAGATGCTTATGTAGTAAACCGTGATTCAACTAATGGAAAAAGCATTATTGCCGGCTATCCATTTTTTGAAGATTGGGGTAGAGATACAATGATTGCGCTTGCTGGAACAACAATGGTAACAAGGCGTTTTACTGATTGCAAGAGTATCTTGCGTACGTTTGCAAAATACGTTAAAAATGGTTTACTTCCCAATCTATTTCCAGAGGGGGATGCCAATCCGATGTACAATTCCGCGGATGCGCCTTTGTTATTTATTAATGCAGTCTATGAATATATGGAATATGCCAATGACTATGATTTTCAAGCAGAAATTGTGCCTGTATTGGAACAGATTGTGGAGAATTATCAAAAAGGCACGGATTTTCACATTCAAATGGACAGTGATGGCTTAATTATGGCAGGTGCAGAATTGGAGCAGCTTACGTGGATGGATGTCAGAGTAGGAGATTTTCTCCCTACGCCGCGTCATGGAAAGCCCGTGGAAATCAATGCATATTGGTATAGTGCACTTAGAATTATGGAAAAGCTGACAGGAAAGCCAAGTTACGGCGAACTTGCTGAAAAAGTGCAAGCTTCGTTTACAGAGAAATTTTGGAATCTCGAAGAACAATGCTTAAAAGATGTATTAAGCGGCGGCAGTGACGAAAATCAAATACGCTGTAATCAGATTTGGGCACTTTCTATGCCGTTTACGATGCTTTCAGCAGAAAAAGAAGAACTTGTAATACAAAAAGTACGCAAGGAACTGTATACTACAATTGGATTGCGCACTCTGTCAAAAAAGGATAAAGATTTTCATGGAATCTATATTGGTGAAATGGAAAAACGTGACAGAGCATATCATCAAGGTACTGTATGGGCATTCCCACTAGGCGCATATTATAGGGCGTGTATCCGCTTGATGAAAAAATCACAGGATACCCAATCAATGGCTTATAAACAGATGCAGAAAGAATTAGAGGACGGATTTGAAAACTTGAAACTGTGGTTGAAAGAGGGCTGTATCGCGCAGATTGCTGAAATCTATGACGGTGATACTCCGACTGTTTCACGCGGATGTTTTGCACAGGCATGGAGCGTAGGAGAACTGCTGCGCGCAGTGTATGATTATGAGCAGTTTATGAAATAAAAGATTCTAAAGAAAAAGATTTTAAGAAAAAGATTCTAAAGAAAAAGATTCTAAAGAAAAAGTTTTTAAGAAGATTCTAAAAAAATAGATTCTAAAGAAAAAGATTTTAAAATAAAAGATTTTTCAAAGGTAAAAATAAATATAAGCAGATTTTTGTAAAAAATGTCAATAGATATTTATGAAGGAATTTGTATAATAAGAATGAAGGAATTGGAAAGCAGTTTTTCTTATTTTTCTTCTGTCGAAACTGCATATCGACATGGATAGAAAAGGTGCAGATACAAATATTTTCGCTCCCCAGCAAGCGATGAATAAATGGCTGGGATACAAATTTTGTGCCTCACTGTTTAGTGGGGCATTTTTGTACATCGTTAGAGAATTACACAACGACACCATAAAGTATTTGGATACGTCGTGATATATTGCAGTTTAGCAAAGCGGAACTGTAGTTAAATTTTTTGTTTATAAGCATAATTGCCGGAGTATAGAAATAGGAGAGTTTATATAAATGGAAAATCAGCTTGAAAATGAAGAACTGCGTCAAGCACGGTGGGCGCAGCGGAAAGCGGAAATGAAACGTGAAAAGAAAAAACAAGAATTCTTTCGTAAGGCATTTAAAATTGGTATTGTATTGATTGCAGTTGCTACAATGTCATTAACAGCGATTAAAATAAAAGATGTTGGAAAACACAAAGCTACCACAGAGAATGGTTCTCTACTCGATAATAGTCAAGATTTTGTAGTGAAGGCACAAACAGAACCAATACAAAGCGAAGTAGAATCTTTGGAAAATATTACAGAAGAAAATTACGAAGATAATCATATAAAAACACAAGAAATACAAGATACAAAAATACAAAATGAAAAAACAAAAGAAAATAATGCACTAAGCCAATCTATGCATACCATTTCAATGTTGGTAAAGATTCCGAAGCCAGCAGGCGTAATGGATAATATCAATGTTCAAAATAAAACGTATCAATATACTGCTGCAGAAAATATAGTTGCATTAGGTGATGAAGTTGTCAGCAACAACGCTATTTTGGTAGATATTGAAAGCGGAATGATACTAGCAGGTAAGGATGAGAAAAGCCGCATAGTTCCGGCATCAATGACAAAAGTTTTGACATTGCTTGTTGCGGTAGAACATATGGGAAATCTTGACGACACATTCCAGATTACAGGAGAAATTTTGGATTATTGCTTTGTAAACGACTGCAGTGGTGTTGGATTTGAAAAAGGCGAAAGTGTAACAGTAAAGGACTTGTTGTATGGCACAGTTTTGCCGTCTGGTGCAGATGCTGCTTTGGGATTGGCTTATTATGTGGCAGGATCGCAGGAAGAATTTGTGACGTTAATGAATCAAAAGCTGGACGAACTGGGATTGTCTGAAACAGCACATTTTACAAATTGCGTCGGAATTTATGATGCCAATCATTATTGCACGCTTTATGACTTAGCAGTGATAATGAGAGCTGCTATTGAAAATCCGCTTTGCCGTGAAGTCCTGTCTGCCCGTACCTATACGACTTCTATCACAGAACAGCACCCAGAGGGGCTTTTGATATCTAATTGGTTTTTGCGGCGTATTGAAGATAAAGAATGGGACGGTGAAGTCCTTTGTGGTAAGACAGGTTATGTAAAGGAATCAGGCAATTGTGCAGTAAGCTATGGAGTGAGTGAAAATGGTGGAAAATATATTTGTGTAACTGTTAATGCTTACGACAGATGGAAATGTATTTCAGACCATGCTAATCTTTATAAACGATTTTCGGAGAGTAGAGGTTCGGTTTAGGATAAAAAAGGTAAAATTTATTGTAATTGCTGTTTAATGAACTTTTATATAAAGTAAATATATGAAGAGAGAGCACAATACTGACGAACGTTAAGATTTATCGTTTTCCGCTGGAACGCATTTTGGCACATAATTCTCATGCTTTGGCATGAGTGTGAATTGTAACCTTTTTTTGACGTTTCAAGCCCTTTTTCAGAACTTTATGTTTACAAACGCTGGTCTAGGGCTGTATAATAGGAGTAATCACAGTCAAATTAAAATCAAAATGAAATGAGGTTTTTTTATGAGAGGAATTGATACACAGGTGCGTAAAACCAGACGTGCGATTTTCAGGGAAGTAGCGAATATGGCTTACAACTCTACCAACCTGATAGATGATATGGAGGCGCTTCCTTATAAATTGGTGGATGCAGAAAATTCTCCTTATTGGGACAATATTTATCGAGAGCGGGAGATTGTCAGAGAACGAACACGCCTTGCAATGGGAATGTCGCTGCGTCCGGAAGATGAACCAGTTCCGGTAAGCCAAGGAGTAGAAGAAAGCAACATTGATGAGAAATATTATGAGCCGCCTTTAATGCAAGTAATTTCATCTGCGTGCAATGCCTGTCCGGAAAATAGATATGAGGTAACAAACAAATGTATGGGATGTTTGGCACATCCTTGTAATGAAGTGTGCCCAAGAGGCGCTATTACAATGGTAAATGGATGTTCTGTTATTGATCAGGAAAAGTGTATTAAATGTGGAAAGTGCAAGACGGTCTGCCCTTATGATGCAATTTCCCACCAGCAAAGACCTTGTGTTGCACATTGTGGTGTCAATGCGATTGGTTCTGACAGCCACGGAAGGGCTGTGATTGACAATGAGAAATGTGTTTCCTGTGGTCAGTGTATGGTAAGCTGTCCCTTTGGTGCAATTGCGGACAAGTCGCAGATATTCCAGCTTATTCGTGCAATGCAGTCTAATAGGAAAATTATCGCACAAGTAGCGCCAGCATTTGTAGGGCAATTCGGCCCAAAAGTAACTCCAGATATGTTAAAAACTGCTCTGAAAAAGTTAGGTTTTTATGATGTTTATGAAACGGCTATTGGTGCAGATATGGGGGCGATGACGGAAGCTGAGCATTATGTGAAAGAGGTTGCAACAGGAGAGGTGCCGTTTTTATTGACTTCCTGTTGCCCATCGTGGTCAATGCTTGCAAAGAAATTTTTCCCGGAAACATTGGATAAAATTAGCAATGCTTTAACACCAATGGTTGCAACGGCAAGGGTGATTAAAAAAGATCATCCAGATGCAAGCGTGGTATTTATAGGCCCTTGTGCAAGCAAGAAACTTGAGGCAAGCCGCAGAACTGTGCGCTCGGATGTAGATTTTGTGATTACATTTGAGGAGCTTGTCGGGATGTTTGAGGCGAAAGGGATTTTGTTGGACGAAATTGAAGCAATGGATGCTATGAATGACGCAACGGCAGCAGGACGTGGATATGGTGTTGCTGGTGGTGTTGCCAGCGCGATTGAGGCATGTATTAAAGAGTATTATCCAGATACGGAAATTCATATTGAACATGCAGAGAGTTTGTCGGAATGCAAAAAAATGTTGATGCTTGCTAAAGCGGGGAAGAAAACAGGCTGTTTAATTGAAGGCATGGCATGTCCTGGCGGCTGTGTAGCAGGTGCAGGAACGAATATTGCGATACCAACGGCGACAAAGGATTTGTTGGGCTTTAAGGCGTCTTCTGAGAAGAAATTGCCTGAACATACAATGCGGCAGCCGGAATAAGGCGAACTACAATGAAGTATAAAATGTACTTTTGGATGGACTTCGTAAAAAATTATGATAGAAAAGCCGTGATATAATAACGAGGAGGAAGGGAACTTATTATGAAACAGTTTCAATTTGACTATAGCGATTCGGAAACATTGAATAAAAAACTTTCGGAATTTAAAGAATGGTGTGATTCTGGCAACGGTGCAAAAAAGATATTTCAAATTTATTCGGAGGAGTTAGAACCAGAACGTATTCGAGAGGTGTGCGATATAATCGAAAAGATGTTTCCGGATACACTGTATATGGGCTGTTCCACAAGTGGAAATATTATTGACTGTCAGCTTTCCGGACGTATTACAATTGTTTGCACGGTTTTTGAACTGCCATCAACGCAGGTTCAGCTTTATCAATATGATTTATCGAAGCAATCGGTAGATGATATTACGAAAACCATTGTAAAAGAAACCGAGAGCAATCCTTGGGTGAAAGCGATGGAGATGTTTTTTACCATTCCAGAGCAGTCTTCGACACAGTTCTGCGAAGGGTTAAAGAATGTGCGGCAGGATATCCAGATTTTTGGCGGTGTTGCATGCAGTGATGATATTACAAGCGATGCATCTTGCGTATTTTCTAAAGCAGCCGGTTTTTCGGAGAAATCAATTATTGTTATGTTTTATGGCGGAGATGATTTTTATGTGGATTCCATTAAGGTTACAGGTTGGAAACCCCTCGGAAGGAAGTTTCATGTTACAAAATCTAAGGGATCTGTTTTGCAGGAGTTGGATGGAATCCCAGCATATGATGTGTATCATAAATATTTGAATATAAAAAATGATGAAAACTTTTTCTACAATACGCTGGAATTTCCGCTATTTTATGAACATAATGATACAACCATTCTGCGTACTCCCGTGGCAAGTAATGCAGATGGTTCTATTACCGTGACATCGGATATTGATGTTGGTTCTGTGGTGCGGATTTCCTATGGTGATCCGGGAACGATTGTTGATAGTATTCGACATGACAGCAAAAAGATAGCAGAATTTCAGCCCGATTTGTTACATATTTTTTCCTGCGCAGCAAGACGTACTTTTTGGACATCAAAGGAGCCAACGTATGAGATTCAGCCGTTCAAGGAAATTTCTCCTTCTTGTGGATTTTTTTCACATGGGGAGTTTTTGCGCACAAACGGCAATTTAAACCAGCACAATGTAACGCTTGTAATTGCTGCAATGCGCGAGGGAGAGAAAAAAGCATCGGTGTCATCGGCTGTTTCGTCGGATGAAATTATCATGTCAAAAGTTCCACTGGTATCCCGTTTGGCTACATTTATTAGTGTGACATCATTAGAGCTGGAAGAAATCAATCAACAGTTAGAGCTTGCCAATGAAAAGTTAAAAACAGCAGCGATTATAGACGGGTTGACGGGGCTTTATAACCGCAGAGAGATTCAGGCACAAATCGAAGATGCACTTGCGAATATCAAAAAGGAACGTTTTTGTCTTATCATGTTGGATATTGACAATTTTAAGCAGGTAAATGATACTTATGGGCATCAAGAAGGCGATACGGTTATTGTTGGATTGGCAGATATTCTGCGTAATGAGCAGACTGCTTATATGCAAAAGGTTTCATCAGGAAGATGGGGCGGAGAGGAGTTTATGATGCTGCTGCATGATACCGATGTTTCATCGGCATCGTTTATTGCAGATTTAATTCGGAGATGTTTTGCTAACACGAATTTCCCATCTGTAAGACCGCAGACTATCAGTCTTGGCGTAACACAGGCAAAAGAGGAAGATACAATTGATACGCTTTGTACACGTGTGGATGTGGCACTTTATACTGCCAAGAAAAATGGAAAGAATCAGGTAATCACTCGATAAAATAATCTGATAAAAACAGAAAGCAAGAGGGAAAAATATGTTTCAATTTGAAGAAAATGAAATCGGCTATACACTTACAGAATACACGGCAAAGGAGGACGCAGCAGTTACAAGCGTTGAAATTCCGTCTGTTTATCAGGAAGAGCCAGTAACTTGTATTGGTGACTGCGCATTTCTTTATGCGGTTTATTTAACCTCCGTTATCATTCCAGACAGCGTAACAGAAATCGGCGCAGAGGCTTTTTCGGGGTGCAAAAAACTGCGCTCTATCAGCATTCCCAGCGGCGTAACAGAGATTGCGCCGGAAACCTTTTCTGGGTGCGCTTCGCTGGAAAAGGTAGAAATTCCAGAGGGGGTTACGGATATCGGAGAATATGCATTTAATTCCTGCCGTTTGCTGAAAAAGGTTATTCTGCCGGAAAGCATTGCCTTTATTGGGAGCAGAGCATTTTCCAACAATCCGAATTTAGAGTCAATCAATCTTCCGGACAAAGAAATAGAATTGGAAGATAATATATTTGCCGACTGCCCGAAATTGGGGGAAGATATTGTTGGACGGAAATAATAAAATTTAGGAGGAGATACTATTATGGAAAAAGTTAGATGCAGATTTGCGCCAAGTCCTACTGGAAAGATGCATGTAGGAAATCTGCGGTCGGCGCTGTATGAGTTTTTAATTGCAAAACATGACGGTGGTACTTTTATGCTGCGTATTGAGGACACTGATCAGGAACGTTATGTGGAGGGCGCGGTAGACATTATTAACAGTACACTGGCGAAAGCAGGGATTGTACATGACGAAGGCCCTGATAAAGATGGCGGTGTAGGCCCTTATGTGCAGAGTGAGCGTATGAAAACAGGTATTTATATGAAATACGCAAAAGAGTTGATTGACAAAGGTGAAGCATATTACTGTTTCTGTGATAAGGAGCGTCTTGATAGTTTAAAGACAGAAGTTGTCGAGGGAAAGGAAATTACACTGTATGATAAGCATTGTCTGTCTTTGTCCAAGGAAGAAGTTGAGGAGAACTTAAAGGCAGGCAAACCTTTTGTAATTCGTCAGAATAATCCACAGACTGGTACAACAACATTTCATGATGAGTTGTATGGTGATATTACAGTGGAAAATGCAGAGTTGGATGATATGATTTTAATAAAATCTGACGGATATCCAACATATAATTTTGCAAATGTTGTGGATGATCATACCATGAATATTACACATGTAGTGCGCGGTAATGAGTATTTGTCTTCTGCACCGAAATATACAAGGCTTTATGAAGCTTTTGGATGGGAAGTTCCAGTTTATGTGCATTTGCCATTAATTACAGATGAGAACCATAAGAAGCTGGCAAAGCGTAGTGGGCATTCTTCATTTGAGGATTTAATCAATCGTGGATTTTTGTCGGAAGCAGTCGTAAATTATATTGCGCTGTTGGGCTGGAGTCCGGAGAACAATCAAGAAATCTTTTCGCTTGACGAATTAATCAAGGAATTTGATTATCATAGAATCAGTAAGTCGCCAGCGGTGTTTGATATTGTGAAATTAAAGTGGATGAATGGCGAATATATTAAGGCAATGGATTTTGAAAAGTTCTATGAAATGGCGCTGCCTTATATTAAAAAGGCGTTAAGCAGGGAATTTGATTATCGAAAAATAGCTGAGATGGTAAAGACAAGGATAGAGGTATTTCCCGACATTTCGGATTTAATTGGATTTTTTGATACGCTACCAGAGTATGATACCGCAATGTATACACATAAGAAAATGAAAACAACAGAGGAATCTTCTTTACAAGTGTTAAAAGACGTATTGCCGATGCTGGAAGCACAAGAGGATTACAGCAATGATGCACTATATCAATTGCTTTTAACGTATGTGTCCGATAAAGGTGTAAAAAATGGCTATGTAATGTGGCCTATTCGAACTGCTGTTTCGGGATTGCAGATGACACCAGCAGGCGCAACAGAAATTATGGAGATTTTGGGGAAAGAGGAAAGTCTAATACGAATTAGAAAAGGGATTGCATTACTGGAGAATAATTTAGGATTATGATAAATAACTTAGGAAAGAATCAATTTAACGAAGCACAAATAAAAGCAATAACACATGGAGCGGGGGCAATGCTGGTATTAGCAGGCCCTGGCTCTGGTAAAACCACAGTGATTACACAGCGGATAAAGTATTTGATTGAAGTGTATCAAGTAAAGCCAGAGGAAATTTTGGTAATTACATTTACGAAAGCTGCGGCAACGGAAATGCAGGATCGATTTTTTCGGATTACAAACGAAAAGGCATATCCAGTTAATTTTGGGACATTTCATGCAGTTTTCTTTCAGATTCTACGTTATACTTATCGTTTCTCTGGGGAAAATATAATACGAGAGTCAGATAAGTACCGTTTGCTTGCAAGGGTGCTTGAGGAATTGCCGCCAGAAATTGCTTCACAGGAACAAAAAGAATCCGAGGAGGCAGACAGTAGCACAGAGAGGATACAGCGTATTCTTGAAGAAATCAGCAAAGTAAAAAATAGTGGGATTTCCCCAGAGGAAGTAAAGAGCGAAACGGTATCGCAGGCAGAGTTTATTTATATTTATCAAACATATAAACAGTTAATGAACAAAAATCGTTTGATTGATTTTGACGATATGGTACTTTTATGCCGTGACTTATTGATGCAGCGGCAGGAAACATTGCAATTGTGGCAGGAACGCTTTTCTTATATTTTAATTGATGAATTTCAAGATATTTGTCCGCTGCAGTATGAAGTTGTCCGGCTGTTGGCGAAACCGCAGAATAATTTGTTTATCGTGGGGGATGATGATCAGTCTATCTATGGATTCCGTGGTGCAAGCCCTGAAATAATGCTGCATTTTCAAAATGATTATCCAAATGCTGCGCAGGTGCTGCTCAATGAGAATTATCGTAGCAAACGGGATATTGTCGACGCGGCGGGACGGCTGATAATGCATAATAAAGAACGGTTTTCCAAGGAAATTAAGGCGCATAACACAGCAGAGAATAGTATTCGTATTATGCCGTTTCCATCAAAACAGCAACAGGCGCTAAATATTACGGAGCTAATCAAACAATATATGCAGCAGGAGGATGCGAAGTACAGCGATATTGCAATTCTTTATCGAACGAATAATCATACAGTCTATACAGCAAATCAGTTAATGAAATCAAATATTCCATTTATTATGAAAGAGAAACCGAAAAATATTTATGGCAGTTCCATTGCAAAAGACATTGTTGCATATATAAATTATGCGCTAAAACAGGATATGGTTTCTGACTTTTATAGGATTATGAATCGTCCTGTGCGCTATATTAAGCGCAATACGGTACCGACAAAACCTTTTCAAATGCAAGAATTATTGCAGAACAATAGAGGCACAGACTATGTTTGCAAAAATGTGGTAATGCTTTATGAACAGTTGCACGTTATTCGGCGTTTAACACCTTTTTCAGCGGTAAACTATATTCGCAAAGGTATTGGCTATGAGGAATACTTAAAGAAGCAAAATCAAAGCAAAAATATACCGTGGGAACAGGTAGTAGAAGAACTTGATGATTTGCAGACATGTGCTAAGGATTTTGAAACATTGGAGGAATGGTTGGAACATATTTATAATTATGATACTATGGTGGAAAAAGTTTTGCCGAAGAAAAACAAGCAGGAAGACTTTGATGCAGTAAATATTGTGACAATGCATGCATCAAAGGGATTAGAATGGAAAATTGTGATACTGCCTGATGTAAATGAAAATGTTGTGCCCCACAAAAAGGCAGTAACAGACAAAGAATTAGAAGAAGAACGCAGAATGTTTTATGTGGCGATGACACGCGCTAAGGAACATTTATTTATATTTTATGTATACGAAAAGGAGGCAGGGAACTTCCTGCCTTCCCGGTTTATTGGCGAAATAACTTGTGAAGCATAAATCTTTTATGCTTCTTCCTCTCCATGAAGTTTCGCAGATAATAATTCTTTTAAATCTAAACTTTTATCTTTTAAGCGTGGCGTGGTGTTTCTGTTAGCGACAACATTGGATAAAAACTGCATTGCAGTTTGGTATTCGCCTTTTTGATATGCTAAATCTGCCAGCAGATAATCCAGTGTTGTTTCATTCATGCCAGCAAAAGGGGAAACCTCATGCATCCGCGCTTCTGACAGATAATTGTAGGCGTTCATTGCCGCGTTTTTTGCTTCTGTTAGATAAGAATTCCGTTTGGAGTCTGCATTAGGGTCATCTTCGGCAATTTCTTCCGCTAAGTCCTGATACAGCCAGCTTAATTTTAAGCATACATCGCCGATTTCACTGCTTTTGGCTTCTTTTGTTACAGTACATAGAAGAACCATTTTCATACGGCTGATAGCCATTTCTGTAGTGTAATAATCACAAGGGGGTTCTTCGTGCGGCTTATAATTTGCTTGAATTTTCTCTCTTATTAATTTCCTTTGGATTTGGTTGATATTGTCAATGTTTTTGGTTAGGACAGCGTAACCGCAATTAGGACAGCACACAGTTTCATATTTTGTTACGTTAATATTGCTGTGGATAGGGCGTAAATCCGCCTTGCTGTCAAGAAATCTCGCAGTATTTGATTTTACTGCTTTCGCAGTAATCTGCTTGTCGCAGATAGGGCAGGTATACCGTTTATCCAGTATCCTTGATTTTTCACTTGCGTAATCGTACATATTTTTTCCTTCCTATTTTGTTCCTTATCGCTGTTTGTTATAGATTATGCGGTTTTATTGTTCTGCTTCTTCACTAGCAATGAGTTCGTCATATTCCTGTTCGTCGAGATACTCGTCAAAGGCATCTGCTACTTTGTCGTATTCCTCGTCATCGTCAATATAAGCAAGGTCAGGCTCTGCGTTTGGATTAGATTCATCCTCGGCATATCGGTAGAACCATACTTCACCGTCCTCATTTTCTCCACTTTCATCAAGCGGAAGCAGCGCAATATAGTCTTGGTTTTCTACAGTGAGAATTGTAATCACTGCACAGTTGACAATTTCGCCGTCGTCAAGTTCAAGTTCCACTGTCATTTCTTCGTCGTCATAGCCGTTTGTGTTTTTGGTTGCCATTTATTTCGTCCCCCGGATTATAAAAATTTTGTATACATATATATCTTAACTAAATTATTGGTATAAAGCAAGAAAATTCTGAATTTTTTGTAAATTTTTAGTAACAGTTCAATGGGTTATCTGAACTGTTACACCAATTTTTATTTCTATTTTGACAATATTTGAATTTCCTTGACATATTGCGCATAAAGCGAGTATGATGTTAATAGGTGAAAGATTGTATAGGAATGACTTGTAGTGTAAAAGGAATTTATTGGGATTTGAGGGATTAGAATGCAATATAATACAGAGGAAAGGGTTATTCAATACATCAGGAAGAAAATCCAAGCAGCAAAGAAGATTGTTGCCGTTTTGGGCATTGAGATGCTTGTGGAGGGCGGTGGCTATGACCTTGACACAAACGAAGAAACGTATCGTGTAGAGGAGGAGTATGGTGTTAGTCCGGAGGATATTCTTTCTACCAGCTTTTTCAATGCTAAGCCGGAACGGTTTTACCGTTTTTATAAAAAAGAAATACTAGGAATGCAAGTAAGAAGTACGCCTGCCTATGATGCGTTGTTAAAGCTCCAGCAGCAGGGCAAGCTGTCTGCCGTTGTCAGCCAGAATTTTCATGGGCTGCCAAAAGATATTTCGATTCAAAATTTAATCGAGCCAAATGGCAGTATGTATGTGAATCACTGTCCGCGCTGCGGCAAAAGTTTTTCGATAGATTATGTAATCAACGCTGCTGGAATACCGCAGTGTGATAAGTGCAAGGTTGCTGTACGTCCAGGTATTCGCCTGTTGGGCGAACGCGGGGATACAAAACTTATGACAGAAGTTGTTAATGTATATAAGGAAGCAGATGTTCTGTTGATTTTGGGAAAAAATATGTATAATGATTTTTTTGAAAATGAAGACCTTGAACATGAGCAGCTAAAAGTTCTATTTTCAAAGGAAATATTTCGCTGTGAACGGAAAGTCGATTTTACCATTCGAGATGAAATTCAGGTAATCCTGCCTATCATTGTGGAATAGACAGATTTTCTTAAAAATTGCATAAATAAAACAAATACTGTGAGGGTGTATGAAAAAATTAAAAATAAGAAACGGACAGCCCTATCCTCTTGGCGCATGCGCACGAGATGGTGGATTTAATTTCTCTATGGTAAATAATTCCAATGAGGAATGCGGCATTATATTTTATCGCAAAGGTGTGGAACAGAAGGGACGGATTGCTTTTGACAAAGATCATCGTATTGGGAATATTTCGTGTATTTTTATAGAAGGATTACAATTAAAGGATTACGAATATAATTTCTATATAGGGGAATCGGTTTTTGTTGACCCGTATGCGAAGCGGATTGTCGGAAATGAGAAATGGGGCGGCGGCGTACACAAAGAGCCTATGCTGCGCGGCGGGCTGTATTGTGGTGAATTTGACTGGCAAGGCACTTCGCCGTTGCATATTCCGTATCATGAAAGTATTATATACTGCCTTCATGTGCGTGGTTTTACAAGACATCGTTCATCTGGAATCAAGCATAAGGGAACTTTTTTGGGAATTACGGAGAAAATTCCTTATCTAAAGGAACTGGGTATCAATGCGCTGGAACTGTTGCCAGCTTACGAATTTGAAGAATGTGAGCCGATAAATACAGCAGAAACCATAGCAAAAACAAAGACAATAGAGTATCAAGTGCAGCATATTGATGAGAAACTTGACTTGGAGGATGGTGACACATCGGCAGAGGAGTCTGGTGAAGTACGCCTGAATTACTGGGGATTTAAGGAGGCATATTACTTTGCGCCCAAAGCATCCTATGCTGCCGGAGAGAACCCCTGTGACGAATTTAAACAAATGGTACGAGAATTGCACAAAAATGGGATAGAAGTGATAATGCAGTTCTATTTTCCCGATAATATTAAACAGGGATATATTTTAGAAATATTGAAGCATTGGGTGTTAGAGTACCATATTGATGGTATGCATTTAAAAGGCGTACGTGTTCCGGTTACGTTGCTTGCAACAGAACCTTTGTTTGCGAATACAAAGATTTTGTGCGAGGATTTTCATTTGCATGATATTTATCCGAATGGAGAACAGCCGCTGTATAAAAATTTGGGATATTATCGAGATGAATTTATGTATGATATTCGCAAATTTTTAAAAGGCGATGGCGATATGTTAAAAAATTTCCAGTATCATATGCGCAATTATCATCCAAAATGTGGTGTGGTGAATTATATTGCGAATTACTACGGTTTTACATTAAATGACTTGGTTTCCTACGATCATAAACATAATGAGGAAAATGGCGAGAATAATACAGATGGCACAGACTATAATTTCAGTTGGAACTGTGGTGTGGAGGGCGCTTCCCGCAAGAAAGCAATTAATCAGCTTCGACAGAAACAGATGCGCAATGCACTTAGTTTTATTTTTACGGCGCAGGGAACGCCGCTGATTATGGCGGGAGATGAGTTTGGAAACAGCCAGTATGGAAATAACAATTGTTATTGTCAAGACAATGAAACGGGATGGGTTGATTGGCGCGGATTAAATAAAAATGCGGATACCTTTCAATTTGCGAAAGCGTTGATTCAATTTCGCAAAGCACATAAGATAATTCATTTGAATGCCAGTTTGACGATGTTGGACAAATATGGATATGGCTATCCAGATTTGTCATATCATGGTGAGGAAGCGTGGAAAGCACAACTGCAAAGTTACCACCGCCATATTGCAATAATGTACTGCGGGAACAGTGCAGATGGCAAAGAAGGTGATTATATATATATAGCCTACAATATGCATTGGGAGAGCCACCGTTTTGCACTGCCTTCAATTGCAAACTATGAATGGATACCTGTAATGGATACTAAGGACAATATGCTTGCTGTAGAGAAAGGTAAAACAGCAAGTTATGTGGATATTCCGCCAAGGAGCATTGCAATCTTAACGGGAAAACAGCTTCCTAAAGTGGAGAAAGTAAAAAAGGCGGCAAAAGCAGCAAAGAATAATTAATAAAAAAAGTTAAAAAAAGCTAGTGAAAAAGTAATTAAAGAAATTAAAGAAATATAGTTTAAAATGTGTATTGATAAAAATTGTAGTTAGAGGGTGAGTTTGGAACTGTGTATTTTTGGAAACATTTTAAGACAATTACGCATCATAAAATTATGGTAATGAAAGGGTGTTTTTCCGTAGGGCTTTACTGGCAAGGGCTTTTGCATGATTTGTCAAAATATATGCCAAGTGAGTTCCTTGTGGGGGCGAAATATTATCAGGGCACACAGAGTCCGAACAACGCAGAACGCAAGGACAAAGGATATTCCTCGGCATGGCTGCACCACAAAGGACGCAATAAACACCACTATGAATATTGGATGGATTACAGTGCACATTCTGGTCAGGGAATTATTCCGGCAAAGATGCCCAAACGGTATGTAATAGAGATGTTTATTGATCGTGTGGCGGCTTCTAAAAATTATAATGGCAAAAATTATACAGACGATATGGCACTGAAATATTACTTATCCGGTGACGCAGGACGGTATATGCACAAAGACACACGCAGAATGCTGGAATTTCTTCTGCGAAAGCTTGCCCGTGATGGCGAAGAACAGACAATGGCGTATATTCGGGAACATTATTGCAAAAGGCGGAACACTTTTTAACATTTCTCATATATTAGTTATTAGAAAATCATATGAATATATGAGGAGTTAAAGAGATGAACAGTTGGATATGGATTTTACTTTTGTGGTGCTGCTGCGGCAGCAGGAATAATGGGTGTGGTATTTGCGGAAACGGCTGCAATAATGGCGGCTGTAACTGTGGCTGCGATAGAGATCGTGACCGTGACCGCGACAGGGATTGTGATTGTGACCGCAACGACAATACGCCTCCTTGCAAGCCGATTTTCCCGCCTGTTCCACCCTGCGCACCGCCAAATAACGGATGTGGCTGCAATGACGATATGATTCAGCCGAGGAATTTCTCAGGATTTTCAGGTGTAGGAACTTGTGGATGTGAGGAACAGAATTAATATACAAAACATATAGAGTTATGCAAGGCGGAACCATTGCGGTTTCGCCTTGACTTGTTTTGACGGGAATGATAAAATTTCATAGAGAATCTGTAAAGAAAACGGAGGCATGTAGACAGTGGGAGCAATTGACAGCAAGGCAGTTTATGAAATGGTAAATAGGCGGGAGGTGTATCGCTATTTGGGCATTCAAGGGCAGATGCCTGATAAATCCGTCTGTGCGCTGGTTGAGGAGGTTCTTTTAGAACTTATGCAGTGCATGGAGCCAAGAACTATTTATAAGGTATATGATTGTGACAGCACTGTGGACAAGCTTGAGAAGCAGCGTGCGGATATTGGATTGGTAAAGCTGTATTATGCGAAACAAGAAAATCCAGTAATGGTTATTAAGAGCAGAAATTTGGCGGACAATTTATATCAGTGCACGAAAGTAGTATTAATGGCAGCAACACTCGGCGTAAATGTGGATAAGCTGCTGCAGCGGTATGAAATTATCAATATGGCAAAAGCGTCAATAGCGCAGGCATGCGGCGCAGCGTGTATTGAAGCATGCTGCAATCTGTTACAGGAGCAAATACGGCAGCAGGCGGCGCAGCAAGGGCTGTATCTGCGACCGCGGTTTAGTGCAGGTTATGGGGATTTGCCGTTGGAAACGCAAAAGGATATTTTCGCACAACTTGAATGTACGAAACGGATAGGATTGACATTAACCCAGAGTCTGCTTATGCTGCCGACGAAAAGTGTAACAGCTTTTATTGGAATAACAGAGAATAATCAAGGATGCTATATTGGCAAATGCGCCAGTTGTAATAAAGTGGATTGTGCATTTCGGGAAATGTGAAGTGTTTATGCAGCCGTAAATGGCATATTGGAAAAGAGAAGAAATGGGGAGGTTTCAGATGCGGAATTTATTAGGGAAAGAGATTTTGTTTTTTGATGGTGGTATGGGGACGCTTTTGCAGGAAAGAGGGCTACAGGCAGGAGAAATTCCAGAAACATGGAATATCCTATATCCGGAGAAAATCCGGCAAATACACAAAGAGTACCTGCTTGCAGGCTGCAATATTGTGAAGGCGAATACGTTCGGCGTAAACTGTTATAAGTGCAAGGAAATGCCACATTCGGCAGAATATACAGTAGAATCATTGGTAGGCAGCGGAATCCGTTTGGCTAAGGAAGCAATTGTCGAAGTAAGACAGGAACTACATGATAACGAGCGTCCGATGTATACAGCACTCGATATTGGCTCTCTTGGCAAGCTGCTCAAGCCATTGGGAGAACTGACATTTACACAGGCGTATGAAGCATTTCGGGAAATCGTGATTGCAGGAGAGAAAGCGGGCGCAGACTGTATTTTAATTGAAACGGTCAGCGATTCTTATGAAATCAAAGCGGCAGTGCTTGCGGCAAAGGAAAACAGCAGTCTTCCGGTGATTGTAACGATGATTTTTGATGAAAATGGAAAACTGCTAACAGGCGGCGATGTGGCAAGCGCGACGGCAATGCTAGAAGGGCTAGGTGTTGATGCAATCGGCTTTAACTGCGGATTAGGGCCAGAGCAGATGAAAAATCTTCTGCCACAATTGACAAATTGTTGTTCACTTCCGATTGTGATAAATCCCAATGCTGGGCTTCCCGTTGTAATTAATGGAAAAACGGTTTATAATGTAGCACCGAAGGAATTTGCCCAAAGTGTCAAAATTCTTGTTGAGATGGGGGCAAGCGTGGTAGGTGGCTGCTGTGGTACTACACCGGAACATATTCGTGAAGTCGTCGCTCTATGTCAAAATATGCCAATACAGCCGATTACGGATAAAAATTTAACCGTTATTTCCTCTTATAATCATGCGGTCTATTTTACCAGAAAACCGCTGATTATCGGCGAGCGTATTAACCCGACCGGAAAATCCAAGTTTAAGCAGGCGCTGCGTGATCATAATATGGAATATATTTATAAAGAAGGGCTTGTGCAGGAGGAAAAAGGCGCACAGATTTTAGATGTCAATGTCGGGCTTCCGGAGATTGACGAGCCGCAGCTTATGGAGGAAGCGGTTACAGGCATTCAAGCGATTATGGATCTGCCGCTGCAAATAGATACTTCCGATATGGTGGCAATGGAGCGTGGACTGCGGTGTTATAACGGCAAGCCAATGCTTAATTCCGTAAACGGCAAAAAAGAATCCATGGAAAGCGTATTTCCTATTGCAAAAAAATACGGCGCAGTGGTAGTGTGCCTTTGTCTTGATGAAAGCGGCATTCCTGAAACCGTGGAAGGACGCCTTGCCATCGCAGATAAAATCGTGAAAACGGCTGCTGCCTATGGCATTCCCAAGAAAAATCTTGTAATGGATGCGCTGGTTCTAACAATTAGTACAGGAGCGGACAATGCCAATATTACATTGGAAACGCTGCGCCGCATCCGCTATGAAATGGGATTGCATACAGTGCTTGGCGTATCCAATATTTCATTTGGTCTGCCGGAGCGCAGCCGCATTAATACAGCATTTTTTACAATGGCAATGCATAATGGATTAAGCGCGGGCATTGTCAATCCCTCCAGCGAGCCTATGATGGCGGCATATTATAGCTTTAATGCTTTAATTGGTGAGGATGAACAATGTATGGAATACATCAATCAATGTGCGCAGGCAGCGGATAAAACGGCAGCCGTTGCACCAACAGCAAAGGACAAATCACTTACGTTGGAAGATGCGATTATAAAGGGGCTTTCCGAAAGTGCTTATCAAGCAACAACACAGTTGTTAGATCAGAATATAGAATCATTGACGATAATTAATGATATGCTGATTCCTGCTTTGGATGTGGTAGGAAAAGGCTTTGAAGAAAAAAAGATGTTCCTTCCGCAGCTTTTAATGAGTGCGGATGCGGCGAAGGCATCTTTTGAAGCCATTAAGGAAACACTTTCTAAACAAGGCAGAAAAAGTGAGAGTAAGGCGAAGATTGTTATTGCAACTGTAAAGGGAGATATCCATGATATTGGGAAAAATATTGTAAAAACGCTGTTGGAAAATTATGGATTTGATATGATAGATCTTGGAAAAGATGTTGCGCCGGAGAAAATATTGGAAACCGTTCAACAACATCATGTGAAATTGGTTGGGCTAAGCGCGTTAATGACAACAACTGTTGTCAATATGGAAGCAACCATTAAGCTGCTGCGTGAAAGCGGCGTAGATTGTAAAATTATGGTCGGCGGCGCAGTGCTAACACAGGAATACGCCGATATGATTGGCGCAGACTTTTACTCCAAGGACGCAATGGGGTCTGTGCGGTATGCAAATGAATTGTATGAGGCTGGGGAATTGTAAAAAACAGAACAAATAATTGCTGCATCTACGGGAAAACAGGTAATTGTTGCAATCAATAGCTACCAATGAACAGGATATGAGAATATTATCATGTGTTTAAATGAAAATATAAGGAATGCGTTTGCTGTCGTCTTTGAAATTTTGAAAAGCATTGAAGAATTGATATTTCAGAAATTGAATTGAATGGAATATAATATAATCTTGTAGATGTTACACAGGACAATTATCAGAAAATAATATTTGGAAGTATTGAGAAATTAAGTAAAGTAAAATAGAACTAAAATTTGGGGGAAACCAAACCATGTACTTTTCATACGGTGACAAAGAAATTGCCTATTTAAAAAGCAAAGACAAAAAACTTGCCGCAGTTATTGACAAGCTTGGGCATATTGACCGTGCCGTGGACACCGATTTATTTTCGGCAGTGGTGCATCATATTGTAGCACAGCAGATTTCCACAAAGGCGCAGCAGACGATCTGGCAGCGGCTGCAAGATGCTCTTGGCGATATTACGCCTGAAACAATTGGCAATATGGAAATTGGCAAACTGCAGTCGCTTGGAATGTCTTATCGCAAAGCAGAATACATTAAAGATTTTGCGGATAAAATTATTCGTGGTGAATGGAATCTGACAGAAGTAGAACATATGTCCGATGAGGAGGCAATTGCAGCCTTATCCTCTTTAAAGGGTGTCGGTGTGTGGACAGCAGAAATGATATTGTTGTTCTGCTTGCAGCGCCCCAATATTTTCAGCTATGGAGATTTAGCGATTCTGCGCGGTATGAGAATGGTCTATCACCACCGCAGTATTGACAAGACACTGTTTGAAAAGTATCGCAGACGCCTTTCGCCTTATTGTAGTGTCGCAAGCTTGTATTTTTGGGCAGTAGCGGGCGGCGCTATTCCAGAAATGAAAGATTATGCGCCGGCAAAAAAGCAAGAAGCTAAAAGCAAGGAGCAAAAAGCATGAAGCTAGTAAGAAACTAGTAAAAATCTAATAAAATGTTAAGTTCAGAAAGGTTCTTACGGTGTTGTCAGTAAACAAGGTTGAATGGATTTTTTACAGCGGTTTTTACACATAAATGTAAAAGCTGCTTTTTTCATTATAAAAATATAAATTTTTTTGTAACAAAAATTCGATTATTGCGTCTAATCTGTGAAAGCGAGGTGATGATGGTGTTATGAACCATATCAAGGGGGGCAGGAACAATATTGAGAAAGTGTATCAAGTCTACTATATGGACGTGTATTCTTTTATTATAACAATCGTAAAGAATGCCCAGTTGGCGGAGGAATTGACGCAGGAAACTTTTTATCGTGCAATGAAAAGTACATTCCGCGGCGATTCCAAGGAATTAACTTGGTTGTGTGCAATTGCAAAAAATTTGTGCATGGACGTACTGCGGAAAAAGAAAAAGGAAGAATACAAAGAAGAGGAAGCGGAATCCAATATTAATGTTGAGCAAATGGTAGTGGATAAGGAAGCAGCGTTTGCAGTACATATGGCGTTGCATCAATTGGAAGAACCTTATAAAGAAGTGTTTTCCTTACGGATATTTGGAGAATTGTCATTTCGGGAAATTGGTCAGATATTTGGGAAAACGGAAAATTGGGCGAGGGTGACGTACCACCGCGCAAAACTAATGCTTCAAGATGTTTTTGGAAAGGAGAAATAAAGGATGAAATATGAATGTGATATGGTAAGGGATTTGCTCCCGTTGTATCAGGACAGTGTATGCAGCGAAACAAGCCGGAAAATTGTGGAGGAGCATCTACAGGAGTGTAGCGCTTGTCAACAAATGGCAGAGCGAATAAAGGATGCTACATTAGAACGGCAGTTAATTGATGAACGGGAATCTATTGTAAAAACCTATCAGAAAAAAGAAAATCGAAAAGCCTTTACAATCGGCATTGCGACAGCCGGCGTGCTGTTGATTCCTGTTGTAATCTGCCTAATTTGTAATATCGCGATTGGACATGCATTGGATTGGTTTTTTATTGTGCTGACAGCGATGCTGCTTGTGGGGGCGATATTAGTAGTTCCCTTAGTAGTGCCCCAAAAAAAGTTTACCTGGACAGTTGGCTGTGCAACGGCTGCTTTGCTGCTGTTGTTATTAACATGCTGTATCTATACAAAAGGGGACTGGTTTGGAGTAACTGCGGTTTCTTGCATTTTTGGGATTTCGGTTGTGTTTCTTCCTTATAGTATAAGGGACATTCCTTTGCCGTCCATGCTGCGAAACCACAAAGCCGCGCTTACATTACTATGGGACTGTATTTGGCTGTATCTGCTATTAATCATATGTGGTTTCTATGTCAATGGAGGAAAGGACTATTGGCAGATCGCGTTTTCTGTATCCACTTATGTTTTGCTGGCTGTTTGGTTATGGCTTTTTAATATTCGTTATCTGCGCAGAAATGCATGGATAAAGGCAGGTGTTACCATTATTGAAACGGGATTTTTATTAGGCATTTCCAATGATGTAATGAATGTACTGCTGCCAACACCTGATGGTGCCGGATTGGCAAACTTGGATTTTTCAAAAGGATTGAGTACAAATGAATGGGAAGTGCTGAATGCAAATCTATTGTTTTTAATTATTGTAATATCATTATGTGTTGGGATTGTATTTCTGCTAATAGGTAAAATGCAGCAAAATAATTTGAATCAGGATAACTTGAATCAAGATAATTTAAACAAGAATAGTTTGAATAAAGACAATTCCAAGACGTCAAAAGATACGATTTCATAGGGATTTTATAAAGAGGTCGATTTGAACAAGGATAATTTGGCATAAAAGTTATTTCAAACGTCAAAGAATACGATTTATAGGGAGTTTTTATGATGAAAAAGGTAAAAAGGTTAAAAATTGTAATGTGTTTTATAACGCTTCTGCTGATTTTAGGGCAGGAGTGCAGTGTTTTGGCAGCAGAGGATTTGCTTCCTTCTGGGGTGCATGCCGCAGATTTAGAGGAAGAAATTGCGCAGTTTGTCGCTGAGCATAACGATACAACAGCAGGAATGGCAGTTGCCGTATTTAACCAAGATGAAGAACTGCTGCGAAAGTACTACGGTTTTATAGATGTAGAGAAGCAAATCATTACAGACGAAAATGCTGTATTTGAATGGGGGTCAGCGACGAAACTTTTGGTGTGGGTAAGCGTAATGCAGCTTTATGAGCAGGGGAAACTGGATTTTAATGCGGATATTCGGGAATATTTACCAGAAAATTTTTTAACGAATTTAAAATATGATACTCCTGTGACAATGCTGCATTTAATGAATCACAATGCAGGTTTTCAAGAAGTTTATCCGGATTTAATGACAAAGGATGTTAATGCGTTTGCGGATTTTGAAGAGGCTTTGGCGGCACATAAGCCTGCACAGATTTATCCAGTAGGAACGGTAACTGCGTATTCTAACTGGGGCGCAGCGCTTGCCGGATTGATTGTGGAACGGGTTAGTGGTATGTCTTTTTATGATTATGTGCATCAAAATATTTTTCAGCCGTTGGGGATGGAGCACAGTGCGGTTGCAATGGATTTATCAGATAATCGCTTTGTACAGGGACAGCGCAGGCTGCTACAGTGCTACACCAAAGATAAAACATTAATACCTGACTGCTTTTATTATATTACACTTTATCCAGCGGGGATGTGTACTTCGACCTTGGAGGATTTTGAACGGTTTGCAAAGGCACTTTTGGACGAAAACAGTGATTTATTTCAGAAAAAAGATACATGGCAGGAGTTGTTTACGCCGACTGCTTACTATGGAACTACGAAAATACCTTTAAACTGTCACGGATTCTGGTCAGTTTTGTATGGTGTACAAACTTTTGGACACGGTGGAAATACAGTAGGATGTTCGTCTTATCTGGTGCTGGATCTTGTACATGGAATCGGTGCGGTTGTAATGACAAATCAGGCAAATGAAACAATTTATAATAAAGACATGATGGAACTGATATTTGGAAAATTCCAGAGGAGTTTATATGCCGCAGAGCAGCCGATTCCAGATGGTATCTACCGTACGGCGCGGACAGTGCGCAAAGGGCCATTAAAGTGTATGAGTTTATCGTTTAAAAATGGTGATGTTGACGAAGATAATTTATGGGTAACAGACAACAGTACAGGTATTACACGTATCGCCTACAGCTATGGCGATGATATTGCACTTCCGATATATACGGTTATTTTAGAAATAGGGTTGTTCTTGCTTTGGATAGCAGCAGTTATTTTTTCATTGATTATGCTTCTTGTAAAGTTGATTCGGTTTTTATACATAAGAATAAGTGGTTTTTTGAAGTCCGATTCTGATTTTGCACAGAAAATAAGGAAACAACCCTCTAGTAAGAAGGTAGAAAAATATATGTCCAGCCTTGCTAAGTGGAGTACGTTTGCCTGTTTGCTTCAGGTAACTACGATATTGCTGCTTGCAGGTGCAATGGGAGGCGTATCGTCTTTCGCAAGGGGAGATACATATGCATGGATTTTTGCAGTAATCGGTATAATTGCAGCTACAATGGGTATTACAGCAGGATACGGCATCTGGAAAAATAAAAGAACTTCGCTGAAAAAGTCCATAAAAATGTTAAATTATAGTACAGCAGCGTTTTTGCTTATAACGGCAGCAAATATATTTTATTGGGATTTGTATATGTTTTGGGCATTATAGAAGATGTTTTAGTATTTTTATGGATAGTAACATATGTGTTTACTTTTCATATTCACGCCTAAGTACTAAGGATTATGCGCAAAATTGCTAAAAACTTTTGCTTTTTCCTTTAGCATTTTGTGTGCAAAATCTGTTATAATTCACACCTCAGTAACTTATAAGCTAATAAAAACTGGCATGAGTGTGAATTGTAACCGTTATAAATTCACACTGAAAATAATACCAGTATTTTCGTAGACAAATGCGTTAATAACTGGTATTATTTTATATGTGGAGATGGTAAATTATGAGTATAGCTTTTTTTGGAATAGAATTAATTTGTATTGGTATTATTGTGTGTGCGTTATTTCTTCTGCTTAAGGGTGATGGTTCACGGGAGCAGAAACTGATGCAGTATTTTCTGCTAGGTGTTTTAATACATAATGTAGGATATGTTTTAGAAATGACTGCACCTTCGATAGAGGCAGCGCTTGTAGCTGTTAAGGTAGAATATTTAGGTTCACTTACAGTTACAATTAGTTACTGTCATTTCATATTTAATTATTGTCGTGTAAAAACACCAAAAAAAATTTTAACGTTTGTGAAGCTGGCGGATATTCTGGTTCTTCTTCTTGTCTTTACTTGTGATTTTCATCAATGGTACTATCGCAAAATAGATTGGATAAGCATAGAAACAATAGGAAGACATGGTTATTTGCATTTGCAATATGGACTGGGTTATTGGATTTTTATGGTGTTTGGGACGACTGTGCCATATGCGTTAACAATCTATGCCCTGATACATACATGCATAAAGAAGCCAGAACTTGCGGCAGAAAGAAAATGCTGGCTGATTCTAGGACTTTCATTTCTCCCCGTGGCGGCGCTCTGTTCCTATATCCTAAAGCTGACACAAGGTTATGACCCTACGCCGGCGGTGCTAGGATTGGTGCTTTCTAGTGTTGTAATATTGATATGGAGTAGAAAGGTTTTTGATTTTAGCAGTCTTGCTTCATGGATTCTGCTGGACAGTATGAGCGATGGTGTGATTGCGCTTAATGAACAAATGCGGATTGCAAGCTATAATCCTGCTGCTGCACGTATTTTTGAGGATCTTGGCTCTCGCTCTGTAGGAAGGCGGATAGAAACACTGAATGGTTTTCCGCAGAAAATGATTTGCAGGGAATGCGATGTAAAAGAGGAGTTCTCCATAAATAACAGGTTTTATCAGGGACATTTAGAACCGATTGTAGATCGTTATGGGAAAAACAGGGGATATGTCGCACTTATTTTTGATATTACAGAAACGAGAAATTATATAGAAGAAATTAAAAAAGTGCGAGAACAGGCAGAGCAGGCAAATATTGCAAAGAGTGCATTTCTTGCCAATATGTCACACGAAATCCGCACACCCATGAATGCAATTGTGGGGTTAAGCGATATTATTATGGAGGAGAGCAGAGGGCGTAAGGTTTATGAATATGCTTGTGACATTAAGGCGGCATCCCGCAATCTGCTGGCGCTTATCAATGATATTTTGGATTTATCAAAAGTGGAAGCAGGCAAAATGGAACTGGTGCTGGTAGAATACCATGTAAAAACGCTTGCCAATGAAATCCTAAATATGCTGGATATTGTGGCATCACAGCGTGGACTTTTACTTAAAAGTGAGTTTGATATGTCCATTCCGTGCCGGTATCTTGGTGATGAGGGCAGAATCAAGCAGATACTGATTAATATATTAAACAATGCATTGAAATTTACGAAAGAAGGTTATGTTAAGTTTTCCGTTACTGGTACACAGGGGGAAAGTGAGGATATGGAGATTCTTTCTTTCCGCATAGAAGATACAGGATGCGGCATTAAAGAAGAAGATATTGAGGAGATTTTTGAAAATTTTAAGCAGGTCGATTCCAAAAGAAACCGTATGGTGGAAGGAAACGGGCTGGGTCTTTCCATTACCAAGCATCTGGTAGAGCTGATGCAGGGAACGATCCAAGTAGAGAGTGTGTACGGTGAGGGTACTACATTTATCGTGAAAATTCCGCAAAAAATTGTAGATAGTAGATCCCTGTCTGAACTCCCAGAAGCAGAGGTTAAAAAAGAGGAGAAGATTGAACCATTTATTGTACAGGATTATAAAGTGTTGGTAGTAGACGACAATTTGGTCAACCGCAAGGTCGCACGGATTCTGCTGCAGTCTTATGGTATGGAAGTTAACGAGGCAGACAGTGGTAAGGCGGCAATAGCGCTCGTTTGCAAGACCCGCTATGATATGATTTTTATGGATCATATGATGCCGGAAATGGACGGAATAGAAGCAGTGCAGATAATTCGAAGCGAATGTGGGGAAAATGGGACGTATCCGGTGGTTATTGCACTGACTGCCAACGCTATGGAGGGGGTCAGAGAAACGTTTCTAAGAAATGGGTTTCAGGATTTTATTACAAAGCCGCTTGACAGAAAACCGTTGCATGAAGCGTTGCTGCGCTGGATTCCACAGGACAAGAGAACAAACAGCGAATCATGGGTGGATATCTGGAAAGCGGATGACAGCAGGAATATGGAATTTCAAAATATCCTTATAGAAGGAATTGATACAGATGAGGTGGTCAAGCGCTATTCCGGCAGTGTTGAGGATTACCATGAACTTCTGAATCTATATTGCTTGGATGGGAAGCGTAAGATAGGTCTTCTTCGTGAACTTAGGGAAAAGGGTGATTATAAGAATTATGGAATAGAGGTGCATGGGTTAAAGAGCGCGTCTGCAAACGTGGGTGCTATGAAGGTTTCTAATATTGCTAGGGATCAGGAAAAGGCCGTTGACAGGGAGGATATAACATTTGTTGACAGCCATGCGGAAGAACTGCTTAATGAATATGAGAAACAGATAGCATATGTTTCTGAATATCTTGAGGGATGTAAAAAGACAGACATGGTACGGACAGACGCAGGTGAAATTGAAAATGCAGATTTGGTTAGGCTTTTGCGTGAGGCGCTTGACAGCTTAGAGAATTTTCGGGCTAAGGACTGTGCGCATAAAATAGAAGATATCATGCAGTACAGACTGCTGTTTGGTATCGAAAATAAGCTAAAGGAAATACAAGGACAACTGAAATTATATGAAGACGAGGCGGCGGAAAATATGCTTCGCAAGCTGATAGAGTCGTTATGCTGACAAACGTTAGGATTTTCTATTTTCTGCATAGTCCGTATTGCATAAGCGGACAGCACGTGCTGTGCAGAAAGGAAAATCTAATTGTTCATAAAGATAAAAAAGAAAGGGGATTGATTGAAATGATGGAGAAAAAGAAAATACTGGCGGTTGATGACAACAGTATCAGCCTTGTAACAATTGAGCAGGAGCTGAAAAGGGAATACGAGATAATTCCTGTTAATTCAGGCAGCCGTGCGCTGCAATACTTGAAAAAGGAAATACCAGATCTAATTCTGCTTGATATCCAGATGGCACAGATGGATGGCATTGAAACATTAAAACAAATTCGTGAAATGGAAAGTTGCAGGGACATTCCTGTGATTATGCTGACCTCAAAACAAGAAAAGACAACCGTTGTGGAAAGCTCTAAACTTGGAGTTTATGATTACATATTAAAACCATTCAATGGGGAAGACCTGCATAGGCGGATAGAGCGCGTTCTACAGAAACCACTATAATAAGGATAAGGGTCAAATTTTGGAGTTGTTGATACAGAGTAAATAACAAATTATAAAAAAAGTATAAAAATTAAAAAAATAGTTGACGTATGTATAAATAGTGGGTATAATCGTAAATGTGCAATTAAGTATACCCGAACAGTCTGGCACACGATAATAGGGCTGGAGGGAGGTTAGGTGTGATAGCATGTCAAATGTAATCGTTAAAGAAAACGAGACTTTGGATAGCGCTTTACGTAGATTTAAAAGAAGCTGCGCGAAAGCTGGAATTCAGCAGGAGATTCGCAAAAGAGAGCATTATGAGAAGCCGAGCGTAAAACGCAAGAAGAAGTCTGAAGCAGCAAGAAAACGTAAATATAATTAATGACTCGCGATCCTTGGCTCTCTTTGCCAAGGATTTTTGCGTGTAAATGGATGTATGTACATAAATACACGCAGGGGCATAAGCATTGCTTGTGGGGGAAGCAGAGGAACATTGTGTTTGCTGCTTGATTAATTATTTATTAGGAAACAAAAGTGAAAATTTTCACAAGGGCAGCAGGAAACAAGAGCATCATATACGTCATATGGGAGGAGTGTGATTCAGATGTGGTTGAAAGATTTTCGGCTTGCGGGTTATGACATTTATCACCTTGTAGCATGTTTTCTTCTTTTTAGTGTTATTGGATGGATTGTGGAGTCAATTTATATGTCCTTCTGTAATAAAAAACCTACAAACAGGGGTTTTATGACAGGGCCGTTTTGTCCAATATACGGGTTTGGCGCGACGGCAGGATACATAATTCTGCACCCGCTTGCAAACAATATTGTGGCGTTGTACGTTGTAGGAGCGGCGCTTGCCACAATTTTTGAATTTCTGGTGGCAAAGCTGATGATGAAGCTTTTTGGCGAGGTGTGGTGGGACTATAATGATAAGTTCTGCAATTACAAAGGTGTTTTGTGTCTTGAGAGTACGCTCGCGTGGGGGCTATATGCCGTTATTATTATCACGTTTTTATTTGACAAGGTTATGGGGCTGGTAGATCAGTATCCTGTAGCATGGGGAATAAAGACGATTGTGTTGGTTACGGTACTAGCCGCAGTTGATTTTGGATATCATTTTGCGGTATCAGTAAAGCTGGATGAGGATACAAAAGAAGATCTTAAAGAAAAGAAGGATGAAATTAAAGAATTGTATCGTAGATTAGTAAGACGATAATAAATGAAAAATGCAGGTCAAAACGGCCTGCATTTTGTTCTATAAAGGAAGAAAACCGCATAAATTTCATAGTAAGTGAGAGAAGGGAACGGGAGCAGTTCTATGTGGTTTCAGAAAAAAACGATTAACGTATGCATTGCTTGGCTGGTGATAACTGCTGTTTTTACGATTTTTTGGTCGGAAGTGGTAATAGCAGAGGAGGTACAGACTGCACCGAGTACAACTGCGGTAGCGCTTGCGTCGCCGTCTGCAATTTTAATGGAAGCTTCGACAGGCACTGTATTATTTGAGAAGAATCCCGATGAAATCCGAAGCCCTGCCAGTATTACAAAAATTATGACATTGATACTGACCTTTGAGGCGATTGAAAAGGGGAGGATTAAACTAGAGGATGAAGTGAGTACCAGCGCATATGCAAAGTCAATGGGCGGCTCACAGGTGTTTTTGGAGGAGGGGGAGATACAAACTGTTGACACGTTGATTAAATGTATTACAGTGGCGAGTGGAAATGATGCATCTGTGGCAATGGCGGAATTTATTGCAGGAAGCGAGTCGGAGTTTGTCAACTTAATGAATGAGAAAGCAGCGGCGCTTGGTATGACCAATACACATTTTATTGACTGCTGCGGTCTATCCTCAGATGCTCAGCACCATACAACGGCGCGGGATGTGGCGATAATGTCTAGGGAATTAATTACAAAGTATCCAGATATTTATAATTATACAAAGATATGGATGGAGGATATTACGCATGTAACAAGACAGGGTACGAAGAACTTTACACTGTCAAGCACCAATAAACTTTTGAAACAATACCAATGGACAACAGGCTTGAAAACAGGCTCTACCAATCAAGCAAAGTATTGTTTCAGCGCAACGGCAAATAAAGACGGAATTGATTTAATTGCTGTGGTTATGGGCGCACCAGATTTTAAGATACGTTTTTCGGAAGCGAGGAGTCTGTTGGAATATGGTTTTGCTATAACGAAGCTTTATGTGGATGAAAATAATGAAAAACTAATGCCAATAAGAGTTTTAGGCGGAACAATGGATCAGGTCGAGATTGCGCCGGAAGGGGCTTTTCGCTACCTTGATGTAACAGGTGCTGATTTTAGTCAAATAGAAAAAACTTATGAATTTAGCGAAGGATTGGCAGCGCCAGTACAGCTTGGCACACAGGCAGGACGTATTTTATATAAGTTGGGTGGAAAAGAAATTGGCAGTGTTGCCATTAAAACGACACAGGAAGTACAGAAAGCATATTTTATAGATTATTTAAAGCGGGTAGTATTGCGGTTTTTAGTATAATATTTACAAGATACTTATATTATGATGTTGGGGTTAAAAGGATATTTTAAAACAAGGAGTTATGCAATTTCAACTGGAAATGGCCTTTAAAATGTTGATTAGGATATATTTTTAACTTATTTGTTATGCAATTTCATAACAGTTATACTACATAACGCCAGAATTTACCGTACTGAACTGGTTAAACATATATGGCTGGCGTTATGTAGTCAGGTTACTTGGAAATTTTAACTGTTAAGCAGTATATATTACGAATTGACCTTTTGCCCTCAGCATTATAAAATTTTTCTATCTGTGCGGTTGGGATGTAATTGTAACAGTTCAGATAGGGGCTGTCGCAATAAGCTTTGATGATACCAGATATGGTATAAATCTTAGTACAATGATACACTATCTTGTATCTGTATGCCTTAATGCGACATCCCTGTAATAAAATGTAGTGGTTGGAGGATTTTTTTATAAATATATAGCAGAAACAATATTGCTTTCTGCAAGTTTGCAGAAAGGAGATTGAATCGTTTGTGAGTATAGTACAACATTTACGGATACTGTAAGAAGGAAGGGGGAATAAAAATTGATGCAGTTGGATTGGATGTTTGCCATGTCAGTTTTTGGAGTGCCGCATATTGTGCTAGTTTGCGCAGTGTTGCTGTGTGCTGTGCTGCTGGCAGTTGGCATTATTGACGGAAATCGTTTTGTTGTGGTGCAGGAGAAATTTACGCTGCCGCATTTAACAAAGCCTTGTAAATTTGTGCTGATTTCTGATTTGCATAATAAGGTTTATGGAAAGGAAAATAATAAGGTGATTGCTGCAATCAGGAAAATACATCCTGATTTTATTGTTGTTGCCGGTGACGTGATAACCTCCACGCCAAGCGAGGATATTACAGCGGGCGTTGCGCTGTTGAAGGCATTAAGCCGCGAATATCATATCTATTATGGGCTTGGCAACCATGAGTCGAAAATAAAAACACATCCTGAGCGGTTTGGCGATAAATTTCAACAGTACCGGCAGGCGATAGCGCATAAAAATCTAAAGATTTTGGAAAATGATACCTGTCTTTTGCCGGAGTACGGCATAGCGCTAACAGGATTGGAACTAGATTTGCAGTATTTTGCGCATTTTAAAAAGAAGGAAATGGAAAGCGGATACTTAAAACAGACAATAGGTGCGCCGCAGAAAAATTATTGTCATCTGCTGATTGCACATAATCCCGATTATTTTGAAGATTATGCTCGCTGGGGGGCGGATTTGGTGCTTTCTGGTCATGTGCATGGGGGAATTATGCGCCTTCCGCTGCTTGGCGGTGTAATTGCGCCTTCCTATACATTGTTTCCTAAGTATGATGGAGGCGTTTTCTATGAAGGAAATGCGGCGATGCTGCTGGGCAGAGGTTTGGGATCGCATACCCTTCCGCTTCGTTTTTTTAATCCAGCAGAGTTATATGAAGTACAATTGCTACCCAAACGGTAATTTTATAATAATTTATAAAAGTTTAATAAACAAACACTAGTTTATGTTGCGTTTTCCAATGATTTTATGTAAAATAGATAAGTGTATTTAATGCAGGCACAATTATAAAGTTGGGGGAATGACATCATGGCTTTGTCGGTAAAGCTGGAAGTATTTGAAGGGCCGCTGGACTTGCTGCTGCACCTGATTGAGAAAAATAAGATTGATATTTACGATATTCCGATTGTGGTAATTACAGAACAATATCTTGATTACATTAAAAATATGGAAACAGAAGATATGAATATTATGAGTGAGTTTCTCGTGATGGCGGCGACGCTGCTGGATATCAAATGCAGAATGCTTCTTCCGAAAGAAGTCAATGAGGAGGGCGAAGAAGAAGACCCCAGAGCCGAGCTGGTACAGAAGCTGTTAGAGTACAAGATGTATAAATATATGGCGTTTGAACTGCGGGACAAGCAGGTGGACGCAGGGAAAAGCTGGTGTAAAAAGCCAATGCTGCCCAAAGAGGTGCAGGATTATCGTTATCCGATTAACTATGCAGAATTAATTGGCGATATGAATTTGGCGAAGCTTCATGAGATATTTAAGTCGGTTATCAAGCGGCAGGAGTACAAGATTGACCCGATTCGGAGTCAATTCGGCACGATAGAGAAGGATGAAATTAACCTTGAGGAGAAGCAAAGCTATATTGAGGAGTATGTAAGAAATCACAAATGTTTTAGTTTCCGCAAACTTTTGGAACGGCAGGGAAGTAAGATGGAGATTGTTGTTACCTTTCTGGCAATTTTAGAAATGATGAAACAGGGATTGATTGTAATACAGCAAGAGGGGACATTTGCGGATATTGTGATTACCTCAAACTTAGCAGCATAGAGGAATTTTAGAATAACAAATAAAAGGTTGTGTTTTATTTTGGAAGAGAATAGAGCAAAGGCAGTAATTGAAGCGGTTCTGTTTGCTATGGGAGAATCTGTAGAGATATCGAAACTTGCTCATGTGTTGGAATGGAACGAGCAGGAAATTCGTGTGCTGGTTGATAAGATGAATGCCAGTTATGCAAAGGAGGACAGGGGAATTTACATAATGGAGTTGGAAAATTCATATCAATTATGTACAAAACCAGAGTTATATGAATATTTAATTAAAATTGCCAAAGCGCCGCGCAAATACGTAATGTCAGATACGCTATTAGAAACACTTTCGATTATTGCCTACAAACAGCCCGTAACAAGGTTGGAAGTGGAGAAAATAAGAGGTGTAAGCTGCGATCATGCAGTGAATAAGCTGTTGGAATTTAATTTAATTCAAGAACTTGGCAGGTTGGAAGCGCCAGGGCGTCCATTACTGTTTGGAACGACGGAAGAATTTCTGCGTACCTTCGGCGTAAAGTCATTGGGAGATCTGCCCACGCTCGATCCAGAGCAGATAGAGGACTTTAAGAAACAGGCGGAAGAAGAAGCAGAGTTAAAGGTGGAAATATGAGTGACAATTTATTACATAGGAAAATTTGTGTGTTGGGTGTAGCAGGTGGTTCTGCATCGGGAAAGACAACAATTATTAAGAAATTGCAGGAATATTTTGGGAATGATATTGCCGTTATCAGCCATGACAATTATTATAAAGCACATGATGAAATGCCATTTGAGGAGCGTTGCAAGTTAAATTATGACCATCCAGATTCATTTGAGTCGGAGCGTATGGCAGAGGATGTGCGTAAGCTGTTAAAAGGGCATTCCATTGAGATGCCAACCTACGATTACTGCAATCATAACCGTTCCAAAGAAACAGTGTGTATTGCGCCAAGACAAGTAATTATTATGGAAGGGATACTGATACTGGAAAACCGCGAGTTAAGGGATTTAATGGATATAAAAATTTATGTTGATACGGACGCAGATGAACGGTTAATGCGCCGTATTAAGCGCGATATGTTTGAACGCGGCAGAAGTATAGAGTCGATTCTGGCACAGTATAGTGAAACAGTAAAGCCTATGCATGAGGAATTTGTTGAACCTTCCAAGAAATATGCGGATATTATTATTCCAAGAGGGGGCGAAAATGCGCCAGGATTAGATATGCTGACAACGTATCTGACAAAAATGTTAAAAGCAGAACCATTTGAGCCCGTGGCGAAGTAAGGAGGGACAATTTATGGCATTCCCAGCAAAAAAAGAACGATACACATTTGCTGATTGCCTTGTATGGGATGAGGGGGAACGTATAGAAATTATTAATGGGGAAACGTTTCTAATGGCAGCGCCATCTAGTACGCATCAGGAAATTAGCATGGAGATTTCTAGGCAGCTTGCCAATTTTTTAGAGGGGAAGCGATGTCGCGTTTACCCAGCGCCTTTTGCCGTCCGACTTTTTGAAAAGGATGGAGATGCTCCAGAGGATGTTGACACGGTAGTAGAGTCAGATATTTCTGTGGTGTGCGACAGAAACAAGATAGATATTCCTGCCTATGCAAGACCTTTTGGATTTTGCATCTTAAATTCACGATTTGTGAAAAGGAGCAGTAAAAGAAAAAACAGTTGTTACTTTTCACACCCACGCCAAAGTAGTGGAAATTATGCGCCAAAATGCTTGCACTTTAGCATTTTGTGTGCATCAATTGTTGCAATTCACACCCAATGTTCGTAAACTGGTGCAAAATCTGGCGTTGGTGTGAATTGTAACAAACAGTTAACAAAACGAATAAAAAAATAAAATTTATACTTGCAATTAGCAAAAATATGTGGTAATATATTTATTGTCGTGATGAGCAAGAGCAAGAACCACACAAATGCCGGTGTGGCGGAATGGCAGACGCATCAGACTCAAAATCTGACGGGGGCAACCCCGTGCCGGTTCAAGTCCGGCCACCGGCACGATAGACCGCTGTATATATCAGAGCATGGTATATACGGCGGTTTTTTGATGCGCAGCTCTATGGAGAGGAACGATACTGCTAAAGTGGCGCAGGGGGCACATGGCTTCATTCAGATGATATATGCCATATTTATTGGTGAAAGGTATCTTATTAAGTATGCGAAAATATTATATTGATAATTTGAGATGGATTTTTATTTTGCTGTTGATTCCTTATCATGCTGCAATGGCATGGAATGTATGGGGAGAACCAAATTATATTTATTTTGAAGGCAATCATGTAATTAGCAGTATTGTAGTATTTTTAAGTCCATATTTTATGCCATTTATGTTTCTGCTTGCAGGTATTTCCGCTAGATTTTCATTACAAAAAAGAACAATCCGGCAATATATTATAGAAAGATTTAAAAAATTATTATTTCCATTTGTTTTTGGAATCGTACTGATTATGCCAATTATGACCTATATTGCAGATAAATTGAATTATAGATATCAAGGAGATTTATTTGAGCATTATGCTATTTTTTTTACGCGTTTTACAGATTTAACAGGAGCTGATGGCGGTTTTTCAATGGGACAGTTCTGGTTTCTTTTATATCTGTTTCTTATTTCGCTGTTAGCGGCTGGCGTTATTTTATTGCAGAGGAAAGTAATCCCCCAAAAAGAAACGAAAAAAACGAATGTATCGCTTGTGTTGGTTTGCTTTTTGGGATTACTGCTGCCATTTTTTAGTGAATTGCTTTCGGTTGGTGGAAAAAGCCTTGTAGAATATACTTATATTTTTCTTGTCGGCTATTATTTATTCTCGAAGGATGATGTAATCAGCAAAGTAGAGAGATATAAATGGATTTTCTTGTGTATAGGGTTAACGGCTGCTTTTTTCAATGTATATATGTTTATTTGGGCAGAATCACAGCAAATATTGCTGAATATCATTGCAAAATATGTGTCTGAGTGGTTTATGATAATTGCCTTATTGGGTATCGGAAAAAGATATTTGAATTTCAGTGGGAAAGTATCAAAATATATGGTGCAAAGGTCATATTCTTTTTATATATTTCATTTTATTTGGCTGGTTTTGTTTCAATATGGGTTATTTTATATTTGCGGCAGTAATACAATTTTCTTGTATGCAATACCTGTAGTGCTGGCATATGGTGTAACATTGTTGTGTTGTGAGATATGTTGGCAAACTGACAGACGTTTGGCGCGCAAGTAGGAGCTGCCGCATTATCGGTTATTTAGGTAGTATCAATTCTGTTTTTAATCCTCCATAGATGCTGTGGTCTATTAAAACAGTTCCTTTATGCTTTTTACTGCTGTAGATTTGCAAAATTTGGCGCTTGCAAAAATTGGTTTGTCCGATTTGCCGTATGGAACATTTGTGCCATTGGCAGCGAAATTTTGTGTGTTGTTGTCTTATCTGTTTATGGAAATAGCCGTATTTCTTGCTGTTTTTGTGATAACAGGGTTGATTGCAATAAGTAGTACAGGTATTACAGAAACATTGCCGATTCTATATCTGTTAAAGTGGGGTATTAGATTATTTTTTACAATGTTTCCCTGTGCTGCAATGGTGTGGGCGGTTATAGTGTTCTTTGAAAAGCCGCTGTTTTCTGTTGGGTTGAATCTGCTTTTTGTGATTCCGAGTGTATTAATTGCAAATACGCCGCTTTGGGTTGTCTATCCGTATTGTTACAGCGGATATTTGGTTTCGTGTTCTTTGCATAACTTTACTGTCGAGGGCAAAAGCAGGGGATTTCAATTATTGCCGTTTTTACCGTGTGCATTGTTAATTTTTATAGTGATGTTTATGGCAGCAGTTGTTTATTTTAAGAAAAAGTTACAATTCACACTAACGCCAAAGTAGTGAGAATCATGCGCCAAAATGCTAAAAGCTTTTGCTTTTTTACTTTAGCATTTTGTGTGCATCAATTGTAACAAAAAGAGTATTAAGAAAAAAGGAGAATCGTGTATTGACGTAATTTTTTTTATTTGATAGCATAGAATCAGAGCAGGCGCCTACTCATAAAATAGTAGGAGGAATTTCAGTCAAATGAAAGAAAACAATCAAAAAATATACCAGCGTTACTTAGAAACCAGTGTTTATACTGATGTTGGGAACTATAAAGATTTTGTATTGTCGCTGCCGGAGGAAATCCCTGCAATTGGTATGCTAATCTGCGATCAGATTACACATCCATCTATGTATTTTACAGAACCTTTTTCTTACTTGGAAGAAGCTTATTACGGAAAATTTGCGTCTTATCCTAAGAATCGTTTTAAAAATGAAGATGAACTATTTATTACCGCAGTTGCAATGATTGCTGGTATTTTGCAACTTGATAAAACGGGATTTACAAAGAACAGGGATGTAAGTAGAAGAATTACTGTTTCCTGCCGGCAGGCTTCTGTGTTATTTAGCGCAGTTTTAAAGGCAAAAGGAATCCCCTGACGTTCAAGAGCTGGATTTATGGATTTTGGCGATTCGGGTGATAGCTATATGGAGCATTGGGTGAATGAATATTGGGATTTTAAGGAAAATTGGTGGGTATTGGTAGATGTTGATGGTTATTATGAATATGAACAGCGTTTTGGCTATAGTCAGTTTGATTTGCCACGGCGAAAGTTTGTAACAGCATCAGAGGCATGGCTTGGTTTGAGAAGAAATACATTACAGAAAAAATTAGATGTATTTTCATTGATTCCATTGGAAGGGGTATGCGAATATTTGTTTATGGATTTTCATGCATTGATGAACAATGAAATTTTTTATTCCTATCAGCCGTTATATTTGCGCGGCGGATTGCAGGCATTATCTGAAAGCGAATTGCAGGAATTGGATAATTTAGCAGAATTGCTGGCAAACCCAGATGAAAATATGGAGCAGATAGAACAGTTATGGACTGAAAATGAAAAATTTACGATTTTAACAAACAACACACAAAATATTTACTATGATACATTTCAATAATATATACTGGCGAACGTTAAAATTTGCTTATAACGTTAACTCACGAACTGAACAATTTGGTAAAATTTATTGCTTGTGATTATAATAGGATATCAAAGAAAAAACAATATAAAAGCGAAAGGAGTGTTTTATTTTGAAAGATGCAAATATTAGTGTATGTGGAAGCGATTGCGGTCAGTGTAATCTAAAAGAACAGTGCAAAGGCTGTAACGCAAGCGAGGGTAAAGTGTTTTATTTGCCGGAGGGGAGCGTCTGTGCGATTTATGACTGCACAGTCAATCACAAAAAAAAGAAAAACTGTGGAGAATGCAGTCAAGTGCCTTGCGAAATTTGGCAGCGGACGAGAGATCCCAAGTATTCCGATGAAGAATTTGCCCAAAATATTCAGTCACGTGTGCAGACTTTAAGAAAAAGTTAGTACAAAAGAAATCCATTTTTATCCATACATATTCTTGCTTGCTTAGGAGAGAATAAGGATTAGTCACAGAAGCTTGTGACAGTACCAATGTGAACTTGTGAGGTATGGTATATGGATTTTTCAGACGGATTGCAGACATCGCCGCTGCCGCTGGGACTAGCGTTAGGAATGGCGATGGACGAGCAGGCATTGGACAATTACGGAAAACTTACAGAATATGAAAAAGAGAAGCTTATCGCAGAGAGTAAAGGTGTTAAGAGCAAAGCAGAAATGCAAAGCTTAATCCAAAAAATCAGCGATGGGGACAGCTTTATGTAATTGACAAATGAAAAGAATAAAATTGGAAATATTATAGGATAAATTAATTTAAGCCTATTATTTTCCAAAATAATGAAAAATGGAAATATTATAGGATAAATTAATTAAAGCTTATTATTTTCCAAAATAATGAAAATTGGAAATATTATAGGATAAGTTAATTAAAGCTTATCATTTTCCAAAGTAATGAAAAATGGAAATATTATAGGATAAGTTAATTAAAGCCTATCATGTTTCAGTAGAAAAGAATTAAAAATCGAAAAAGAGTAAAGCCGCAGAAACAATAATTTTTGCGGCTTTACGTATGTAAATATATTAGTACCCTGTTCTCTTTACTAAGCCCTTGAGATTATTACCAGTGCAAGGTAGGGGAAGGAAGCGATGCGGTGGCATCATTGACTGACGATAATGCGGCAATTATGCAAATAGTGCGTGTTTAGTATATTAGGAATGAAACATGGTGTAAAAGGTTTTATATCGAATTCATTTGTATATTTTTCTGTCTTTTAAATTCTTTGCTTACAAACACAACAGATAGTATAAAAGCAATAAAATCGGCAATGGGCCCTGCAAATAATACGCCCATAATACCAAAGCGAAGTGGAAGCAGCAAAATCAGTGGAATTAGAAAGAAAACCTGTCTTGTCAGCGCCAATAATGCCCCTTTCAATGATTTTCCTATTGCGGTAAAAAAGCTAGAAGAGAGAAGCTGCACGCCATTTACGATTACCATAAAGAGGAATATCCGCATAAATAGAACTGCAAACTCAAGGTACAGTTTCTCTTCGCCGCCAAACAGAGAAATAATAAATTGTGGAAAGCATTGTAATAGGCAAAAACCGATGGCGGAAACAATTAAATTCCATTTTATTGCAAGTAGGTATGCTTCACGTACACGCGCATATTGTTTTGCACCGTAGTTAAAGCCTATAATTGGCTGGACTCCTTGTGAGATTCCTACAACAATTGCGAGAATAATTGCATTCGTTTTCATAACAATTCCACAGGCAGCTAAAGGAATATCAGAACCATAGACGGTTTGCGCTCCGTAATAAGTCAATGAATTATATAGTATAATTTGCACGAAAGTAATTGCAATTTGATTTGCACTACTGCTGATTCCCATACTGCAAGTTTTTAAACTTTCTAAGATATTTAGCTGAAAACTACTTTTTTCGAAATGAATGGTTTTAAAATGCCATAAGTATCGGATTGCGAAAATAAAAGACAAAATTTGTCCTAAAACCGTTGCCAAAGCAGCTCCGAAGATGCCCCAATGAAAAATAAATATAAAAATCGGGTCGAGTATTGTATTGGCAATAGCACCGATAAGCATACAAGTCATGGAATATTTGGGGCTTCCGTCTGCGCGAATTAAATTGCTCATGCCATTCGTTACAATTAGAAAGGGCATTCCTACTAAAGTAGCACCAGCATATTGCTGCGCTAAGGGAAATACATCTGGTGTAGCACCAAACAATTTTAAAAGTTGGGGTAATAGAATTTCGCCGATTACTAGGTAAGCAAGTCCAAAAATAAACATAAGGCTTATGCCGTTTCCGGCTGTTTTGGCTGCTGCTTCGGGTTCTTTATTTCCAAGATAAAGTGAAAAACGGGAAGCACTTCCAATTCCAATCAGCAGGGAAATTGCAAGGCAAATCGTAGAGAAGGGGTAGGAAACATTGGTTGCGGCATTCCCAAGATATCCTACACCTTGACCAATAAAAATCTGATCTACAATATTGTAGATAGAACCAACCAGCGTTGCTGTAATACTTGGAATGGCAAATTGTTTCAGCAGTTTTGAGATTTTCTCATACCCAAGAGGATTATTCGTCATAAAATTCCGCTTCCTTTCTTTCTATATGTAGTTTTGTTGTAATATTTTACCAGCCCGCATAAGCAAATCTGCAAAAAGATTTTTTTCTGTTTCACTAAAACCTTGCAGCAAAAGATCTTGCGTGTGGTTACAGATTGTTTGTATTTCATCCAATATAGATAATGCACGATCTGTGGGATATAGTTTCCATGTCCTTTTATCTTGTTCATGGGGAGAACGGGTAATCATTCCTTGTTTTTCTAATGCTGCGATTGTTCGTACAATATTGCTTGGATAGACATAAAACATATCCATTAATGAATCCTGCAAAATGCCGGGAGAATTACATATTTTTATTAAGAACATATATTGGCTGCTGTTGACGCCTAATGGTGCCAGTTGTTTATCCAAATAAATTTTATAGAAACGGTCAGCAACCGAAAGCCATTTTAATATTTTCATAGATAATGTACCTCCAATGGAATATTATATCATTATGTGTGTGCGCACGCAATTACTTTGTGTAATAAAATCTGTTTTTTTAGAACTTTATATGGAAATGAGGAAAGAATACACTTTTATTTTTTAAATATACAAAAAAAGGAAAGAAATTAGTTTTCTATAGTCCCACATAAGGGAAATATGTGACAGAAAATCTATGATAAATTTCAAAGAAACTCTTTCAAAATCACAAAATATAGTGTAATATAGGACTGTAAATATTTTCTATACACACGAACGGTTAGATTTTCCTTTCTGCACAGCACGGATTGTCTATTATAGCAATATGCGCTGTGCAGAAATTGGAAAATCTTGTAACAGTTCAGCCTAGGGGCTGTCGCATTAAGACAAACGGATACAAGATATTCTAACTCTGTGCTAAGATTTATACCATATCTAGTAGCATCAAAGCTTATTGCGACAGCCCCGTAAGAACACATAGTGGTTAAGATGCATCAAGCCATCGCGAAGCGATTTTGCAACGGAATGGCAAGTCTTTTTGCCGCTTCGTATAGTATATGTTATTTTGCAAGGTGGGATAACGGTTTTGTAGAATATAGAAATTAAGAGAGGGATTCTATGGATTGTAAGGAAACGCAACGGTGTATTGCTTTATTTCTGAAAGACGAGTTGGACAATGACACAGCGTTTAGCTTTGCTGAGCACGTGTATGCGTGTAAGGAGTGTATGGAGGAACTAACGATAGAATACCTACTTGTAGAGGGAATGAATCGGCTGGAAAATGCCGATGATATTGATGTAAAGAGTGAACTGGAAGAAAAGCTGAACCGTATTATTACGCGTAGACGGATATATGGTCGGATAAAAGCCGGTCTTTTTTTGGTTGCTCTTATGTTGATCTGCATTGTGTTTTTGGGATAACTGTTTCGATTCGTATGTAGTTGATGCGGGAACGCGTTTGCGAATTGGAAAGGTTGCCTTTTGGGAGGAATATAAGCTGTATGAGTAAAATTGTGTTAATAGATGGTCATAGTATATTAAATCGGGCATTTTATGGAGTGCCTGCGCTGACAAATGCCAAGGGGCAGCATACCAATGCGGTGTTTGGATTTTTAAATATTTTATTTAAGATATTGGACGAGGAAAAACCAGAATATTTAACTGTGGCGTTTGATGTCAGTGCGCCGACGTTTCGCCATGAGATGTATAAAGAGTATAAGGGAACTCGTAAGCCAATGCCGGACGAGCTTTATGAGCAAGTGCCGATGATAAAAGAGGTTTTGCAGGCTATGGGCGTGGAGATAGTGGAGCAGGCAGGCTTTGAAGCGGACGATATTTTGGGAACGATTGCCAAGCGTTCCGAGCAGGAGGGCATGGAGGTTACGCTGGTTTCCGGTGACAGGGATTTACTACAGATTGCGACGGAGCAGATTAAGATAAGAATACCCAAAACAAAAGGCGGCAAAACAGAGATTGAGGATTACTATGCAAAGGATGTAAAGGACACTTATCAGGTAACGCCGGAACAGTTTATTGAATTAAAGGCTTTAATGGGCGATGCTTCTGACAATATTCCAGGCGTGCCAAAAGTCGGGGAGAAAACGGCAACCGAATTAATGGTTACGTATGGTTCGATCGATGCGATTTATCAGCATATTGAGGAAATTTCCAAAAAGAGTATTCGTGAAAGCTTAGCCGCAAACAGGGATTTAGCGGATTTAAGTAAAGCGCTGGCAACGATTAATATTCATGCAGAAATTGATTTTTCGTATGACAGAGCGAAGCTGGGAAATTTGTTTACGCCGGAAGCGTATGCGATGTTTAAACAGTTATCGTTTAAAAATTTCCTTGGAAAATTTGAGCAGCAGAATCAAAATACAGCGGTTGATTTGGATAAAGCTTTGCAGGTTGTTACAGTGAAAAAATGGGAGGACGTACAGCAGATTTTTGCAGATACCAAAGCGTGTGGACAGGCGGCGCTGCGTGTGTTTTCCCTTGCAAATCAAAGTGCCGGCAGTATCGGTGCTGATAAAAATGGGCAGATGTTTTTACAGTTGGAGGAGCAGAAGGAAGTTTTTGCATGCATTCTATGTAATGAAACGGCAGGAAACAGCCATAAAGTGTATGTAATCGAGGCGGATGCAGACGGTTTGACAAAGGAAGCAGTTTTGCAGCAAATTTGGGAATTACTAAGTGACAGTTCTGTGGAGGTTTCCTGCTTTGATGTAAAAGCGGATTATCCGGTGTTGCTTTCTGCTGAAATCGAGAAACAAGGTTCATCCTATGAAATTACAAAGCATTTTTTTGACTGCAAAATAGCGGCGTATTTGTTAAATCCTTTAAAAAGCGATTATGAAATGGCAGATATTGCAGGCGAATATTTAGGGATAACTTTGCAGACATGGAGCGAAGTATTTGGCAAAGCAGATATCGGAACTGCATACAGGGATAGAAAGAAGGATTGTATTCTCTATTTTGCAAAAGAAGCATATGTATTGCAGATGGCAAAGTCTTTGTTGGAACAGCAATTAAAAGACACGGAAATGTATGATTTGTTCCGCGGATTAGAAATGCCGTTATCTTATGTACTTTATGATATGGAGCGCGAGGGGATTACAGTAAAACCAGAGGCGTTAAAGGCGTATGGTGACGCATTAACGGGGCGGATTTCCGAACTGGAAACGGCAATTCATACGGCAGCAGGCGAAACATTTAATATCAATTCTCCCAAACAGCTTGGTGAGATTTTATTTGACAAACTCAACTTTCCGGGTGGGAAAAAGACAAAGACAGGCTATTCGACAGCGGCAGAGGTATTGGATAAGCTGGCAGGCGAACATGAGATTGTAAGGGATATTTTGGAGTATCGGCAGCTTACGAAATTAAAGTCGACCTATGCAGACGGGTTGGCTGCGTTTATTGATGCAGAAAACAAAATTCACACGAGTTTTAACCAGACAATCACGGCAACCGGACGGTTGAGTTCGACAGAGCCGAATCTGCAAAATATTCCTATGCGTATGGAACTTGGCAGGCGCATCCGTAAGGTATTTGTGCCGCAGGAGGGATGTATCTTTATGGATGCGGACTATTCGCAGATTGAACTGCGTGTGCTGGCGCATATGTCGGCGGACGAGCAGCTTATTGAAGCTTACAAAATGGACGAGGATATCCATCGTATTACGGCTTCTAAAGTATTTCATACACCGTTCGAGGAAGTAACAGACTTGCAGCGCAGAAATGCTAAGGCGGTTAATTTCGGCATTGTATATGGGATTAGTTCATTTGGGTTAAGTCAGGATTTAAGCATTTCCAAACAGGAAGCAAAGGAATATATTGATGCATATTTTCAGACGTATCCCAATATTAAGGGATTTCTGGATAAAATGGTTTCCGACGCACGCAAATTGGGCTATAGCAAGTCGATGTTTGGCAGACGCAGACCAATACCAGAATTAAAGTCTTCTAATTTTACGCAGCGTTCTTTCGGTGAGCGTGTGGCAATGAATGCACCAATACAGGGGACAGCGGCGGATATTATTAAATATGCAATGGTGCACGTATATGATGCGTTAAAAGCAAAGGGGATGAAATCAAAGCTGATTTTGCAGATTCATGATGAACTTTTAATTGAAACAAGAAAGGAAGAAGTGGAAGCTGTGCAAGAAATTTTATCCAATGAAATGCAGAATGTATGTTCCTTGGCAGTAAAGCTTGAAATTGACTTGCATACAGGAACGGATTGGTATGAGGCAAAATAATTCGGAGATAACGCATAGAGAGGGAATACGCAATGAAAGTAATAGGGATTACCGGAGGCGTTGGCGCTGGAAAAACGCAGGTGCTGTCCTATATTGAGGAACATTATTCTTGCAGAGTGCTGCGGGCGGATGAAGCAGCACATCTTTTGGAACAGCCGGGGCAGGCGTGTTATAAACAGCTTGTCAAACTGCTTGGCAAGGATATTCTGCGGGGAGAGCAGATTGATAAGCAGAAAATGGCGGCAGTTATTTTTCAGGATAAGGAAATTTTGGCGAAGGTAAATGCGGTGATTCATCCAGCGGTGAAACGCTATATTTTGGAGCAGATTGCTTATGAACGAGAACGAGGCGCAGTGGATTACTTTTTTATAGAAGCAGCGCTGTTAATAGAGGATCGGTATGATTTCATTGTAGATGAATTGTGGTATGTGCATTCGGATATCGAAGTGCGCAGACAGCGGCTTGCAAGGGAACGGCAGTACAGTGCAGAAAAGATAGAGGCGATAATGCGGGGGCAGTTAAGTGAGATGGAATTTCGTAGGCACTGCAAGGTTGTGATATCAAACAATGGAGATTTAGAAGAAACCTATCGGCAAATCAGGGAACTTATATAGATTTCTTTCAATAGGCAGAGGAGAGTAATTAAAGTATGAACCAGATGGAGATAAATGGAGAGGAACTGGTATTCGGGTTAGATATTGGAACAAGGAGTGTTGTAGGAACAATTGGTTACAGTGAAGGGGAACGTTTTATTGTAATTGCGCAGGAGATACGCGAGCACCAGACACGCGCAATGCTGGACGGGCAAATTCATGATATTAATAGGGTTGCAGCGACAATCCGCGATATTAAGGTTTCTTTACAGGAAAAAACAGGGTATGTGCTGGAGGAGGTCTGCATTGCGGCAGCGGGGCGTGTGCTGAAAACCAAGACAATTCACGCAGATATGGATTTTGAAAAAGAGCATAATGTAACAAAGGAGGATATGGATACGCTGGTTTCGCTTGGCGTGGAAAAGGCATTCGGTGAGTTTCAAAAGGAAAATGACACGGATATTCATTTCTACTGCGTAGGTTATTCTGTGGTAAAATATTATTTGAATGGGCTGTGGATGGGGCAGCCAGAACACCATAAGGCAAAAAGCATTGGGGCAGATTTAATTGCAACGTTTTTGCCAGAGGATGTTGTAGATGGGTTGTATCAAGCGGTCGAGCTTGCCGATTTAAGGGTTGCCAATTTAACATTAGAGCCGATTGCGGCAATCCGCGTAGCGATACCAGAGCGTTTTCGGTTATTAAATATTGCTATGGTTGATGTAGGCGCAGGAACGTCCGATATTTCAATTACAAATGACGGGAGCGTGATTGCGTTTGGGATGCTGCCGCACGCTGGCGATTTGCTGACAGAAGCTTTGGCGAAAAGCTGCTTAATTGACTTTGTCACAGCGGAGAAATTAAAGACAGCGGCGACAACGCAGACGAAAATCGTTTATGAGGATATTATGGGAATTGAGCAGACGATTACTGCTGACGAAGTGATTGCAATTTGCCAGCCTGAGATTGATAAAATGGCGAAACTTACAGCAGATACTATTGTAGAATTAAACGGCGGTACTTCTCCTAGTGCAGTGTTTATTGTAGGCGGCGGCGGCAAAATTAAGGGTTTTTCAGACAAAATTGCTTCGGAATTAGGGTTAGACCCAAGCAGAGTCGCACTGCGCGGTGAGGAAATTCTTAGAAATGTTGAGTTTCCAGAGGGCAGTTTAATGGACTCTACAATTATTAC
>CBCOYO010000004.1:48704-53225 GCA_965114465.1 uncultured Lachnospiraceae bacterium
TATTTGTTTGTCCTATTATGATCAAAACAATAACTTTATCCATATTACATTTAATGGCAGCAGATTAAAGCTTTATGACAATAATAAGCTGGCGGTAGTGGATGCTGCAATGCAGGCGAATTTTGTAAAAGACGGGTTGTTCCCCAGACGAGGAAAGGAACTACGCTTTACCGTAAATGGCAGAAAACGCATGAAAAGAGGCGAATACGGCGAAAGTGCTCATGTCTATGTCAATGGTGAAGCAGTGAATTTAAGCTTCCGCATTAAGTCGAATGATGTGGTTGTAATTGAGGAGGCTACGGTTGGCAAGGCAGCAGAGGAGCGGATTGGCAATCTGGTGGATTACAGTGGAAGCATTGCGTTGATTGTAGACGGCGAAGTTCAGCAATTGCCCAAACCGGTTAGAGTAAACGGGAAAGAAGAATTTGCGGACTATATGATTCAGGAGGGCGATGAAGTTATTATAGATACGTATTATACGTATGATGGGCTAATAGAATATTTGGGATACGCGACAGAGGATACCATTTTAATTGTGAACGGGGAGAAGATACCAAGAGATGCATTAATTTATGCAAATGACCGTGTTGAAGTTCGCACAGGAATTGATACGGATTATGAGGAAATGGAGGAATACGGGGAAGCTGCGTATGAACAGGCAGAATATGGAACATATGAATATTCTAAAGCTGCGGAATCTACAGGCAGTTTTAATAAAAAGGAAACTGAGGAAAGCAAAAATGCGCAAAGCTTTGTAGGAGAAAACACACAGGAAGTTTCTGCAGCTTATGGAAGCAATATAGATGATAAAAATGCAGATTCATTTATGGAAAGCGATGCTTCTAATGTGTATGGGGAAACTCCAGAAAATGGCGGATTCAGTGAAAATCAGGAAGATGTCAAGGATAGTGGGGAAACGTTAGAAAATGATGAATTAAATGAAAATTCAGATAATCGGCGTCAGGAGAATGCAGAAGTTAATAAAGAATCGTTAGAAAATGGTGGATTAAATGGCAGTCAGGAAGGCGCATATCAGGAAAATTCAAATGTGAATGGGGAAACGACACAAAACAGTAATGCATCTGAATTGCAGCCCGAGGAGGAAAAGAAGCAAAATAATTCCGAAGATGTCATTCAAACCATTTTGGAAAATGGCGTAAAAGAGGAAGCCGCGGAACCAGACGGCACAAAGAAAATTATAGTGATTGTCAACGAGAATCCGATTGTTATGAATGGAAAAAAAGGATATGTGTTTACGGATATTTTTGACTATATTGATTTTGATTTAAGCAAGATGCAGGGAGCAGGTATTGTAACGTTGGTAAACGGCACAAATGCGCAGTATACACAACCGCTCTACAACGGTGATAAAATAGAGGTTTATTGGAAAGAAAAGGAAGTGTGAATTTAAAATGAGAATGTGCAGTATTGCCAGCGGCAGCAGCGGAAATTGTATATATGTAGGTACGGAAGCGACGCATCTTTTGGTAGATGTGGGAATTAGCTGTAAAAAAATATTAGAGGGCTTAAACCAGTTAGGATTAACTGGAAAAGATATTGATGGAATATTAATTACGCACGAGCATTCGGATCATATCGGTGGTCTTGGGATTCTTAGCCGGCAATTTGGGATTCCAATTTATGCTACAGCAGGCACGATTGAGGCAATTAAGAAAAATCGCAATTTAGGACAGATTGATAGTTCTTTGTTCTGTGAAATTGCAGCAGATAAAAAAAAGATTTTAAAAGATATTACGGTGAATCCTATGCGAATATCCCATGATGCGGCGCAGCCGGTTGCGTACCGTTTCCAGTACGGCAGTCGCCGCATGGCGGTAGTAACGGACTTAGGTACATATGACGCTTATACCGTTGAGAGCCTGAAAGGAATGGATGTGCTGATGCTGGAGGCAAACCACGATATCAATATGCTCCAAGTTGGGCCATATCCCTATTATTTAAAACGGCGGATACTTGGGAAAAAGGGACATTTATCAAATGAACTTTCGGGTAAGCTGTTGGGCAGTCTGCTGCATGATCATTTCAAGATGGTATTTCTAGGGCATTTAAGCAAAGAAAATAATTTGGCAGAGCTTGCTTATGAAACAGTGCGGCTGGAAATAGCAATGGCGGACAATCCATATAAACCAGAAGATTTTCCAATTCTGGTAGCAAACCGCAATAAATTATCACAGTTGGTTGAGATTTAGGAAAGTAGTAGTATAATTTGTATTACGGTTCATGTTGTTACAGTAACGAATTTGTTACAATTCAGCTTAGAATTTGATTGAATAATACGCGTGCAGGGCACGCAGGAGGTATAAGAGTGAAAGAATTTAACAAAACTTTCACAATTTGTTTGTGTCTTGGAAAGGAATGGCAAAAAATATGAAAAAAACGATTATAACAGTTGTGGGGAAAGATACAGTTGGAATTATTGCAAAGGTGTGTACGTATCTTGCGGAAAATCATGTAAATATTTTGGATATATCGCAGACGATTGTTGATGATTATTTTAATATGATGATGATAGCGGATATGAGTAAGTCGGTTAAGTCTGTCAGCGAGGTTTCGGACGATTTGGACAAGCTGGGCGAGGAGATTGGCGTAATTGTGAAATGTCAACGAGAGGAAATTTTTAATAGTATGCATCGGCTTTAATACATGCCGCAGGAATGGGGGAATCCTTATTATGATAAATATTCATGAAGTGTTGGAAACAAATAAGATGATTGAGAAGGAAAATCTTGATGTTCGTACAATCACGCTCGGCATTAGCCTTTTGGATTGTATAGACGCCGATTGCAATCAATTAAATAAAAATATTTATAAGAAAATTACTACGGTTGCCAAAGATTTAGTAGCAACGGGTGCGGCAATCGAAAAGGAGTTTGGTATTCCGATTGTCAATAAGCGGATTTCCGTAACACCGATTGCGCTGATTGGCGGTGCAGCGTGCAAAACTGCGGAGGATTTTGTTACAATTGCGAAGACTCTTGACCGTGCGAGAAAAGATGTAGGCGTAAACTTCCTTGGCGGGTATTCGGCATTGGTTTCTAAAGGCATGACAAAGGCAGACGAACTTTTGCTTCGATCAATCCCACAGGCACTGGCGGAAACGGAGTTTGTATGCAGTTCTGTAAATCTTGGCTCTACCAAAACAGGCATCAATATGGACGCAGTGCGTTTAATGGGAGATATCATTAAACAGACCGCAGAATTGACCAAAGAAAATGACAGTATCGGCTGTTCCAAGCTTGTTGTTTTTTGTAATGCGCCAGACGACAATCCGTTTATGGCAGGTGCATTTCACGGCGTAACCGAACAGGACGCAATTATTAATGTAGGCGTCAGCGGTCCGGGCGTAGTAAAAACAGCATTGGAGCACGTGCGTGGGAAAAATTTTGAAGTGCTGTGTGAAACCATTAAAAAGACAGCGTTTAAAGTAACAAGAGTTGGGCAGCTCGTTGCGCAGGAAGCTTCCAAACGAATGGGAATTCCTTTTGGCATTGTGGATTTATCCCTTGCACCGACACCTGCAATCGGTGACAGCGTGGCGGATATTCTTTGTGAAATCGGTTTGGAATACGCTGGTGCACCTGGAACAACAGCGGCGCTTGCCCTGTTAAATGACCAAGTGAAAAAAGGCGGCGTAATGGCGTCGTCGTATGTCGGTGGACTGAGTGGTGCGTTTATCCCTGTAAGTGAAGATCAAGGTATGATTGATGCCGTAAATGCAGGTGCATTGACACTAGAAAAACTAGAAGCAATGACCTGTGTCTGCTCTGTAGGTTTGGATATGATAGCGATTCCAGGTGACACCAAGGCAACAACAATTGCTGGAATCATAGCGGATGAACTTGCGATAGGCATGATAAATCAAAAGACCACCGCTGTCCGTGTAATTCCCGTTATCGGCAAAACTGTAGGGGAGAACGCAGAGTTTGGCGGACTGCTGGGTCATGCGCCAATTATGCCAGTAAATTCGTTTTCCTGTGATGCATTTGTAAACCGCGGCGGCAGAATACCAGCACCGATTCATAGTTTTAAAAATTAATAGGAAGAAGCATAGGAATGAAACAACCAGAAAATACGATTGCAATTACAATACCAGAAGAATTGCTTTGGGAAAACATACAAATATCGAATGATTTTATGTTTGCCAAGGTTATGAGAAATCCAGAATTGTGTAAAGGTATCTTAGAGCGGCTATTGGGAATTGTGATTGATCATATTGAGTATCCAGAAGAACAAAAAGTGATTGATATTGCAAAAGATAGCAAGAGTGTGCGTTTAGATGTGTATTTAAAAGATGAAAAAGGCGTTGTTTATAATGTAGAAATTCAAACTACAAACAGCAAAAATCTGCCCAAAAGAACGAGATATTATCAAGGCATGATTGATTTGAACGCCATAGAAAAAGGAACAGACTATAATGAACTGCCACAAAGCTTTGTGATATTTATATGTACATTTGATGTTTTTGATAAAGGACGATGGAAGTATACATTCCAGAATATA
>CBCOYO010000005.1:0-50543 GCA_965114465.1 uncultured Lachnospiraceae bacterium
CGTGTTGGGAAGAAAGCATTATTTGAGGATGTCAATATTAAATTTACTGAGGGCAACTGTTATGGTTTGATCGGTGCAAATGGTGCCGGAAAATCGACATTTTTAAAAATTTTGTCAGGAAAATTGGAAACTACGAAGGGAGATATTGCGATAACGCCCGGACAGCGGCTTTCTGTGTTGGAGCAGGATCACTTTAAATATGATGAGTATCCTGTTATGGATGTGGTGATTATGGGAAACGCCCGTCTGTATGAAATTATGAAAGAAAAAGATGCCATATATGCTAAGGAGGATTTCACCGATGAGGATGGTATCCGTGCAAGCGAATTAGAGGGTGAATTTGCTGAGATGAATGGCTGGGAAGCAGAGTCTGACGCAGCACAGCTTTTAAACGGCTTGGGAATTGACACCAGTATTCACTATAGTATTATGAAAGAATTAACCGGCAGCGAGAAAGTAAAAGTGCTGCTTGCGAAGGCACTATTTGGCAATCCTGATATCCTGCTTTTGGACGAGCCGACGAACCATTTGGATTTGGATGCAATTGCTTGGCTGGAGGAATTTTTAATTAATTTTGATAATACGGTAATTGTAGTATCACATGACCGTTATTTCTTAAATAAAGTATGTACGCAGATCGCGGATATTGATTACGGCAAAATCCAGCTTTATGCAGGCAACTATGACTTTTGGTATGAGTCCAGCCAGTTGCTTGTAAAGCAGATGAAAGAAGCCAACAAGAAAAAGGAAGAAAAAATTAAGGAACTGCAAGAATTTATTTCACGGTTTTCTGCCAATGCGTCGAAGTCAAAACAGGCGACATCCAGAAAACGTGCCTTAGAGAAAATTGAATTGGATGATATTAAGCCGTCCAGCCGTAAGTATCCATATATTGATTTCCGTCCTGACCGCGAAATTGGAAATGAAGTGCTGACTGTTACGAATTTATCCAAAACCATTAACGGCGAGAAGGTACTTGACAATATTTCCTTTATTTTAGGACATGATGACAAGGTGGCGTTTGTCGGCGGAAATGAACTTGCTAAGACGACACTGTTTCAAATTTTAATGGGCGAGATAGAGCCTGACGAGGGTTCTTATAAATGGGGTGTTACGACCTCACAGGCGTATTTTCCTAAAGACCCGACGAATGAATTTAACAATGACTATACCATTGCAGATTGGCTGATGGGCTATTCACCAGTGGATGATATCACTTATGTGCGGGGATTCCTTGGACGTATGCTTTTTGCAGGCGAGGATGGCGTGAAAAAAGTGAAAGTGCTTTCCGGTGGTGAGAAAGTGCGCTGTCTTTTAAGTAAAATGATGATTAGCGGTGCAAACTGCCTAATTCTTGACGAACCAACCAATCATTTGGATATGGAATCCATTACTGCGCTTAACAACGGACTGATTAAGTTCCCGGGCGTGGCGATTTTTGCCTGCCATGATCATCAGTTTGTAGAAACCACAGCAAACCGTATTATGGAAATCCTTCCCAATGGTACATTAATTGATAAGGTAACCACGTATGACGAGTATCTGGCAAGCGATGAAATGGCAAGAAAAAGAACGGTATACACTGCAGAAGCTGAGGATGAAAGCGGCGAGGAGTAAGAGTGCTGTAGGCATAAGATCAAAAAAGGCAGATGAAAAGTCTGCCTTTTTTATGCACACGGGCACACAAAGGAAACATGTCAGCAGAAGCTGACGGGTGCCCGGCGCGCGCGCGAGGGGAAAGGCTTTTCCCCTACTCGATTGCGTAGCCCTATGTTGAGGAAATAGGGGCTGAATCGGCGCATGGAGGGGGCGTGGAGTAAGGAATCTTGCAGCAAATCCGTGATAGGAATTATGAGGAAGTGTTGATAGATGACGGCATGAAGACAACACGCCGTTATGCTGTCGCTTGTCACGAGAAGTGCTGTAAAGGAATCGCAGTGTCTGCAAAAACTGACAGAGGGGAGCAAGTTTGAAAGGAAACTTTCAAGTATTGATTGGTATGCGTGCTAAAGCACGCAGGGGGTATAGAAATGGATAAAGAACGAATTGATTTACACGTACATTCTAACCGTTCGGATGGAACACTTTCGCCTGCCGAACTGGTAGATTATGCTTTACAAAAAGGTTTAAAAGCAATTGCATTGACCGATCACGATACGGTGGACGGTTTGGATGAAATAATGGCGTATGCAAAGGATAAGCCGCTGGAAGTAATTCCGGGCATTGAGTATTCAACGGAATACCACAAACGGGATGTGCATATCGTGGGGCTTTTTATAGATTATAAAGCACCTGCTTTTACAGAATATCTGGAACGGTTCCAACAGTCGCGGGTAAACCGAAATTATAAACTTTGTGCTAATCTGCAAAGGGCGGGAATTGACATTACGTATGAAGCACTGCTGGAAGCCTTTCCAGATTCGGTGATTACGCGTGCGCACTATGCTGCATTTTTGTTAGAAAAAGGTTATGTAAATAGCCGCAATGAGGCGTTTGACCGATATCTGGGCGATCATACGCCGTATTTTGTGCACAGGGAGAAGATTACGCCGCAGGAGGTGATTGCGGTCACAAAGAAAGCAGGCGGCATTCCGATTTTGGCGCATCCGACGCTGTATAAACTGGGACGGGAGCAGCTTGAACAGCTTGTTTCTACGTTAAAAGATGTCGGTTTAATGGGGATTGAAACAATGTACAGCACCTATAATTCGGCAGAGGAGCGCAGAATCAAAGAACTTGCAAAAAAGTATTACCTTTTGGAAAGCGGCGGATCGGACTTTCACGGGGAAAACAAGCCGGGGCTGGAACTAGGGACTGGATATGGGAAGTTGGCAGTTGGCGCAGAGCTGCTGGAGAATATGAAAAAAGCATTGACCACAAAAATTCTTTTTACGGATTTAGACGGAACCTTGCTTTCCGATGCAAAAAAAGATATTTCTGCGGTTACACGTGACAAGATACTGGAGATGCTTGGCGCAGGTCATCATTTCGTGTTGGCAAGCGGGCGCTCGCTAAATAGTATTCTTGGCGTATTGGAGGAATTAAATATTTTGGAGGCACTTGCTAAACTGCAAAAGAAGCAGCAGACAGGCGGCGTTTATGCGGCAGCTTTTAACGGAGCGCAATTGTATGACTGTATCGCGAAAAAGCCGATTGCACAGTATATGGTGTCGATCCCAACTGCACAGTGGCTTTTTGATATGGCAGCAGCACGTGGTATGTATATTCAAACTTATATGGATAAAAAGCTTGTCAGTATTGCAGACGGAAAGGAACTGGAATTTTACAAAAAACTTATCCCAATGGAGCATGAAATTACGCAGCGGTTAGAGAATGTGTTGGATCATGCGCCGTTTAAACTGCTTGCAATTGACTTGGAGGACAGGGCAAGGCTGGAAGCCTTTCGGGAAACAGTGGAAGCAGCAAAGGAATCCAGCAATATAATTTGTGCCTTTTCCAATCCGATGTATCTGGAGTTTTATGACAAGCGGGCAGGAAAGGGAAATGCGTTGGTAAATCTATGTAATGCCTTGCATATCCTTCAAAAGAATGCGATTGCAGCAGGCGATGAGGAGAATGATTGTTCGATGATAGAAGCAGCAGGAATCGGCGTAGCAATGGCAAATGCAGTGCCGCTTTTAAAGGAGCGTGCTGATTATATTACCAAGAATGACAATAACCATGACGGGATTGTGGAAGTAATAGAACGGTTTATTTTATAGATGTTACAATTATGATACCCACTACTTTGACGTGGGTATAAAAAGTAACTAATAGAACACATATGCTAGAAATATCACAATATTTTAATAGACAATTACTGTGTGAAATTGTATACTACTTTTATAGAAATGATCGTTTTTAGCAATACTATTTATGGAGAAGGGAAAGGAAACAGGAATGAGTAATAAGAAAATGGCTTTTGCACAGCAGTTGGAGCAGAACAGCAAAAATTATTATCCCAAAGATTTATTTGATCTTGACGCAGCGGGGGATATGCTGACAGAACTAAAAAACAGCTTTGGGCTGGATACCATAATGACGGACAGGCATGGCAGCATTATTATGGTTAAAGGGGATTTCGGCGATTTTCAGCCGGATGTGGTGAATCGGCCGGGAAATAAAATCAGGGTAAACGGCAGGACAGTCTGTCATATTTATGCAAAATACGACAACGTGGCGCAGGAGAATATAGCAGCAGTAAACAGGCTGTTTGGCGCTTATATGCAGACAATAGAGGGCTTTAGCGAGAAATCCTTCTTGGCGAGTGAACAGGCATTGTACATAGACGAGCTGGAGCAGCAGGCTGAAAAGGAAGCTGATCAGGCGAAATATTCCGTTCAGACAGATCCGTTGACGGGATTACTGAATCGTAATTATTTTATCAGCCATATGAAGCAGCTTGCGGAGCGGGAAGTTGTTCCGACAGCAGCGATCTGTGTAAATATCAACGACTGGCGTTTTGTGGATAATAACTACGGCGAGGAGGAAAGCGACCGTTTAATTGTTGCGGTGGCGAAGATTTTAACAGATAAAGCAGAAGAATGCGGTTTTGAGAATGTGGTTATTGGCAGAGTTGAGGGTGATGTCTTCTATGTGCTGCTTCCTTTGACAGAGGAGGAGGATGCAAAGGCGTACTGTGCGAAAATACAGCAGGCTTGCCTTGACTTTGAAGATGAGAAGCTTGCGCCAAGCATTGCGGTAGGCTGTGTTATGAAAACAAATGTTGAGGAAAACTTTAAAGAGGTGTTTTCCGACGCAGAGTATGTTATGCTGGAAAATAAATTTGAAATAAAAAATGCGCCCGGCTATAGAGAACGGTTGGAAAAAGGGCTGAAAAAGAGTTAATTCTAAAATAATTATTAAGTAGCATAAATTTAGATAATGGAAGAAAACAAGAGTATTTACGAGATAATGGAAGAAAATGTAAAATAAATCGCTCTCAACCTGCTTGCACAACGCTAAAGAAAAATCTATTATATGTTCTGTTAGCACTCAATAGATAAGAGTGCTAATTGAAAACAGCAAAGAAATATTTTTTATAAATTATTGAAGGAGGCTATAAAACATGAAATTAGTACCATTAGGTGACAGAGTTGTATTAAAGCAGTTGGTTGCGGAAGAAACTACGAAGTCAGGGATTGTTTTACCAGGACAGAATAAAGAGAAGCCGCAGCAGGCAGAGGTTGTTGCAGTTGGACCCGGCGGCGTTGTTGACGGCAAGGAAGTAAAGATGGAAGTGAAAGTCGGCGATAATGTTATTTTCTCCAAGTATTCTGGAACAGAAGTAAAGATTGATGAGGAGGAGTACATTATTGTTAAGCAGAATGATATTCTTGCAGTTATCCAGTAATCATAAAAATTTAGGCTACAGCGAATAATAATTTTGGAGGTTTAGTCAACTATGGCAAAGGAAATTAAATATGGGGCAGAGGCTCGCAAGGCATTAGAAATCGGCGTAAACAAATTGGCAGATACAGTAAGTGTTACATTAGGCCCGAAAGGAAGAAATGTTGTATTGGATAAGTCTTTCGGCGCACCGTTAATTGCAAATGACGGTGTTACAATCGCTAAGGAAATCGAGTTGGAAGACGCATTTGAAAATATGGGTGCACAGCTTGTAAAAGAAGTAGCAACAAAGACAAACGATGTAGCAGGCGATGGTACAACAACAGCAACTGTTCTTGCTCAGGCAATGATTAATGAGGGAATGAAGAACCTTGCAGCAGGCGCAAATCCAATTGTACTGAGAAAAGGTATGAAGAAAGCAACGGACTGTGCAGTAGAAGCTATTGCAAATATGAGTTCGAAAGTAAACGGAAAGCAGCATATTGCAAGAGTTGCAGCAATTTCTGCAGGGGATGACGAAGTTGGAAATATGGTAGCGGACGCTATGGAGAAGGTTTCCGGTGACGGCGTTATCACAATCGAGGAGTCAAAGACAATGCAGACCGAGTTGGATTTAGTAGAAGGTATGCAGTTTGACAGAGGATATATTTCCGCATATATGGCAACCGATATGGATAAGATGGAAGCCAATTTGGAAGATCCATATATCTTGATTACAGATAAGAAAATTTCCAATATTCAGGAGATTCTGCCTGTATTAGAGCAGGTAGTGCAGTCTGGTGCAAAGCTGATGATTATTGCAGAGGATGTTGAGGGTGAAGCACTGACAACATTAATTGTAAATAAACTGCGCGGTACGTTCAATGTAGTAGCAGTTAAAGCTCCGGGCTATGGTGATAGAAGAAAGGCAATGCTTGAGGATATTGCGATTCTGACAGGCGGTCAGGTTATCAGCGAGGAACTTGGTTTAGATTTGAAAGAAACTACATTGGAGCAGTGCGGTCGTGCGAAGTCTGTTAAGGTACAGAAAGAGAACACCATTATCGTTGACGGCGAGGGTGATAAGGCAGCAATCGACGCTAGAATTTCTCAGATTAAGAAACAGATCGAGGAAACAACATCTGATTTCGATAAGGAGAAATTGCAGGAAAGACTTGCAAAACTTGCAGGCGGCGTAGCAGTTATCCGTGTTGGCGCAGCTACAGAAACAGAAATGAAGGAAGCAAAGCTTCGTATGGAAGACGCTTTGAATGCAACAAGAGCAGCAGTTGAAGAAGGTATTATTTCTGGTGGTGGTTCCGCTTATGTTCATGCTTCTAAGGAAGTTGCAAAACTTGTGGATTCTCTTGAGGGTGATGAGAAGACGGGTGCAAAGATTGTATTAAAGGCTTTGGAAGCTCCTCTGTATATTATTGTTTCCAATGCAGGTCTTGAGGGCAGCGTAATTGTAAACAAGGTAAAAGAGTCCGAAGTTGGTTTCGGTTTCGATGCTTACAAAGAAACTTATGTCAATATGGTTGAGGCAGGTATCCTTGATCCGGCTAAGGTTACAAGAAGCGCATTGCAGAATGCGTGCAGCGTAGCAAGCACATTGCTGACAACAGAGTCTGTAGTGGCTAATATTAAAGAGGACACACCAGCAATGCCAGCAGGCGGCCCGGGCATGGGCGGTATGATGTAAGTAAAAAATGTCATACTAAACGCTGAAAAGACTGACGCTAAGTATAAAAATATGCACACAGCCGCACAAAGGAAAATTGCCGCTTTGCGGCGTGCGGCTGGCGCAGCTGGGGCTGTTGCAATAAGCTTTGATTATACAAGATATAGTATGAATCGTAACATAGTGTTAGACTATCTTGTATACATTTGACTTAATGCGACAGCCCCAATATAAAATAGGCAGGTAAGGCAGAAAAATATACGCCTGCAATATTGTTTATGTTTTTTTATGCGTGTGCCGAAGCAGAGGAAATATGCCTTTATATGGGGTATCGGCGGCGTACGAGTAGGGAAAAATTTTCTCTGCTAACTGTATAATTATATAAATTATGGGGCTGTTGCACTAAGAATTGCGTATACAAGATATCATATGAAAGCGTGTTAGATGACAAATATGTTTTCTTGGGTTTAGAATTTTTAGGGCGCAGCTCCTTGTTTTCGTTTGGTAAAAAGGAAGATAATAAAAAATGACAAATAAGGAAATATGGCAGATTGCAATGGAGCAGTCGGCAAATGATTTGAATTGTAATGCAAGTGATTTTCTGGAAATAGAGAATTGTATTGTAATTTCCAAAGCAAACGATTTGTCTAGGAAATATTTGGAACTGCCATTTATCTGCAATCTGGTATCTTATGGAACGAATATTGTGGCGTCTGTTCAGGAAGAATATCAAGAGATTGTAGCAGAGTATATTGGGAAGTATGATTGTGCGCATTGTTTTGAAACGCCCAATATGCATATATTAGACAAAAAACTGCAAAAATATCAAGCAAGGATTTGTTTTATGGCGGAATACTTTCTGCCTGATATTGATTTATTGGAAAAAAAGAAATGTCCTTATCCAACAAAAGTTTTAGAACATCGTGACTTTGGCGATTTGTATACCGATAGCTGGAGCAATGCCTTATGCAAAAAAAGAAAAGAATTGGATGTTTTAGGCGTAGGTGCGTATGATAAAGGACAGTTAATCGGTTTGGCAGCGTGCTCGGCAGACTGTGATTCCATGTGGCAGATTGGGATTGACGTGCTGCCGCAATACCGCAGGCAGGGCATTGCGACCGCTTTGACAAGCACGTTGGCAATGGAAATTTTAAAAAGGGATAGAGTGCCGTTTTACTGCGCTGCGTGGTCTAATATTAAATCTGTTAGAAATGCAATAAAATGCGGTTTCCGTCCCGCTTGGGCAGAACTCACTGCAAAACCGCAGAAGATAGTGGATGAAATGAATAGCTAGATTTCATAGATAACTCCAACACATCAGATTAGTTTTCATACGTTGTCAGCATTAAATTGTTTGATTTTTGACAGGAGTGAAGTGGTTTATGACCAAACAAGATGAAATAATTATTTTTATGTGTGTTCATTAATTGAGTATATTGCACGCCAAACAAACAATAAACTGCGCAGAACAGGGAAAAGAAGTTGATGAGTTCATAAGATTTTCCATCGTTTATTCGTGATAAAATCTCAGAGTTTCAAACAAATCTTTATTATCAGAATCCAAGCTATCTGGAATGTTCCTATCGGTCAGGATATCTACTTGGTTAACCAGTGATAGAGATTGTGATAGAACAAATAAATATGTGGAAACGATTTTATTAAAAATATTTTTTGATTTGTAACAATTGTTACGGAATTTTTCTTCAAATCCGAATATACTATAATCACAGCAACGAAATAACAGAATAAACAATACAAATGCAAGAAAAAGATGTTTCTAGCAGAACAGATTTTTTAGCAGAGTTTCAAAAATAATTATCGTATTTTTAAGGAGGATTTGAATATGGCAGCAAACAGTGTACAGCAGGTAGATAATTTAGTAAACCTTTTGGATGGATATACAGAGAAAGGCGGACATCACTTAAATGTCAACGTTTTAAACAGGGATACTTTGTTAGATGCACAGAAGCATCCAGAGAAGTATCCACAGCTTACAATCCGCGTATCTGGCTATGCAGTAAACTTTATTAAACTGACTCCAGAGCAGCAGGCAGACGTAATCTCAAGAACATTCCATGAAGGCGTATAAACAAGAGATTTTATAAAAGAAAACTACAGTGCCGTCCTAAAGGGCGGCACTTTTTGCGTACAGCCTTTTGCAAAGAAATGTATTCAATGTTACTTTTCACACTCACGCCAAAGTAGTGGGAATCATGCGCCAAAATGCTTGCACTTTAGCATTTTGTGTGCATCAATTGTTGCAATTCACACCGAACGTTCGTAAACTGGTGCAAGATCTGGCGTTGGTGTGAATTGTAACATATATTCAATACGAAAATAACATCATTCACGCAAAAAGCATTGTCGAAATGCAAAATATGCAGTAATATGGTTATAACAAAAGGAAAGGAGGACGTAAAAATGAATGCAATGATTTGGCTGGCGGCAATGATTATATTAATTGTAATCGAAATTGTAACGGTAGGACTTACCACGATATGGTTTGCGATTGGTGCACTGGTGGCAATTTTTGTATCTTCGCTGGGTGGAGGGTGGCTTTTGCAGGTTGCGGTGTTTCTGGCAGTTTCATTTGGAATGTTGGTTTTCACAAGACCTTTTGCCATTAAATACATAAATTCATCTCGTACAAAGACGAATTATGAGGGTATTATTGGCAAAGTGGTACGCATTACAAGGGATGTTAACAATCTGGGTGAGTCAGGAAGCGCCGTTGTAAACGGGCAGGAATGGACAGTGCGCGCCGCAAATAATGATACGGCAATTCCAGCAGGAAGCCTTGCGAAAGTCGTGGATATTAAAGGCGTAAAATTGATTGTAGAAAAATATTATGAAATGGATAATGAAAAATAACGGATTGACAGACAAAAGGGGGTAAAGATATGTCTACATTAGGATATTTATTAATCGTAGTATTTGTTCTTGTAGTGATAATTGCGAGTTGTGTACGGATTGTACCGCAGGCGTCAGCGTGTGTTATTGAACGGCTTGGCGGATACCATACTACATGGCTTGGCGGCGGTGGTCTTCATTTTAAGGCACCTTTTTTAGACCGGATTGCGAAAAAAGTCAATTTAAAGGAGCAGGTGGTAGATTTTCCGCCACAACCGGTAATTACAAAGGATAATGTAACAATGCAGATAGACACTGTTGTATTTTTTCAGATAACAGATCCAAAAATGTATGCTTACGGTGTTGATAACCCAATTATGGCGATTGAAAAATTGACGGCAACCACACTCCGAAATATTATCGGTGAAATGGAACTTGACCAGACACTGACGTCAAGGGAAATTATTAATACCAATATGCGCACGTCGCTGGATGTGGCAACAGATCCTTGGGGAATTAAAGTAAACCGTGTGGAATTAAAAAATATTATTCCGCCAGAAGCGATTCGGAATGCAATGGAGAAACAGATGAAAGCAGAGCGTGAACGGCGTGAGGCAATCTTAAAGGCAGAAGGTGAGAAGAAATCCACAATCCTTGTTGCAGAAGGTCAGAAAGCATCTGCAATTCTGGAAGCCGAGGCAGAAAAACAGGCAGCAATTCTGCGTGCAGAAGCTGAGAAGGAACGGAAAATTCGTGAAGCAGAAGGTCAGGCAGAAGCAATTCGCGTAGTACAGATGGCAAACGCCGAAGGTATCCGCTATCTAAAGGAAGCAGGCGCAGATGAAGCCGTTCTTACAATTAAGAAATTGGAAGCATTTGAAAAAGCAGCAAATGGTACAGCTACAAAGATTATTGTTCCTTCAGAAATTCAAGGCGTTGCAGGTCTTGCAAAATCTGTTGGAGAAATTTTAAAATAATATGTAAGAGTACGAAATTGCTCTTTTACAAAGTTATTATGCAAAGACACATTGTAAGGAACTGTTAGAATGACTTGTGACAAGGACGCCGTATAAATGTTTCATTGTAAAAAAGAAAATAGCGTTCTATGTCAAGACTTTCTGATGCCGCAGATGGGCATATAAGTAAGTCATCGTTATGAAGTAACAATTCCTAAGCAAAAACAGGATTAGGGAGGCAGGGGCACAGGCATGACAAAGATATTAAAGATATTGATACTGGAGGACTGTAAGGACAGTCTGCGGGCAATTGCCGCAATGGTAGAAAAAGTATCAAGCCAAGTGTCCGCCGTACCAGTTGGCAGTCTGGAGGAGGCAAGGCGCGCATTGCAAAATGCGCAGCAGCCCTTTCAGGCTTTTTTGCTTGATATTAACTTAAATTCTGCTGACAATAATGATATTTCTGGGATTACATTTGCAAGCGAAATTAGAAGTCAACACCAGTATGTTTTTACGCCGATTGTTATGATTACATCCATTGCTAATATGGAACTGAAAGCATACCGCGAACTGCATTGTTATCAATATTTGATAAAACCATATCAGGAGGAAGATATTGCCAAGTTAATAGGGAAGCTGTTGTTCCTTTCACAGTCAGGGGAAACAAGAGAGCCATTTATTTTGGTGAAAAATTCAGGAGTAAATTATAAATTGTTTTGCAAGGATATTCTGTGTATTAAGGCAATTCCAAGAGGTGTTAATGTCGTTATGCGCAAAGAAGAATTAAAAGTACCCTATATGACCATTAAACAGCTACTAGAGAAACTCCCTCAAGATAATTTTGTGCAGGTGCATCGAATGTGTGTTGTAAATAAAGATTATATTGATTATATTGATATGGTAAACAGTTTGATAAAGCTGAAAAATGGAGAACTGGCAGAGATAGGGATTACTTATAAAAACGGACTGCGGAAGTTATGTGAAAGATAGCATTGACAACGCAGAAAGTTTAGAAAAATATTAGAAATATGATGCAACTATGATGCAACTTTTATGCATTTATTTGATATAATAAAACAAAAAATACAACCCCTGTCAGCAAATGCAAGTATGCAAAAGCAAGAATGCAAAAGTAAGTATGAAAATGTAAGAATGCAAAAACAAGTATACAAGAGCAAGAATGCAAAAGCAAGTATGAAAATGCAAGAATGCAAAAACAAGTATACAAGAACTAGTATGAAAATGCAAGAATGCAAAAGCAAGTGTGTAAATGCAAATATGCTAAGGCTAATAAGATAAATGGATATGCAAAGCATATTTGTTTCGACATCAAGAATAAAAAGACTGTAGAAAGTAAGAAGCGTATGCAACATTTGTTGGATGCGCTTTTTTGTATAGATCTCAGCAAAGAATGTAAGCTGTAGAAGTGGTGTACAGGGCATTCTCATTAATATATCATAAACGGAATTTTATTGAGAAAGGTTAAATAATTGGCTGAACAATGCGAATACATAAATTATATAGAATACTTTTTTTCGTACTTTTTAGTTTATTTGTTAGTATAGCATATCCGCAATATGTCCGCTATGCTGCAGGATATTACGCAAAACAATTTGCAACGGTTTTGAATACACATAATATTGAACAATATAACCAATTTTTCTCGGAAGATACAGTTTTTGTAGTAAAGGGAAAAGAAATAAACTATTTAAACGCAAGAAATAATATGGCAGAGAAAAAAACATATAATAGCGCTTATTCATATGGGCATTTAAAAGAAGGAACAAATGTATTTATAGGTAAAAAATATATAAGTAGTCTAATGCTGCCCATTACAGATTATAATAAACATAATTTTACGCTGGAAGGCGAATTTGTTTTGCAACGGAAATTTTTATTCTTTTTTGAAATAGAAAAAGTTATCTTTTATGATGATCAAGAAGGTTTTTTAGAAGATATTTTAGAAGTTTAGAATCATTGTAGGATGTAATTATAGGGTAACGATAACAATTTAACAAGATATTATTATATGTATTATGATTCGTTAGGATTCGCGTGACTTGATTGTTTTCTGTAAAATGGATGCTCGTATTGCTCCATATTTAAAATGTATTCCATGAAATAATTGATTGAAAATCTGCCAATGGAGAGGGATCAGAATGAAATTTAAGTGTTTAAAGCGAATGGTGAAACTGCTAATTTTAATCGGCATAATTGTATATTATTTTAGGTACTTGTCGTTTACTAAATATAATGTGCGTCCTCTAAAAGAATGTAATAGATATTTAAGTGAAACCTATTATGGAAATTTTAAAGGTGAAATTGTAGATTTTTATAAACATAATGGATATTATATTTGGAAATTAAAGTATATTGACGAAACGGGTATGGAAGTTAATGTATTTTATCGACATCCCTTGGAAGTTTCAGAAGGAGGTTTATATCTTTTTTTTGATAATAATAGTGGTAAAGTACGTGACTATTTTTGGCAGAAGAAACTCCAAGAAGTTTATAGGGAAGTTTATCCATTATCGCAGTATGCGGAGGAATCGGATTATTTAAGCCTAATAAAATTTAGTTTTCAGGTAGAAGAAGTAAGTGATATCGAAGAAATATCAGATATTATCACAACAACTCTAATATATACAAAAGAAAATGTTAAAAAATTGTCACAAGATGTAATAGGGTATTATGTGATGAATGATGATGAAAAAAGCATATATTCATTATTTATTGATGAAGAAATACAAAGATTATTAGAGAAAGAAAGAACTGAAATATTTCAGTATATATATGATGAAATATATAATGCGTACCGAATGAAATACGAAGACTAGTAGAGGCTGTCGCATTAAGGAAAATGTATACAAGATAGCATAACACTATGTAGTGTTTTATACAATATCTTGTATCATCAAAGCTTATTGCGACAGCCCCTTACTAGTAGAGAAAAAAGAGATGAAATGCATATTGTATATCTAAAAAAAGCAATTGATAGAAGGGAAAAGCGTTATGTTAACGACAAAATTATTAAAAAACACATTTGGAGCAAAGATTAAACCATATGGCTTTGAATATAAGGGTTTTAAGCACCGTAGATGGACATTTGATTATAAAATTAATAATGAAATACGACATATTATAGTGCAAAAAGATCCCGGAAGTTTTCAACTGGAACTTAATTTTCCTTGTGGAAATGAAAAAATAGGAGAATTATTTGGTGATTTAGAATATCATTTCACATTTCACAAAAATGATGAAGAAATAGAAAAGATGCATCAAGCCATCACGAAGCAATTTTGTATGACTTAATGTATTGCACTCAGTAAGGCAAAGTTGTAACATAAATAGAGAGAGAAGAATTTGACAATACTTTCACAATTGGTTTATGTCTTGGAAAGGAATGGAAGAAAATATGGCTGTAGAATGGTATTTGGTATTGGGCGTTCTTCTGCTTGTAGAGTTTCTGTTAATATTGAAGATGCGTATTAATCGGTATAAAAAATTTATGAAAAAAGAAAATGGCAGATTGCAGACAGCAGAGATTGTGGAATGGAAAGCCCTTTATTATACAAGAAGCACTATTTATGTGCTGAAAATTATATATATGGAAAATAATGAAAAAAAGCAAAAAATAATGGCATCAAGCAATTCCTTCCTTAAAAAATATAAAAACGAAAATTATATATCAATTGTAACAGTACCCGGGACAGACTTTATATTTTTTCAGGAAGAAAAATGGATAATGCAGAATATAGTGCTAAAAATAATAGCTATCATTATTTCTATTGTTACGCTGCCTTTGTTTTTTGTTGGTATTTTAGGAGTATTGTTAAATGGCGTTTGGCAAACTGGCTTATTTTTATTTACCTTAATTGTATTTGTATATATACAGGAAAGCATGGAAAATATCTCAAATCATAAATCAAGGATGGCATATCATACAAATTTAACTTGTGAAAAAGTATTAGAAAGCCTGAAACAGCAGACAAATAAAAATTTTCAATTTAAAAAAGAAAGTGAGGATAGCAAAGATAAAGTTTATATTTTATCTGCCAGTTTAACACCATTTTACATAAAAAAGCTGCAAGTGACAGCGCAGTATCGTGTTCTTATAACTCCGTCACAGGAGGGCAGTACAGTATGGATTTATCTATTTGCGTGTAGTAATTCATATGTACTAAACCAATTTGCAGGAAAAATAGGCGATTTTTTACATGAAAATATACAAGCATTCCGCATGGAATAAATAGAAATAAAGACAAAAATGCTTTCCAATAGACAACGAAAATAAAAACAAAGATAAAAAATATACTATTTAAAATAATATTCGCTTGTGTTCTGATGGAAATTATGTGTGTACAAATATATGCGAATGAATTAGAATGGTTAAAAATGAGGGAAAAGGATGACGAAAATAAGAAAATCGCTTCTTATTTCTTTGAAATCGGCACTTAGCCTATGTGAATTTATGGTACAATGGAAGAAATAAGAATACTTTCCGATTTTGTTAAAATATTAGGCTGCTCTATGGGCGGAGTAATTATTTTATCTGTATTTCAAAATGGAGTTGCGTGGGGAAATCTTTTATTGAGTGTAATTTGTACCATTTCGTTGATACGCTTTTCACAGTGGTTTATGAAAAGAAATTTATTGGAAACGAATATATTGCACCAGTTTATGGAAGAATTAAGCATTTAAAAGAAAAGCATTTTTAAACTATTGTTTTGTAGTTTGTTAATGGTGAGGGGATTGCAATGAATGGAAATGAATCAATTGCTTACTTTATTATGATGACTTTCATGTTTTTAGGATTTGCAGTTGTTTTTGCTTCATTAAATCGTAAACCATATAATCCTATAAAAGATCCGCCGCAGCATAAGCCTGTTATGAAATATATTACGAAGTTTTCTTGTGATACGGTGTTGATAAGGTTTCGGCAGGATGCATATAGTGTGTTTGAATATAGCTTTGAAAAAGAATCAAATGATTTTTATGTATTAACTGTACAGAGGAATCCGATGCATATAAGCCATGCTACTGGAAAAGCAAAATATAAAGTACAAGTAACATCAGAACCAGAAGGAACTGCTATTTGGCTGTATTTGCTCTCCTGTGAATATGATTTTGCAAAGGATGCATTTGCGTGGGAAATGAGAGAGTTTTTATGGAAAAAGATGGAAGCAGTTAGAGTGGAATAAATATCAGAAGAATTAAAGATAGATTTTTTTAGGGATTGTTTGGAAGTGAGAGGAATTATGCAGATAAATAGCAAGAATATTGTATATATTGGCATATTAATTTTTTTTATATTGGGATTTAACTCTAAAGTATATGCATCTGAAATTGAACTAGAGCAGCGAATCGATAGAAACAAATATTTGTATGATATAAATGCATTTCGATTTAAGGTTACGAATTGGACTTCTAAGGGAGATGAAATTGTATCATATGACATTTCAAAAGAAAATCATATTGTGATTACCTTTTTTAGTGATAAAATAGGGGTATTTGATGAAAATATGAATTTCTTATATGAATTAACATATAAATCGCATGGAGCAAGCGGTGCAATATGGTATGGAGAAAATGTTTTATTTATTGACTGTCGATCAGATACAGCAATTGAGTTTAACAGCAAGGGCTTGCCGATAAATGTTTATACAATAACAGGCCCAACCAATTATTTTATAGATATTGTGGAAAAAAATACCCGAAAGCAGTCAGATTGTAAATATTATTGTGTAAATGAATATTCTAAAATAATGAATTTAGGTTTCTATTCAACATTGAAAAGGGTGTTAAATGATGGGACAGAAGAAATTTTATATAAATCTGACGGCGTTATTTCCAAAGCAATGTATATTGTTTATGTAGTTTTTGTAATAGCTGTAATTTTAGTAATCAAAAATAAAAGAACGAAGATGCAATAGATTGTTTAAGATTTTATTTAAAGTATTTAGTAATTTATAAAAGTTACGTGTAAAAATGGGGGCAGAAATGAATTACTTTATATATAATTAGGCATAAATTGGCAGTAGTTCATATTTATAAGGAAAATGTTCTATGAAACGAAAATATTTTTTGCTTGCAGGAATCTTTTTTTCAATATTGTTGAATGTATATTTATACAATGATATAAATTATCAAGAGCCGCAATGTGGCAGGATACATACAGATGATATTGACAGGTCTAAAGATGTAGTACCGGATGAAAAGGCGGCTATAAAAATAGCAAGATTAAGTTTACCCTTAGAGGAAAATTTAGAGTATGATATCGAAGCGAATTTTTATGAAAATATGGATGAATGGTGTGTTTCTTTTCGTCCGCAAAATAAAAATATTTTAGATGGAGGATGGCGTGTGCGGATTAGCAGGTATTATGGAATTGTGAATATGATGTGGCGTTAGGAATCTTATTCTATTTTATACTAAAGTTTCTTTGTTGTTGAATGGGAAAGGAATGTGCATGGATGTATTGTTTTAATAAGACAGTGAATAAGCTGTTGAAAATAATTAAAAGTAATCTGTTAATTGTTTGTTTTGCAATTTCTATCTTAGTAAATGTATTTCTAATTGGCTACCGTTTAGCGTATCAGCCGGATTGTAAACGTGAGCATATAGAGGAAATAAATAGAAACTATGACTGTGTTCCAAACGAAAAAATAGCAAAGGCGTTTGCAGGCGCAGCAATTGGATTGGAAGATAATTGGGAAACACAAGAGAAATTTTCTTATACTGCACAATGTACTTATAACAGTGAACGGTATGAGTGGATTGTTACTTTTTTCCCAACGACTAGGGAAAATATCATAAAGATTGTTGGAATCCGCAGGGATAATCATTTTATTACAATTTATCAATAGTTATTCAATACTGACACCCGATTACAACTTTTTGTTAATTTCTTGATTTGCTGTTTAAAATGTAATAATGATACATCAAACGCCAATATGTGTCGTGTAGAAAAACCGAACACTTTTTTCGTATAATACATAGAATAAAGGTCAAAAATGCAAATTTATAAAGGATTATTTAGATTTATTAAAAAAATCTAAATTTATTTTTGCAAATTTCTTGACATTTTTTGTATATTGTGATAATCTAGGAAAAATTTAAAAAAGTATATTCAAATATAACTGCAATGCTTTTCAATGAGGAATGCCATAAACTAATAAATACCATAAAATGAACGTATTCTGGAAAATCTAGTTTTACAGCAGCAAACCTAATGATGAATACGGGTATTTATAGAGCAGCAAACCTAATAATGAATATGGGGTATTTATAGAGCAGCAAACCTAGTAATGAATATGGGTATTTATAGAGCAGCAAACCTAATGATGAATATGGGGTATTTATAGAATCTCTTGATTTCTCTAGCTTTTTGAAAATGGCATATCCAAAAAAGTATTACAGTATAATTAAAAAAAACCATTGTAAAATAGGAGTAGGAAAAATGTTTTATAATTATAGCGTACTATTTATGTCGATTATTTCAGTGCCGCAGACTTTTTATTTTACGGTCGCAGGTTGAACTTGGCAGATTGCCAAGAGCGCATGGCCGTAGGATGAAAGGTCTTATTCGGCTATGCGGTAATCGGAAATAAGAGAGAACCGCAGTTGCAGGGATACAAGGTGTATCCAGCAGTGTGGTTCTTTTTTTATTTATGCACAGTTCTATGCGGGGTATAGTTCAGCCTAAGACTTAGCACTAAGCTGCAAAGTCCGTGAGAATACGTAGAGGTTGAGATGCATCAAGCCACCACGAAGTAGATATGCATGGCTTGATGCGGATCTGTCGCAATAAGGTTTAATTATACAAGATATAGTATAAAATACAACACAGTACTATAATATCTTGTATCTATTTTCCTTAATGTGACAGACCCCTATGCAGGGAAATATGCTGCAAAGCATCGCAAGGAAGGTGCAATATATTTTAACGAATAAGGGAGGATCAAGTTATGGAAGTAATCAAAGCAAAAGATTTATCCAAAACGTTTCGGGTAAAGCAAAAAGAAAAGGGTATGAAAGGCAGTATTCAATCTGTGTTTCGTCCGCAGATAGCAGAGGTCAGAGCTGTTGACGGCGTTTCTTTTGCGGTGGAGGAGGAAGAAATTCTCGCTTTTATTGGACCAAACGGCGCTGGAAAGAGTACGACTATTAAAATGTTGACAGGAATCCTTTATCCTGATGGGGGAATGGTGGAAGTCCTTGGCATTAATCCAACCAAAAAGAGGAAGCAGCTTGCCTATGAAATTGGGACGGTATTCGGGCAGAAGGAGCAGCTTTGGACACATTTAACGCCGTATGACAACTTTCGCTTTTTCGGTGCAATCTATGATATTAAGGATAGGGAAACGGAAGCGCGTATTCAAGAACTTGCTGAGGTTTTTGAACTTGGGGAATTTCTTAATACGCCAGTGCGCAATCTTTCTTTGGGGCAGCGCATTCGCTGTGAAATTGTGGCGGCATTTATCCATAAACCAAAGATTTTATTTTTGGATGAGCCGACGATTGGGCTGGATCCAGTAGTAAAAGAGAATGTACGTTTACTGATAAAACAAATGAATCGGGAACTGCACACAACTATTTTTCTGACCAGCCATGATATTGGGGATATTGAAAAGCTTTGTAAGCGCATTGTAATTGTAAATGCGGGGCAGATTGTTTTAGATGATTCTATGGATCATTTAAAATATCATTACTTAAATAAAAAAGTAGTGGAAATGAAACTACAGGAGAAGACGCCGCTGCCTTCGGTACAGGGGATAACAGTTTTAAAGCAGAATGGGTGTCGTTTAAAATTGGAGGTAGACACGGCGAAAATAAAGATAAATGAAGCGCTTCGCTATATTGATACAGAGCAGGTGGAGGATATTAATATTTCCAATATTCCGCTGGAAAATATTATTATGGAAATATACAAGTCGGAAGGGAGGGCGCAGGCTGCTTTATGAAAAAATATACAGTTATTTATCGTTCGGTATTGATGGAAAATTTACAGTATGCCGCGAATATTGCAATGGGATATATTAGTTATTTTATTTTTATCTTTGTATTTATTCAATTGTGGAACTATATGTATGCAGTTCCGGACGAGCGGATTTCGGGTTACACCAAGGAACAGATGATATGGTATTTAATGATAACGGAGATGATATGGTTTAGTGCGCGTTCCGCAACGATAACAAGGCAGGTTTCAATGGATATTCGGGGCGGAAATATCGCTTATTTAATGAACAAGCCTTATCATTATACGCTGTATATTTTGGCAAAATATACTGGAGAATGGAGCATTCAGCTTCCGATGTATGCGTTTTTTGCTGCGGTAATGGGAATTGCAATGGTAGGGAAAATACCAGAATTTCATTGGATAACGCTTTTGGCGGCAGTGCCTTGTATTGTACTTGGTATAATGATTAATGCGGTTTTTAAGCTTTGTATTAGTCTGCTGTCTTTTTGGATAGAAGATTCCAACCCATTTCAATGGCTGTATGATAAAATAATTTTAGTGGTCGGAACGATTTTTCCGATAGAAATATTTCCCGCAGTATTGCAGCCGTTTTTAAAATTAACACCGATTTATACGGTATGTTATGGGCCGGCGAAGCTGATTGTAGATTTTAGTATGGGAAAATATATAGAAATTTTGCTGGCGCAGGTGTTGTATCTGGCAGTCGGAGGGGGTATTATGTTTTTTATTTATGCAAAGGGGGTAAAGAAACTGTATGTTAACGGTGGTTAAAAATCAATTGCGGGTGTGCCTGCTTTCCTTAAAATACAATATTATGCGGGAAATGCTGAATAAGGTTACTTTTTTGACAAATATCGGCTTTATGATGTTGAACAACGCGGCATTTATTGTGCAATGGATTATTTTGCTGCGTCTAAAGACGGATATTGGAGGGTATACATTGCGGGAAATTATGCTGTTGTGGGGGCTTGCAGCAAGTACCTTTGGGCTGGCACGGATTTTTTTCGCAAGAGCATTCGCACTGCCAGAACTGATAATCAGCGGCAAACTGGATTCGTATTTGGTCGTGCCCAAAAATGTGCTGCTTAGTGTGATTACTTCTGCTACAAATACTTCCGCAATTGGAGATTTACTGTATGGGATAGTTGTTCTTTGTATTTTCTGTTTTAGTGTAGAACGGTTTTTTCTCTTTCTATTATTTACAGTAACCGGAGGCGTAATTATAACGGCATTTGCGCTGCTTATGGGGAGTTTAACATTCTGGTTTGTGCGCGCGGATGCGTTTGGGAATCATATGGTAAACTGTATTATTAGTTTTGCAACTTATCCGGACGGGATTTTTCAAGGGATAATAAAAGTGCTACTTTACAATGTAATTCCGGTGGGGATGGCGGTTTATCAGCCAGTGCACATTATGATACAGTTTAATATCAGCGGACTGCTGGCAGTGCTTGGATATGCGGCGGCAATTACAGCGGTGGCGGTGTTTGTGTTTTATCGGGGGCTGCGTAGATATACTTCGGGGAATTTGATGGAGGCACGGATGTGAAACGTGGCAGCGGTGGTCTTGACACGGATGCAATCATAAATTAAACTAAAAATAGAAGGGGGTATGTGGATATGATGACGGCAAAACTATTTGAAATGATGTGGGCGCAATCCCATTAGCTTTAAATGATGGGTTAAGCCCACAAAATTAACGGTTGCCACAATCTATATTTTCTGTTATAATTTGTTCATACACGGACATTGATAACTGTATATGTATGGTTGTGCTGAGAAATTTTATGCGAAAACCAAGCTTTCCTTCAGCATGTAAAATATACAAGGTACGAATGCACGGTATAAACCGTTATAGGGCAGGGACTGCCCGAATTAACGCCTGTGGAGATAGTAGGCTGCGAGGTCGATGAAGCAGGAAGCTCATTGGCTTTAGACAATGAGTAGTTCACTTAGAGTGCCGGAAGTTGTGAGGGAAAATATAGACAAAAAGTACAGAATTTTTACAGTGTACAAAAAAATAAGCAAATTTGATAAGATAATGATGTAGATTAAATTTGAGGTAATTGTATAAGAATTTCATTTTTCAATAGCTTATTAAGAAACTTATACTGCACGGCAAAACAATTTGCCGTGCAGTTGCGCCATCTAACTATTAAAACTTCCGTCCTATATAGGCATATCTGTAATATATGACTTATTTACAGCAGGAACATAATATACGCCATAAAGTTTAATTCCGTTATCCTTTTTCATGTCAGGCAGTTCAACATAGAAGCGATAATAGGGCATATAGTATTTTTCATGCTTACTTGTCCGATATACAAGCTCTCTTTTCGCAATGTAATTTTCTCCGGGCATTTCATAAGGAACAGTGGTAATATAATTCCCGTTAAGCAAAAGTTTCTTTGCTTCTTCGGCAGAGATAATGGGATAATCCGCAACTTTTTTAGACAAATCCGGCTGGAAAATTCGTGCCATATATAGGTCGCCATTGTCGTCACAATAAAACGCCGCCCGATTGAAATTGTAATTGAGGATTAGATCCGTTAGATTATTAGCTGCATTATAAAATTCAATCTTATAACTTTGCTGCAGATAAATATTATAATCGCCGCCATAAATATTAATCTGGGGATTATCCATTTCTAGTAAATCTTGATACGTTTCTTTCAAATATTCGGCAACAGAAGCAATATCGTCATAGGACGAATCGTAAGTAAAATCATAGCCGTCAGGAAGTGTCACTGCTGGATCAAAGGTGATTTTCGTGGTTAGAGAAGCATCTACTTCAATTTCTATGCCATTTTTTTCAGCAATCACTGCTGTTGGATTGAAATAACCATCTGGAATATCGCCGTTGGTCTTTTCCAACACAGCAGCTTGTTCTTCCGCGCTTGGTGTATTATCAGAAATAGGGAGATTGTCTGTATCCATACCAAGTCGATTTGCAACTTCAAGTAAATAAGTTTTCATCACTGTAAAGTCTGCGCCATGTTCGATGAAATTCTCATCATAAGATAGTGGGTTTTGATAAACGGGTAAGGTGGATATTTCCATATTTTCGTTCCAAGGATTTGCATTGACTAATTCAGATATATCATAGGCCATATATCCCTCAAATCCCATTGCTTCATTTGAGGTTTCTGAAATTGAAAGCATAGGAAGTTTGGGCAGTTCTTCCGTAAAATTGCTTTTTGGAATGAACTGTGTAACAGAAAATATGACGAAAGCAAGGAAAGCAGCCACAGCGCTCCACTTGATCCAAATATTTTTTTTCTTTGTTTTTGCGTCGTTGAATGCACCATAGATAAGATTGTCGTCAATTTTTCCAATTGCATTCAGAAGTTTTTCGGTTTTCATAAAGTGATACCCTCCTGTTCAAGGTAAATTTTTAATTCGTTCCGCATACGAAAAAGCAAAGATGCAGTTTTGCTTTCACTTATGCAGTAGTTCTTAGCAATATCCCGTATTGGGTAGAGAAACCAATAACGGCTGATAAAGATATTACGTTTCTGTTTGGGCTGCTCCCACAAAAACTGATTGATGGATTTTACCAAGACCTTTTCCGCAACGATCTGTTCCACATTTGTTTTAGATGGAATACAATCTTCTAATTCTGACAACACAAGTTCCGTTTGCCCAAGTCTGCGTTTTCTAGCGTTATACTGTTTAAAGCGGTTGAGCGATAAGTTGCGCGTGATTTTACCCAAGTAGGTGGATAAACGCTCTGGGCGTCGTGGCGGCATAGATTTCCATGCCCCTAAATAGGTATCATTGACGCATTCCTCTGCGTCCTCCTTGCAATGTAAAATATTGTAGGAAATGGCATGACAGTATTTGCCGTATTTTTTGGCAGTTGCAGATATGGCATTTTCTTTCCGCTCCCAATATAGGTTAATAATTTCATGGTCTTCCATGGTAGCCTCCTTTCCTGTTCTGTAAGGAACTGTAGGAAAAGAACGAAAAATAGGTAACAGTTCAGCCGTTGGCTTTCTGTTACAAAAATAGTTTCGTAGCATTTTTTACAGTTCCTAAAGACTTTTCAATGATATACACAACATAATTTGCTGTTCATTGCATGAAAAACGAAAATTTTATAAAATATTTAGCATTAATATTATACAATAGCAGTATTTGGGAAATTTGCGCTTGTTTTTGATTACCATGTCCTAAGTATAACACAGAGCGCTGTTTTTGGTTATACGGGCAAACGATTCGATTTGTCAATATTCAGCAAATGAAATCAATGTTATACTCATGAACGAAAACATTTGCTGACTTAAATGTAAAACGAGTGAGCACATCGGCAGATAAATGCATTAACGAGTATATATTGAATTAAGGCTACCGCAATCCCACTGGCTTTAGACGGTGGGTTAAGGTAGCCAAAAGTGGTGGTTTGTGTTATACTTGCATCATGGAATATGGAAATCTAAAAACAGACACAAGTATTATATTGATGATACATTTGCATATAGTAACGAGTGAGCGAATCTGTAAGGAATAAGGGAGATTGGTATGAACGATGCACAATACACTGAGTTATGGTATTCATTAAGTGAAAAAAGTAGGTGCATTGAAAGTGGAATGGATGCTCTGACACGAAAAAGAACGGGAAGTTATTATACGGATTTGAAACTTACGGATGTCATGATGAGTGAGTTGGTTGAACATCTTAAGATTAAAAATTCGGCAAAGAAAATATATGAATATCGTTTTTTGGAACCTTGTGTTGGTGTAGGAAATTTTGTTTTTTCGTATATTAAGGCGGTTAGCGCTACTGGAATTAATAAAGACAATGCCCGAGTTATGCTTGATAATATTTATGTTGCAGATATAAATTTAGATGCTCTTAATGGATATAAAGAGTCTTTAAAGAAAATGGCGGCATTGTTATGGAACATAGAATTATCGGATGAATACTTTGAACGACATATGGGAACTGGCTTGTTGATTGATGTAACGGCAGCAGAATTAAACTATATCAGTATCAATGAGTTTTTTTCGCCAGAGATTGTTGGAAGAGGATTTGATATTGTTGTTACAAATCCACCTTATAAAAATCTTAAAGCCGAACGCGGACATTATAGAAGTGATGATGAATATGATAGGGATAAAGATAAGTATTCAGCGATTTCAAAAATAGTATTGGAGCGTTTTAGATATTCTACAGATGGAGTTTTAAATTTATATAAATTGTTTGTGGAAGAAATTATTGATCGTTACGCAAATGAAACAGCATTAGTTAGCCTGCTTATTCCAACATCAATAATGTCTGATAAGACGTGTATGAAGTTGAGAACACATATGCTTAAGGATAACAAATTGATTTCGGTGAAAGTAATCGGAGAAGACAGCAGTTATATAGATGCACAACAGGCATTGAGTGCAATCCTTTTACAAAAAGGCAGTAAAACAGATAAAGTAGCTGTTATCAAAGATTATTGCAATAACCCAGAAGATATTGCGGAAGTTGCAGTGAAAGATATTTTGAACGAAAACACTGGAAATGCGATTGTTGCTGTTTCTTCAAAGGAATATCAAGTTCTGAGAGCGTTAAGGCAGTTTCCGGTTGTTAAGGAACTTCCCTTTGTGGTCAATTTAAGAGGAGAACTGGATTTAACAGCAAATAAACATAGTATCGTTAATACCAATACAGGTTATTTGTTGATAAGGGGAAGAAATATTAATTATTACAGTTTGCTTACTGCGTCGGAAAGTGAATTTATAACAGATGAATTTGTTAATATAACAAAAAAGAGATGTTACATTGAACAAGAAAGAATTGTATGTCAGCAAATTGCGAATATGAATAAGGAAAGACGCGTAACTTTTGCTTTGTGTCCCAAGAATTATGTATTGGGAAATTCGTGCAATTTTATATCCGTGAGAGAAAATCCATATGGAATTGATATATACACTCTACTAGGTTTGTTCAACACCAAGATAATAAATTGGTTGTTTAAATTAACCAGCAGCAATAATCATATCAATAATTATGAAATTGACTGTTTCCCGATTCCGGTAAAAGCACCAGAACTAAAGAAAATATCATTACTTGCAAAAGCATTCTTGGATGAGCACAATGATGCAATCCTTGAGGAAATAGAGCAATTAGCATATCAAGCGTATGGAATTTCCATATCCAAAGGAGAACAGGAAATGGGTAGGAATAAATATGTTAGCGATTATACTGATGCGATAAAGCATATTATTCCACAAATTACAAGTGACGAAGCAAATCGCATCCTTAACAGTCATCTGAAAATAGACAGTTTTCTTGATGGTCTTAGTAAATTTGATATCAATGTTGCGAAGGGAATAACTGCAAAATATATGGCACTTTTTCAAGGATTATTATTGAACCATACCACTTTTAAACTAAGTGATTTAGATGTAGAAATGATAAAGGCAGTGCCACCTGGAGGCAGTTGGAAAGACATACCGATGGAAACAGTGGAAAAATCAAAGAGGTTGAAGCGAATAACACAAACAGGTGGTCGAACAACTTTGTATGGTCGAATTGACTATAACAAACCAAGTTATACGATAACAACTTACTTTAATAGACCAGGAAATGGAACTTATGTGCATCCTGTTCATGAAAGAGTATTAACGGTAAGAGAGGCTGCAAGATTTCAAGCGTTCAAGGATGATTATTACTTCTTTGGTAATAAAACACAACATTTAAAACAGGTGGGCAACGCAGTGCCTACGCTATTGGCATATCAGATAGCACGTGAGATAAAGAAGAAAACGGGTTGTTTTAAGTCTATTGATTTATTTTGCGGTGCGGGTGGTATGACAGAAGGATTTAAGATGGCAGGCATTCAGTCATTGTTAAGCAACGATATTGAAGAAAGTGCTTGTATTACTTTAAAGATAAATAATCCTCAAATCGAAGTGTTGTGCGGAGATATAACCAAAGAAGAAACGAAAAATGCCATTGAAAAGGCTGCACTGGACGGAGGCGCAGAGATTATATGCGGAGGACCTCCTTGTCAAGGATTTTCAATGGCAGGTTTTCGATCAGAGGATGACCCAAGAAATCAATTGTTCCGAGAGTTTGTCGATATAGTTAAGAGAGTAAGTCCTAAAGTTATTGTATTTGAAAATGTTGAAGGGTTGTTGAGTTACCAAGGTGGAAAAACATACCGTGAAGTACACACACTCTTTACTGAACTCGGTTACAATACAGAAGGCAGGATTTTGATGGCAAGTGATTATGCCGTTCCTCAAAAAAGAAAAAGGGTTATTATTATATGTACTCGAAACGATATGGATATTTCTCCTAGAGAATTGTTCCCAACACCAATAACAGTTGATGAATCATGCCAAGTTACTGCAAGGGAAACGATAGCGGATTTGGAAAACGTTCCTTGTGGTGATACCGCAAAATATGTTGATTCTGATGAATCGGATATCCTTGAGTTTTTCAAGGGCAAAATAACATATGAAGAATATATAAATCTAAAAACTCCAGATGAACGGGTGGAGAAAAAAGTTGAAGAACCATATAAGCAGTTAAGTTTGGTAGACTTGCTGTAAAAAAGAGAGGATGGGGCTGTCGAAAAATTACATTTCTTGACAGCTTCATCCTCTTTAAGTTTTACAATGAACAGATTATTCTTTTCTCTATTGTTTCAACAAGGCTAATTACAAGTTGCTTGTTTTTAACCAAAGAAACACCTGATTCAATGCTGGAACAGATAGATTTAAGGTTTGCAATTTCAATTGAATTGAGTTCGTGTCTATTGTTGCGATTGTCTTTTTCGTTATAATCGTAAACGGCTTCGATAGCAATTCTTTTGTATCTGTCTGTTTCGTATTGATTGCGGTCGGTATAATGCCTGTCTGTTTTGTCGATAATTTCGCCTTTGGCGTTAAACTTGTATGAATATTTGAAATAATCATAATTTGCCTCTAAAAAGGCAGAAACAAGAAAATCTTCTCCATTGTTAGGACAGGTTTCGAGTATGGTTAACAGAATAAACATAAAGTTAGCCATATTCTGTTTTAACGCGTTGCGGTAAATGGTAGGTACTTTTTCAGGATTAGTAGAGTAGTTTGCTTTTATATATTCCCAGATCAGTTTTGAGTACCATGACATAGGATATATGCCAGTTCTTTGTTCTGTTTCAATGATGATTTCAATATCTGCGATTTGTAAGCGGTCTCGTTTTGAAGAGTTATATCCACTAGGCATTGGTTGCAGATAGCGTGGGTCATGGACAAAGCCTAAAGAAATTGGACCAATGTGGTCGGCTGATGTGCCATCAAAGAAGCTGCTGCCCATAAATTGATTAGCTGCGTGGATATTCCCATCACTCCAGTATTCGTAGGCACGTCTGTCTTTGGTATAGGATTTAAGGTTTGCTTTTGAACGTCCTTTATCCTGTGTGGCTCTACAACAACGGTTATATGTATGGAAACCATCATATCGATCAGGGAAATTCGACATCGCTCCCGGCCCTAGGCATTTTTTATCACCTTTACGGCAAGCATATTCTAATGCATTTATAATTTCATCTTTTTCAGAAACGCGTGCATCTAAATCTAAGTCCCCCTTGGTAATCAAGAAAGCTGCGATATCATTCTTGCGGACACCACGGTTAATGAGTTCGTCCCAGATATCACTGATGTGGTCACAGTCAGAAAAATCTGTATCAAACTTCTTGTTTAAGGATTTGAGGAAAGTTGCGTTTGGGTAGTGATAATAAAGGGACATTTCTTTGCCACAAATTTGGCATACTTTCCATTTGGTTGGATGGATTTCAAGCATAACATCGGCATACATACCAGGGTATGTTTCGCGTCTTACTATAAGACCTAGTTCCTGTGCCTTATTAATGCACCAATTAATTCTTTGCTGTCCAATTTCTGATTTTGCAGTGGCTATCCAAGCATAAGAGCCATCTGACTTTTTTTGGATAGATAATCCTTTATAGTTTGGATTATTGACAATTTTTTCCATATACTTTAAAAATCTTTGATGCCATTGTTTTTCTTTTTGAACCATGAAAAAACCTCCTATGTTTAAAAAATCTTTTTGGGTGGAAAGGTCAAACTTTAGTTGTTCTATTATTCTCTGATAATTATAACATAATTTGGAAGATATGGATACGTATCAGTTCAATGGGTTATCTGAACTGTTACTGCAATTCACATCGAATGTTCGTAAATTGGTGCAAAATTTGGCGTTGGTGTGAATTGTAACGGAACTGCGGTTACCGTTCAGTCAGGATTTAGCATTTACTGCTAAGGAATTGTCCCAAAATAACTTACCATATTTTTCACCATTCCTTTCCAGTCACAAACAAGATCTGAAAGACACTTTCATACTTCACAGTGCGAATTATCTTTCACTCTTCTTGTCTTTTTCTCCGCTATCAAATTGCTCAAGCGATTACTAAAAAATCAGTTATATAGCCCATTATGCGCCCGATTTTTTAGCAGCGCTATCAAAGGAAAATCTTGCGGACTATCCGTGACAATAAAAGCCAAATACGGCAGCGGATTTATAGGCGAAATAATAAAAAAGGTGCATCGCTTATTAAACGATACAAGTGTCCGGCGTGCAAGTAGAAAACCCCATGAATAGCGAAGAAGGACGATTCTCTACTTGATTGTGCCAAGTTGTGTAAGGGAGATATTTTCGTGGAAAATTTGATTAAAAGATTAAAAATAACTAAAATTACTTAATAAATGTGCTAAATATATGAAAAAATTAGAAAAAGATTAGCTAAAAAATCAATTTTCAGCAAATGAAATAAATGTTATATTTTAAGAACATACACAATATTGTGCTTTTGTGCACCTTCTGCAAAATTTTGATAATAAATTTATGTAAAATGACGGCGGCACAGTAAGGTGTATCGGTAGGATATTGGTGGATTTCAGAAAGGAGAGAAAAGATGGCGCTGGGAAGATTTAAGAGGACAATTAAGAGAAGCCTGTCCATAGTGATGGCAGCAGCATTAATCGCAACTTCCATTCCTCAGCTTTCGGCTTCAGCTACAGCGCAGGAGCTTGGCAACGCCAATCCGGAATTTGAGGAGCAGGTTTTGGAAAATTCTGAGGGGGAAACAGATTCAGAAAAATCAGAACCAGAAGAATCGGAACAGGAATCCGATAAAGAAACCAATTCGGAACAACCAACAGAAGAAACATCCAAAGAAAAAGAATCAGATGAAAGTACTACTACAGCAAAAGAAGAAACATCTAAAGAGAGAGAATCAGAAGAATGTACTACAACAAAAGATAGTACGAAGGAGGAGAATAAAAGCGATAAGGAAACAGAATCAGAAAGTGATACTGTGAAAGAAACATCCGAAGAGAATCGTGAGAACGAGGAAACTAAGGAAGATACAACCAAAACAGTGGAATCTGATGAAGATACAACGGATGTGGATGAATATGAAAAGGACAAGAAGGGGGATAAAGTTACTGATAATAAAGAGGAGAATAAAGAGCGAATAGAAGAAAATAAAGGCGGTAAGGCACTTCGATTCCAGATGAAAGAGGTTAAAGAGGTAAGCAAATGGGAGGATATGATACAGGAAGATATCAATGCTCCTGAAAATTTAACATTTAGTGAAAACCTAAAAAGTGATTATCAGGTTAGTTTTGATTTGTATTTACCTAAAGAGGCATCTTTTTCAGGCAATTATTATGTAAAAGCGGTTACAAAACTGGGAGATAGCTGGAAATGGATAGATGGCGCTGGTGAAAGTTTTACAAGAGATAATTTTGAATCTTGTGACGAAAATGATAAACTGGTAAGGTATACTTTCAAAGGTGCAATTGGAGAAGGCGCAGTAGAATATGATATTTTAAAGGCTATTGTCGTTTCCGTCGGCAGTTCAGATTGTACTTACAATGGAGTAATGTTCGTTGACAACGTAAAACTTTTAGATGAAAATGATGCAATTTTAATGCTAGAGGACTTTTCAAACTATGAAGGTGCAGTAGATCTTGGTAGTATGGAAGGTATTTCTGAAGGCGGTGACCAAGAAGAATCGGACGGTATCGTTATTTATAAAGAAGATTTCAATTCTTGGACATCTTTGGAAAAAATGGAAGTTCCGGGAAGCAATGAAGTAGAACCATCTTTGGAAACGATTGCAGAAGGCAATCAAGCAATCGCATACTCTATTGATCTTTCAACTTCATCAAAGTGGGCAGATATTTTTAAAGCAAGTTTGAAACTGCCTGAAAGCTATGATAAAGAAGTTACAGATAAATTAAATATGACTTTTGATGTTTATATTCCTACAGATAGTATACAAAGTGATTTTGGAACTATGCAAGCACAAGCGGCGTTAAAAGTAGGAAATAACTGGACATGGATTACACAAAAATCATGGCCGACGCTTCAGGCAGACGATCTTATTGAGGATGAAAAGGTATCTGGATACAAAAAATATACTTTTTCTATTGATATGAATGACTTTGAAACATGGGATAATGAAACACAGGGAAAGATTCCTTGGGATTTTGCGAATATAACGCCAATCCAGACTGTTATTCCGTGTTTGGGAGGAGAGAATTTTAAATATACTGGAAACATATATTTGGATAATGTGTGTGTAACGGCGTATAACAAGACAGAAGATGTGCCGATAGCCAAGGACGACGTAGTTTTAGATCTAGACGCATCAGCATGGGAAGTGATAGAGGGTTATCAATATTCAGGAAATAGCACAATAGAGAATCAAACCATAGATAACAAAAAAATGCTTACAGCAGCCGTAGACTACAGTGCAAACACTACCTACGACTGGAGCGAAGCAAAATTCAAATACACACATCCAGAAACCGTAATATTTGAAGGTAGTTATAATGCTTTTACAGCAGATATATATTATAAGCCAGCAAATAAAAAACAGGGTAATCTTGCTGTAAAGATATCCAGCGGCTGCCTTCAAAATGAGAAAGGCATAGATGCGGAACTTCCCAAAGGCGAAGCAGTAACAGGAATCCCAGAACTAGAGGGATATTATAAATCGCAATTGGAGTTAGTCATCGAAACAAAGAAAAGTGCCTCCTTTTCCGGCTTAGAGCTCGGAATGGTTGGCAAAAATACAGATTTTCAAGGCGATATCTATTTCGACAATATGAAATTCACAAATATCGAAGTCGAAGATATCTACGTAGATGCAACCGTAGAAGCCAAAAAAGGCGATGGCGTTACTGTATCAGCCGATGGAAAAAGCATTACAACAGCAAGCGGTCAGTCCGTTTCCATTGCCAGTGAAGTTTCGCTGGTAGATCCGAATGCAAATGAAGCAACCAAAAACTTATATGCATACTTAAAAGCCATTGGCGAATCGGACAGCGTTATCTTTGGGCATCAGAATGATACACACCACAAAGCAGGAAGCAATGCTGACGGGTTTTCAAACTCTGATACAAAGGATGTAACCGGAAGTATTGCAGGTGTTATCGGCATTGATGTACTGTCACTAACAGGCGATGAGGCTTCCGAATGGAATACGCCAGAAGCGGATCGAATCCAAAAAGTTGCAGAAATTACCAAAGAAGCGGCAGCAGAGGGGGCGCTGATTACACTTTCTGCGCATATGCCGAACTTTGATGTGATTGATCAAAGAGTGAAGGCATTTGAAAAAAATGGCAAAACAGGCAATAAAAGTGATACGCTTGGCTATTGGGAAGTAGATGGGAAAAAACAATATAACTTCTCAGGATATACACCGGGTACCTTATCAGGTAACGTTGTTGCAAGAATTATGCCGGGGCAGGATTTGAATTATCTTTTTACAGATTATCTTGATTTAATCGTAGATTATGCGAAAGCTGTAGAAGGTGATGGAATTACGATATTGTTCCGTCCATTCCATGAGAATACAGGCGGTTGGTTCTGGTGGGGTGCGGCATCGTGCGACCAAGAAGCGTATATTAATCTGTTTCGTTATACCGTGGATTATATAAAAGAAAAAGACGTACACAATATCCTTTATGTATATGGGCCGGGCAGCGAAGCCAATAATGCCGCAGAATATGCACAGCGCTATCCGGGTGATGCCTATGTAGATATGATTGGATATGACTTGTATCATTCGAGTCCAACAAAGGATAATGAAGCGAAGTATCTTGCGGATATCAGCAGACAAAACAGTATTTTAAAAGAATTTGCTACCAAACATCAGAAACTGTATGCGATTACAGAAACGGGTGTAGCAAACGGCAAAACAGCATTATTTCCTTCTGGAAATGAAGTAAAAGATTGGTATATGCAGTTACTCAATCAAATTAGCGAGGAGGGCGTCTGCTATTTCTTAACATGGGCAAACTTTGATGATACGACTTTTTATTTGCCATTTGTAACAAAGAAAAATACGGATGGCACACTGCACGGACATGAAACGCTGGATGATTTTATCACTTTTTATAATGATAACAGAAGTATCTTTGCAACGGATATGAATGGCGGGCATAAGCAGATAAAAGGCGTTACCAATACCAATAAAGGCGACAGCATATCCGGTTATTTTACAACACCGTTGTCAGGCGACAGAATTTTAAAGAAGGAACAGGGAACTGGCACGAAGATTGCTGTGAAATTAACAGGCGTGAAAAATGATGCTTCCAATGTAAAGTTTGTATTTAGTTCTGATTTTGGCAAAGAAACGATTACAGCTTCTTATGTTGAAAAGACAGCGCTTTGGGAAGCAACGTTGGAAGACAGCGTATTGGAAAAACTCGGTGAAAGTATTGGAAAAATTACTTTGGTTGTAGGAGAATCAGAAATTGCTGCAATCACGGCAATCTTTAATCTTGCTGAAGCAGAGCAGGACGATATGGCGCCAGATGATTTTGAAAGCTATGGCGGCAGCAAGGAATTGCTTAACCGTGCGTGGGCAACCAATAAAGACACAGGCAGTGAGATTGCTTTTCTTTTAACAAAAGATAAGGATAAAGTGTTTGGCGGAAACTATGCATTGCAGATCGATGTGACCTTGCAAAATGATAATGCATGGGCAGGTGCAACAAAGAAATTTGCGGCAGATTGGAGCAATGGCAATGCACTGGAATTTTATACAATACCAGAGAAGTATGGACAGAAAGTAGTTGTACAGGTAACAAGTGATGGCGTAATTTATGAAGCATATTTACAGGAATTTGAAGTATATACAAATTATGCCGAAACAGATACACCAGTGAAAGTGAGTATTCCATTTAGCTGCTTTAAGGATAGGGATAATAAGGGCGTGGCATTTAACCCAAAAAAGATTGAGAGTATTGGGCTATGGTGCAATGCAATTGCAAAAGACGGTGTAACATTCCCATTAGAAACAACACTTTACTATGATGAATTTAAGGTTGTGAAAACGGATAAAACAGAAGTTTTGATCGAGGAGGCGGTAATACCGGATAATCCAGACAATCCGGATAACCCAGACGATCCGGACAATCCAGATAACCCAGACAATCCAGATAATCCAGATACTCCGTCTGTTAGTGCAGGCATGATCTATAGTAACAACTTTGATCAAGAAACAGATATCAATAATGTCTTAGATAGCGCAGAAAAATCAGGTGCAACCCTTGCAGAACTTGCTCCCAACAATAAAGCAATTCTGTATAAGGTAGATTTAACAGGGACAACAAAGTGGACAGATATTTTCCAAGCGCAATTTAACCTAAAAGAACCCTACACCCAAGAAATCACAGACAAAGCCGTTATGAGTTTTGATGTGTATTTTCCGGCAGAAAGTATTAATGAAACGTTTGCTACATTAAAAGCGCAGGCAGTATTTAAGACAGGCTCTACTTGGAACTGGACGGCACAGCAGTCATGGCCTGCCTATACAGCGGAGCAGTTAGAAGATGATGCGGACGTACCCGGATTTAAGAAATTACATATTGAAATAGATATGAATAATTTTAAGATATCGGGCGAAGATGGAGAGATAGCAGCAACGATTGCTGATATTACGCCGATTATGGCAGTAGTTCCATGTCTTGCAGGGGATACAAGTGGCTACAAAGGCGATATATACCTTGACAATGTAAAGGTAGAGGCATTTAACCGATCGGGTGATGCGCCGGAACTTCCGCCAATCAATGAAAACGGAATGTTTTTAAGCACGGAAGCCGCTACGTGGTCAGTGACAGATGGCTGGGACTATTCCGGAGAGAGCAAAGTTGGGAATATAACAATCCAAGAAGAAAAGCTGTTAGTAACAACAGTGGATTACAGCAAAGACGCTGACAAAGGATGGAGTGAAGCGAAATTTAACTATATGCATCCTAAGACTATCAACCCTGTAAGCGGATATAACGCATTTCAAGCAGATGTTTATTACAAGCCCGCAGATATGACACAGGGAGGATTTGGAATAAAAATCTTCTGTGAAAGTTTAGGGATTGACAAGGATGCGGCATTGCCAGAAGGTACAGCCGTAGAGAATATCGCAGGGTTAGAGGGATACTATAAATCGACGTTTACATTGGATTTTGATACGGTAAACGACGCCTCTTTCTCTGGATTAACATTAGGATTAGTTGGCAAGAATACAAACTTTAAAGGCGATATTTACTTTGGAAATATGCGTTTTACAAAAGGGGAAACGGTTGATATTTACAAGGAAACAACACAAAAGATTCAGAAAGGTGCTGGTATTACCGTAGCGGAAGATGGCAGAACAATTACAACAGCAAGTGGTAAAACGGTTTCGGTAGCAAGTGAAATTGCGCTGGTGGATGCCAATGCAAATGAAGCAACACAGAAATTGTATGCATACTTAAAAGCGATTGGAGAATCGGACAGCGTGATTTTTGGACATCAAAATGACACGCATCACAAGGCAGGAAGTACAGGAGAGGGCTTTACCAACTCCGATACAAAGGATATTACAGGCAGTATTGCAGGTGTTGTCGGGATTGATACACTTTCTTTAACAGGAAATGAAGCTTCCACATGGGATACGCCAGAAGCACAGCGGATTCAGTTTGTGGCAGATCTTACCCGATCCGCGGCAGCAGAAGGGGCAGTTATAACACTTTCTGCACATATGCCAAACTTTGATTTAATTGACCAGAAAGTCAAAGCATATGAAGCATCGAATAAGACTGGTAATACAAGCGATACACTTGGCTATTGGGAAGTAAACGGCGAAAAGCAGTATAATTTCTCAGGATACACGCCGGGAACATTAACGGGAAATGTTGTGGCAAGAATTATGCCAGAGCAGGATTTAAACTATCTTTTTACAGATTATCTTGATTTAATTGCAGACTATGCAAAGGCAGTGGAAAAAGATGGTATTACGATTTTATTCCGTCCTTTCCATGAAAATACAGGAAGCTGGTTCTGGTGGGGCGCAGCGCTCTGCGATAAGGAAGCGTATATTAATTTATACCGTTATACTGTGGATTATTTAAAAGAGCAGGGTGTGCATAATCTTCTTTATGTATACGGGCCGGGCAGCGAAGCGGCGAATGCGGTTGAGTATGCGCAGCGGTATCCGGGCGATGCCTATGTAGATATGATTGGATACGATTTGTACCATTCCTACCCGACAAAGGAAAATCAGGCGGGCTATTTGGAGAATATCCATAAGCAGAACATGATTTTACAGGAATTTGCCCAGAAACACAACAAACTTTATGCAATTACAGAAACCGGTGTGGCAAATGGAAGTAATGCACTATTAACTTCAGAAAATGAGGTTTTGGATTGGTATATGCAGTTACTTGATGAAATTAGCGATGACGGTGTATGCTATTTCCTGACATGGGCAAACTTTAACGATACAACAAGCTTCTATACACCTTTTGTTAAGGAAAAGAGAGAAAACGGCGTTTTGTATGGACATGAAATGCTGGATGAGTTTATTCGTTTTTACAATGATGAGAAAAGCGTGTTTGCAACCGATATGCATAACGGTTTTGCACAGCTTAACGGAATTACCAATACCACCAAAGAAAATACAGTTGCAGGTTATATTGTTTCGCCGATATCCGGTGATAAGCTGCTGCCAAGCCAGACCGAAGAAGGGACACGGATTGTGGCAAAGGTAACAGGCATTGACCAATCAGGCAGTGTTCGGTTTGTGTTAACTTCTGATTTTGATCAAGAAATCTGCAGAGCTTCTTATAATGAAGAAACCAAAATGTGGGAGGCAGTACTGCCGGATTATGCATTGATAAATCTGGGAGAAGGATTGGGAACGGTTGTTCTAATTGTAAATGAGCAGGAGATTGCTTCCATTAGCGTAGGCTTTAATATGACCGAAGCAGAACAGAATGATTTGAACCCAGAAGATTTCGAGAGCTACGGCGGAAGCGATGAACTGCTAAATAGTGTTTGGGCAACAAATAAGGCAACCGGCAGCGAGATTGCATTTCGGTTAACACAGGAATCAGAGAAAGTATTCGGCGGAAACTATGGCTTGGAAATGGAAGCAACATTGGCATCCAGTGACGCTTGGGTTGGTGCTGAGAAGAACTTTACAGCGGATTGGAGCAGCGGCAATGCACTGGAATTTTATACCATTCCTGAAAAGCATGGGCAAAAGGTCGTTGTTCAAGTAAAGAGCAACGGAGAGGAATTTGAGATTTATTTACAGGATTATCCAGCATATACAAACAATGCAAAAAGTGGGATTCCTGTGAAAGTTACGATTCCGTTTGTCGCTTTTGTGGGGCGCGATCACAAAGAAGCTGTATTTGATCCGGCAAAAATTGAAAAACTGGGCTTATGGTGCAATGCCATCGCACAAGAAAATGTAACATTCCCGCTTAAGACAACACTTTACTATGATGAACTCAAAATTGTAAAGCTGGCAAATCCAGAGCAGAAAGATGTTATCATTGAAAGCATTGCAAAAGAGGGCGTTTGGATACGTGAAATCGCACCGCAGGAATATACCGGAAAAGCAGTAAAACCGGAAGTCGCAGTATATGATGGAGCAAAGCTTTTAACACTGAAGAAAGATTACACAGTTTCTTATAAAAATAATAAAAACGCAGGCAATCAAGCGAAAGTGATAATTAAAGGAAAAGGCAATTACAGCGAAACCATTGAACAGACATTTGAAATTGCACCAAAAGAAATGGGAAGGCTTACCATTACCTACCCAGAGTATCTTGCTTACAATGGAAAAGAGCAGGCAGTCGCGGTCACTGTAAAAGATGGAAAGAAGAAATTAAGCAGCAAAAAAGATTACAGCGTGGAAATACTTTATATGGGAAAAGATGAGAGCCAAACAGGGCAGGAAAGCAGTTGGACATCTGTTGCAAAGGCAAAAGACGAAGGAAAATATCAGATAAAAATAACGGGAAAAGGCAATTATAGTGGAGAAGCAGTAGCAATCTGTGAAGTGGTAGACGGTAAAGGTTTATTGTCTAAAGCATCTATTAAACTTCCATCATCTTCACTAAACTATGAAACCGGCAAGGCAGCAGTTTTTGAGGAATCAGCGATTGTTGTGAAGGTAGGTGGAAAAGTAGTGCCGCAGAAGGAAGCAAACGATATTGTAAATTATACGGTTTCTTATGTCAATAACACAGCGCCGGGCACTGCGACCGTGATAATAACGGCTGGAAAGGACAGCGCTTATGTAGGAAGCTGCCGCAAGGATTTTGCTGTAAAGGGAGCTGCATTTTCATCAAAGACAATTGGATTTACAGAATTTCAAACCAAGCTGCCCTATACAGGCAAGCCTGTTTTCCAGAATCCAGTATTAACTGATAAGGCAACAGGAACAGAACTGAAAAAAGGCGTAGATTACAGAGTTACCTACAAAAATCATGTAAATGCAGGCAAAGCATCTATGCAGTTTACAGGAATTGGCAGATATAGTGGTACTTTTACTAAAACATATACAATTACCAAAGCTGCATTAACAGAAGATATGCTGACTAGCGGCAAGAAGATAGAAGTGCTGCAAAACCGTGCAGGCGTTCAGCCGGATGTTGTGCTTCTATATCAGGGGAAAACGCTAGTAAATGGACAGGATTATACTTTGATTTACAGCAACAATAAGAATATTACAACAGATAGTAAGAAAGCGTATATTACAATAAAGGGAAAAGGCAGCTTTACAGGAACGCTGCGCAATGCTGTGGAAATGGTGATTCTACCGAAGTCACTCAACAGTGACGATATTACCATTGAAGTGCCAGATATGCAGTACAGCAACAAGAAAGCACAGTACAATCCGAATCCGATTGTCTATGACAATGGCAAGAAGTTGGTGAAAAATAAGGATTACACGGTATCCTATGAGGGCAATACCAAACAGGATATCGGCGAGATCAAAGAAACGGGACATACGGCAAAAGTGATTATTACTGCGAAAAGCGCTGATTATTTGGTAGCAGAAGAAGCAGTGGACGGCACAGAAAATCCGCAGAACCATAATACAAGAATCGTAGAATTTCGTATTGTTGGGAAGCTGATAAAAGATGCCAAAGTAACTGTGAAAAACAGCCAGTATTTCAGCCAGCAGGGAACAACACCGCGCAAGGAAGATATTGAAATTACATATAAAGGCACAAAAGTAGAAAATACGGAATATGAAATTATTTCCTATTCGCAGAATACGAAGAAAGGAAATGCCATTATGGTACTGCAAGGCGTTGGCACATACGGCGGAACAAAAACCGTGAAGTTTAAGATTAATGCAAGAGGAATGCATCAGAACTGGGCGGATGAAATGGCAGAGATGTTATCTTCGTTGTTTGAGGTATTTTCTTGAATAGGTAATTTCAGAAGTACAGATACTGTACACCGATGAAATGTATTGCGAAAAGCAGAAAAATAGTGCTATTTTGAAAATTCTTTCAAATAATATTTTTAGTACTTTTTAATTCATTCGTTATTTTAACGAAACTGCTTGAGATAGGGATAATTGGAATACAAAAAAGGCTGTCGGAAAGTGTATTTGCTAACAATTTATTAGTCAAATACGAAACTTATCCGACAGCCTTTTTAAGTGCTTACCAGTATAAATTACAAAAGTTTAGGCATAATTGCCTCTACGGTGGCGGAACGTGCCTTTGAGTATATTTCAGGATTGCGTTTGCAAAAAACATAGAATAAACATTCTATAATAAAAAGCTGTCCTATTTTTGCGGCAACAGAGCCTGATTGCAGCGGGCTTTCATTGTAGCCACACAGTAAAATTACGTCAGCGTATTTTGTAGCACGCGAGTTCGGGAAATGCGTGATTAGGATAACGGATACATGGCGCTCTTTTGCGATATGCATAATATCCTCCATATCCTTTGTCGAACCGGAATAGGAGAAAAATAATATAACATCTTTCTCCGTAGCCAGCGCGATATTCATAACCTGCATATGAGAGTCCTCAATATGGACAAAGTGTGAGGTAGCAGTAGAGAATCGTGCCCACGCTTCCATTGCCATAACCATGCTGCCGCCCTGTCCAAAACAAAATACCCTATCAGCGGCGGATATGAAATCTACAGCTTTGGATATTTCATTTTCATCTAAAAGATCCATTGTTTCATTGAGGGACAGTACATTTGCGTCATAGAGTTTTCGGAAAATACTGCCCAAGGTATCCTCTGATGTAATGGTGTCAGGGGTATCGGAAGGATCTCCAATATCGGTGACATAGGCGGCTTTTGCGAGCGCAAGTTTTAAGTTGTTATAGCCTGACAGACCAAGGCTTTTGCAAAAGCGTGTAATGGAAGCTTCCGATACGCCGCTGCACTCAGCAAGGCTTGAAATGGACATATACTGTGAATCATGGGTATTGGCAAGAATATAATCAGCCAGTTTTTGGCTGGAACGGGTTAGTGAGTGATATTGTTGTGTAATCAGTTCCAAAATGTTTCCTGCCAAACAATCATCTCCCTTCGTAATAATTTATATAGTGCGGTTTAAAACGGCAGCGCCCAGCATACCAGCATGATTGCCAAGTGCAACTTTTTCTATTTTAACCTGACGAAAACTTGAGCACCACCAAGCGATGCCTCTGTAGGCGTTTCTTTGATATTTGTCAATGTATTGTTAAGATAGATACCAGATTTAATTGCAGTGCCTGCAATACCAAGAACGATAGCAGCCATATGCAGTTTCCTCACATTTTCATAATCAAAGTGCATTATCAAAGTATGGTGTTATACCGTGATGTATTACCATTTTTAAATCTAAATTTTTTTCCAAGAGCACAATATTTGCATATTTGCTGGGAGTAAGGCTTCCATAATTTTGATAAATGCCAACAGCTTTCGCTGGATTGACAGCGGCGCATTTTACAGCACTGGCAAGAGGAATCCCCATACTGTGTACAGCAGTGCGCATACAATCCATAAGGTTTGTGACAGAGCCTGCAATTGTACCATCATCCAAGACGGCCAGATTACCTTTGACAATTACATTTTGCCCGCCGAGATCATACATACCATCAGCAAGACCCGCGGCGCGCATACTGTCACTAATAAAAATAATTCGGTCATCTCCGAAAATCTTAAATGTTGTGCGCACGACAGCAGGATGAATGTGAATACCATCACAGATAAGTTCTGCTTTGCATTGTTCGTCGTCTGCGGCTGCACCGATAGGGCCGGGGGCACGGTGACTGAAAGGCGGCATGGCATTATACATATGTGTCAATTGTGAAGCGCCGCACGAAAAAGCTTCTTTTGTTGTAGTATAATCTGCTGTAGTATGAGCGATAGAAATAGTAACGTTGCTGCTGTTTTTTTGTATAAAGTCCATTGCGCCCTCTGTTTCGGGAGCAATTGCTACGGTGCGGATTAGACCGCCGGAAATTTCTTGCAAGCGGTTTAGCATCGCAGTGTCAGCAGGGGTAATATACTTTTCGTTTTGCGCGCCCTTTTTTTCTGTGCTGATAAAAGGCCCTTCCATATATAGCCCGCAGAAATCGGCAGTATTGTCAGGCTTGGATTCGTGAAAATTTTTTGCAGCGCGGCAAATCTGTGTCAGATTTTCCTCCGGTATGGTCATCGTTGCAGGCGTAATAGAGGTGATGCCTTGACTTAGTTCATAGTGTGCAATTGTCTGCAAGGCTTCAACGCTACCATCACAGCAGTCGCTTCCCATACATCCATGAAAATGGATATCTGTAAGGCCGGGAATTACGTAGCATCCTTTGGCATCTGTTATTGTTTCTTCGCCAGAGGTGTTGTGATAGGTTTCTTCTGATACAATTTTTTCTCCACAAATATAAACGGTTTCGGGAAGAAAAGAGCCATCTTCATGAAAAACAACACCATTTATAATTTTTCTTAACACCATTTTTAAACACCTTTCCATTATATTTTATATTTTTTGTCTGATTTTAACAAATAGATATTTTATTATTTTCAGCTTTAGCATTTGGACAGTGCAGCTTCGTCGGCGATTATGATAGCGTTGCGGTGTAACTGCAAAATAGAAGCAGGTACTTGGGGGGTAATCGGGCCAAAGAAAGCTTTTTTTACGATTTCTGCCTTATCTTCTCCCGATACAATAACGAGGACTTTTTCTGCCGACATAATTGTTTGTATGCCCATTGTATATGCTTGGCGTGGCACTTCATCTATCGTTGCAAAGAAGCGTGCGTTTGCTTGAATTGTTTGTTCGGAGAGTGTGATACAATGCGTTTGTGTTGAAAAAAATTCACTTGGCTCATTAAAGCCAATATGTCCGTTGTGTCCAAGTCCTAGAAGCTGAAGGTCAATCGTGCCGACGGAATCAAGAATATCATTATACTTTTGGCAGGCGGTTTTGCTGTCAGATTCTGTTCCATCGGGTAGAAAGGTTTTATCTTTGTTAATATTAACCTTGCTAAAAAGGTTTTCATTCATAAAGTAGTAGTAACTCTGATCGTTATCGCGTGTTACCCCTTTATATTCGTCGAGGTTCACAGTTGTTACTTCTGAAAAATCAAGGTCGCCTTGTTGATACCATTCTACAAGCTGTCGATAAGTACCCAAGGGGGTAGAGCCAGTGGCAAGACCAAGAACGCAGTTGGGTTTTAAAATAATTTGTGCAGAAATAACATTGGCAGCTTTGCGACTCATATCATTATAATCCTTTGCTTTGTAAATTTTCATAAATTACCTCCTTTGAGAATCGGTTTTATATAACAAGTTGCTTATAGAGCAACTATAACATATATTTTAAGTAGATGCAATTGCTAATAGACAAAAGTGTTAAAAATTTTCATTAAACAAGAAATAGAAAAAAATTTTCAAAAATGTATTGATAAAAATATAATATAAGGGATTTGAAAGTGATATTACACCGACGATGAAAGAGATGGATGAACTTGTTGCAGCGGGTTCGGATATTATTGTGTTCGATTGTACAAATCAAAAGCGCGGTGATGGGAAAAGCATTGAGAAATATATTACAGAAGTTTGCCAAAAGTATCCAGATGCGATATTAATGGCAGATATCTAACGCAGGGGATAAAATTACAGTGGACTGTCAGCAGGGGTGGTTTGTCATCACAAAGGACGAGCCGGAAACAAATACTGGAACGGGATAATCGACAGGTATTGAGTTACAATTCACACTCATGTCAGTTTTTATTAGCTTATAAGTTATTGAGGTGTGAATTATAACAGATTTTGCACACAAAATGCTAAAGTGCAAGCATTTTGGCGCATGATTCCCACTACTTTGGCGTGGGTGTGAAAAGTAACGATATTGATATTTTATGGAAAATTTTTGTGAAAACTTATTCCATCTGGAAAGACATTGTAATATAATAGAGCCAACGAAAAATCGGAAGTAGTTTGTGAGGTGGTTTATATGGTTGAAAAAAATATTCGCAATATATTTTTAGAATATCCAGAAGTTATTTATGGTTTTACAAGTATTGCATATAGTGAATATGCAAGGATATATAAATCTGCTTTAGTATTTGCAGTTCCTTATGGGGAACAACTTACAATCGAAACATATTCTGAAGAAAAGTTTGAAAAGGGTATTCAAGATGCAAAAAAAGTAATAGAAAAAATTTTAACACAACTGCAAAAAATGCTTGATGAATATAAAGTGAAATATTATATTCCACCGGTAGCACAAAACAACGAAATAGATTTGATAGCACCTTTTTCTTTCAAGTTTGCGGCAGTAAATGCTGGGTTAGGTTGGATTGGAAAAAATGATGTTGTTATTACAAAAAAATATGGCCCAAGAGTAAGACTATCTGCAATCTTAATAAATGAGCAATTTGTTTATGGTAACAAAATTTTAAAGAGTAATTGTCCTGAAAATTGCAACAAATGTGTTGATATTTGTCCGCATAAAGCATTGCATGATGTACAATGGAATATTAACTCGTTAAGAAATGATATAATAGATTATAGGTTATGTAACGAACAAAGGAGTTTATATATTAAAACACATGGAAGAAAAAATGCTTGTGGCCTTTGTATGGTTGCTTGCCCGTTTGGAACATAATAATAACTTTCCGTTTACAAAACTGGAAAACAGACACTGATTAATTTGAAAGGAGCATCATCATGGAAGAATTAAAAACGATTATGGAGAAATTCGCTACATCTGGCTGGGACTTGATATCTGTCCCAGCCCAACAATGGCTAGACGGAAAAGCTGATAAAGATATCTTAGTATCAGCAATCAAACAGGCAGACAAAGAATGTGGAAGCTGTGGCTGTAATTTAGACCCACTGTATAAAAGAGCTTTAGAGCTGCTTTGACAGCACTATTAATTCAATCTGCCATCTGAAAACTGGCCTTGTTGGTATCATCTGGATATTTTGGCGCATACAAACAGTTGGCGGAACAGTGAGAATATAACGATGTTGGCGGATTCTTTTAATAAGTTACTGATGACTGCGATATAATAGAGCCATCGAGAAATTGGTATTTGGAGGTAATTAGAACATGGATGCAAGAACAGATGCAAAGAATGCTGTACTAAAATCATGGTATTTTTTTGCTATTTTTTGGCCATTAATATGCATCATTTTTGCAGGAATTATTATTTCGCAGCCTGGCCGAGGAACGGACGAACGTATTGCTGATGTAGGGTTTACAATGATTCCACTGATTTTCTTTGCTATAGGCATGCGTATGCGCTGGCGACTATTGAAAGAACGTTTACATGCCACTGTTTTAGCTAAAGCCGTTGTTGTTACTGTAGATAGGAAATTGGGGATAGGGCAAGGAAACAAACGAAGCTATTTTCCTCAATATGAGTTTCAAGCTGGAGAAAAGCAATATCGTGTCAAATCTTCAACCGGATATGGGCGCAGCTATGTAAAAACAGGACAACAGGTAGATTTATATTATGCTCCTGAAAATCCTAATTTATTTTATGTTCCAATTATACAAAAACATGATAACCGTTGGGCATTGCTTCTATGCGGAGTGGGAGTGGTGTATCCTCTAATTGGTCTGTTAGCTCCGCAGATAAGAGTACTCTTTTCATTTTTGCCTTAAAATGTATACATTCCCGTTTATCAAGCCACGCACTCAGCTAAATACCAACAGCACAAAACCGTTGCTACATGGAAATATAGCGGGATTTAGATATATTGGTATGCTATGATATCTTTATTATGCCAATGTGGAAAAACTTTTTAGGAGAGCTTATTTTATGACAAATATACAAAAAAAGTTAGATAACTATATTACTGCGGAAATGGCTTATTGGGATTTTTCTGGTGTTATCAGAATTGTTCAAAAGGGCGCAGTCTTATATGAAACCAGCCGCGGATATGCCAATATTGCTTTTGGCATTAAAAATACAATGCAAACGCGGTTTGTGGTCGCTTCGGTTACGAAACAGTTCACGGCATTTGCAATTATGATTTTATATGATAAAGGGCTTCTTGCGTTAGAGGAAAAGGCGAATCGGTATCTGCCTGCTGATATGCAGCTTCCTTCCGACATAACAGTGCATCAACTTTTAACACATACTTCGGGATTGCATAATAATTATAATTTTGAAGATGATTTTTATGTGGGCGAGGACAGAAAGCCTTATAATAAAAAACAATTTTTTACAAACTGGATTGTCAGAGAACCGATAAAGAAGTCGGGGGAATATTTTGATTACAATAATTCCAACTATAATTTGCTTGCATGGATAATTGAATCTGTTTCTGGACAGACATACAATGCGTTTTTACAAGAACACATTTTCTCAAAACTGGGAATGAACGATACTATATTTGACAATGGTCAGGATATTCTTTTGAATAAAGCCAGCAATTATATGCACGATTATGGCGTGCTGGTTAGAGTTCCTTATACAAATCCCTTGTATAGTATAGGCGCTGGCGCGCTGGTTACAAACTGCGACGATTTGCAAAAATGGTATCAATGCTTGAAAAACAGAGATATTTTATCAGAACACGCCTATACTATTTACCTGAAAGAGAATATAAACCACTATTGTTATGGCTTAGAGAGATATTATGATAATGGTTATATGAAATATGCTCACGGCGGCGACTTCCTTGGAGTATCCGCGTATACACAATATTATTTTGAAGAGGATCTTTGTATTATAATTATATCTAATACAGAATCTTTAGATCAATATCGTTTTGGAAATGGTATTGCAGCAATTTTGCATAATGGTCAGGTTTCTTTTTCACAAAGACCAAAGGAGATTTTGATGCCGCCAGAGGAACTTGAGAAATATACAGGAACTTATCTTGCCGGAAAGATTCAGATAGAACAAAAAAATGGGAAATTATATTTAGTCCGTGTAAACCAAAATATACACATTGAACTGTACTGTGTTGGGAAGGATCGTTTTCAAAGACGGTACGAGGAGCAGCAAACCGCTTATAAATTTATTGCAGAGGGGGATAGTGTACCTTCGATTTGGGGATACCAGCAAATAAGTAAGCAGTTTTTCTAGTATAATCCACGCTAAATACTATATTTGGTATTGGACGAATCGTGGGAGGCAGTCAAAATGCGAAAAAGATTTAATATAACAGGTTCTTGCAAGCCGCAGAAACACTATATGGTGAATCTAGCCGATAGAATAAAAAGGATTAAAGAAGAATATGTTGACGAAGGAAGCTACTTTGTGATTAATAGAGGACGCCAATACGGAAAAACTACAACCTTGCAGGCGTTGGGGAAGTATTTGGCAAAGGAGTATATTGTATTTTCTCTTGATTTTCAAAAAATGGCGTCGAAAAAATTCACAGACGAAACAACGTTTTCCAATGCATTCGTGGAAAAACTTTTTATAGCGTTAAAAGATGCGGACACCAACGAGGAAAAATGGATTAAGGAACAATTGTTAGACTTTAAAAACAGTCATATAGATTTTGAAACGGATGAGCTTTTTACTTTTTTAAGCAATTTGTGCGAAGCCAGTCCGCGTCCTATCGTATTAATGATAGACGAAGTGGACAGTGCAAGCAATAACCAAGTGTTTCTTGATTTTTTGGCGCAGCTTCGGGGGTATTATCTGGAACGAGAGGAAACGCCAATTTTTCATTCTGTAATCCTAGCAGGGGTGTATGATATTAAAAATCTGAAATTAAAATTGCGTCCAGAGTCGGAACATCAGTATAACAGTCCTTGGAATATCGCTGCGAAGTTTAAGATAGAAATGCATTTTTTGCCGGAGCAGATTGCTGGAATGCTGGAGGAATACGAAGCGGATTATCATATTGGTATGGATATTCAGGCAGTTGCCAAGGAAATTTATGCCTATACTTCTGGATACCCTGTACTTGTTTCTTCTATATGTAAGTGCATAGACGAGGATCTTCCAGAAGAAAAAGAATTTGAAACTCCGCAAATGGCATGGACAAAACAAGGCGTGGCAAAAGCTGTAAAAAATATTTTAAAGGAAAGCACGCCGCTGTTTGAAAGCATGGTGAAACAGTTGGATATTTATAAAGATTTGCAGGCTATAATAGAAGGAATATTGTATCGGGGAATGCGGATTCCTTTTGAAGTGGATGTAAAACCCATTAATATAGGAAAAATGTTTGGATTTTTGAAAGAAGTGAATGGGCAGGTGGCGATTGCAAACCGTATGTTTGAGATGAAGCTGCTCAATATCTTTATTACAAAAGAGGCGCTGAACAGTGAATCCTACCGATATGGGGAAGGGAATAGCAGCCAATTTATAAAAGACGGAAAGCTGAATATGACGTTATTACTTGAAAAGTTTGTGGTACATTTTCAGGAGATTTATGGTAGAAATAATGAGAAATTTATAGAAGATTATGGACGCAAATTTTTCTTATTATACTTAAAGCCTGTTATCAATGGTACTGGAAACTATTATCTCGAAGCGCAGACAAGAGATGCACGGCGAACGGATGTTATCGTGGATTATCTAGGCGAGCAGTTTATTGTGGAATTAAAAATCTGGCATGGCAATGAGTATAATGAAAGAGGAGAGGAGCAGCTTTTGGATTATCTGGAATATTATCACAAAGACAAGGGGTATTTGCTTAGTTTTAACTTTAATAAAAAGAAAGAAACTGGCGTGAAAGAAATCCATATGGGGGGTAAAACGATTATTGAGGCAGTCGTATAAAGAAAAGTATAGGCATCCGCTATGAAAGACCCTTAACTGGTAAAACGGTTATTGAGGCAGTTGGGTGAAGAAAGAGTGAAAGAAAAACATTTTCAAACGATTGGTATGCGTGCACAGCATACAGGGGGATAAAGATGATTTATGCAAAAATAAGAGCAAATGGGGAATACCATTCTCCTAATATTTCTCATGCGGTGTATGGATTTCGGGAGATGGGGGCGGAGATTGTAAAGTATCAAGTGATAGATGAGATTTACGATCGGGTGACGGTGCAGGATATTGTGCTTGACTATATTGATCAGGTACAGACGATTCTCTTAAAATTTCATGTAACGCCTGTCTGTGAGGATTATCCGGTGCAGTTACAGCCATTTATGGGTCGCAGGATATGGAGGGATACGATAGATTCCATTAATTCTAATCCGGACAAATGGGGCGTGTTTGTAAAGCCAGTGAAAGATAAGGCATTTACAGGGCTTGTGGTAAATGGAACTAAGGATTTAATTGGATGTGGGAGCTGTTATGAAAATTATGAGGTGATTTGCAGCAACGTGCTGGATATTAAACGAGAATGGCGCGGTTTTATGCTTTATGATGAATTAATTGATATTAGACCATATAAAGGGGATTATCATTATTGTTATAATGCAGATATTATTGATCAAATAGTCGAAGCGTTCCGCACAATTCCCAACCGGCCAATGGGATGCAGCATTGATTTTGCGGTGGCGGTAAAGGAGGGGAGAGAGCAGACTATTTTTCTGGAAATGAATGACGGATATGCATTGGGAAATTATGGGCTGTATTATCTAAATTATGCGAAATTAATATCCGCGAGATGGGCGCAGTTATTGAACCGGGAAGATGAATTTGATTATAGAAATAATTAAGACAGAAGAGAAATAAGGATACATAGAAATTTTCGTATTTTTAGCTTTTTTAAACTTTAAAATTGTGAAAAATATGTTAAAATATAAATTAAGAGAAGCGAATAAACAACAATGTGATGTAAGGGAGAGCGAAATGGGAAAAAAGACAAAAGCTGTGATTGGACTTCTTGTAAGCGGGATTACGGATAGTTTTACGGTTTCTGTGTGCAGGGGCGCCATGAAAGAGGCGGAAGATGCAGGGATTACCCTGATGATTCTGCCGGGAAAGTATTTGGACAGGGATTTGTCAGAACGTAAAGAAATAATGTATGAGTACCAGTATAATACACTATTTTCCTTCGCACGCACAGACAATTTGGACGCAGTGCTGATTCTTGCAGACAGCATCGGTTGTTATGCGTCGTCTGCTAGAATTCGGGAATTAGTGGATAGTTATCGGGGAGTGCCGTGCGTACTGATTGCGTCCAAGCTAGAAGGGTATTGCAGTGTTAATTATGACAATAAGAGCGGTATCCAAGAGGCAATGCGTTATCTCATAAACAGTCTAAAGCTTACAAAGTTTGGCATGATTGGCGGGCCAAACGACAATACGGATGCGAATGAACGCAAGCAGGCGTTTTTTGAGGCACTTTCAGAACATAATATACCATATAGCGAAAAAAACTATGTTTCAGGCTGTTTATCCCGATTTTCACAGAAGGCGTTCCAAGAGATGCTAGATAATTTCCCAGAGGTGGAGGCGGTGTTTTGTGTTAATGACGATACGGCAATTGGTTTTTATGAAATGTTAAAAAAGCGCGGGATAGTGCCAGGAAAAGATGTAATGGTATTTGGCTACGATAATACAGTGCTTGCGGCAAAGCTGAAACCTGCACTTTCTTCTGTGTGGACGGATCATGCTAAACTTGGCAAAATTGGGCTTTCAATGGTGCTTCGGATGCTGGAGGGTGAAACGGTGCAGTCGGAAGTGCTTCCAGCGCGGTTTATTCGGCGTGATTCTTTTGGCGGAACGAATGAAGCGGATGGGGAAGCATTGGATTTGTTTGATAAAGAGCATATTAATGTGTTGTTTGACAAAATTTTCTACCGTTATGAGAGTGAGGAGTTTTATGAGGACATTAAAAGTATTCGTCAGGTTTTCCGTCAGTTAATGGAGTCTGTAATTACATTGTACGAAACGGGGGAGAGCAGCACTGCGCAGAGAAATGAGATATTGCGTCTGTTAGATGTATTTTTGGGATATCAAGCGCTGGAATATGCAGATGTGGGGCGCTTCCTTACATATGTGGAACAAATGCATAATTGGTTTAGCAAAGAAAAAGAAGGCTTTTATAAGGAATCATTGACCAGTTT